>DATBAZ010000390.1:0-12716 GCA_036271255.1 Alphaproteobacteria bacterium
GAAGCCCACCATCCAGGGCGTAGAACGGTGGGCTTCGCTGCGCTCAGCACCACCCTACGGTTTTGCGACTAATTCCGCTAACTGATCGAAAGCTGGGTGGTCCGGACCATCCAGCCTCGGCAAAGCCAGGATCTCAATTTCCTCCGGAATGAACCGACGCAGCGTCGCGATGGTTGCCTCCATGCTGACCGTGCTGCCTTCGGTTTCGCTGATCACTAAAGCTGCGACCTTCAATCCTCGCCGGGTCAGCGCATCCACCGCCGTCAGCGTATGACTGATCGTGCCGAGATAGCTGCCGGCGACGAGCAGGACCGGCAGTGCCAAAGCCTCCATCCAATCCAGCACGGTGTGCCGATCGTCGAGCGGGACCATGATGCCGCCGACGCCTTCGATCAGCAGGACGTCCGGGCTCGCGGCGATGCGGGCGCGGGAATCGGCGACTACGGCGCCGAAATCGATTGTCTTGCCCTCGGCCTCCGCCGCCATATCGGGCGAGAGCGGGGCGGCGAAGCGCCAGGGCGAGATGCGGATAGCCTCCTCGGCGGAAAGGTCCCGCCCCATCGCGCTCAGCAGCGCGCCGGTATCGCTGGCGGCGACCGCGTCCGTCGAGAATCCGCTGATCACCGGCTTGGCGGCGTCGACGGCGCGGCCGGCGCGGCGCAGCGCGCGGATCAGGCCGGCGGTGACGAAGGTCTTGCCGATGTCGGTGCCGGTTGCGGTGACGAAGAGCGCGGTCATGTCGGCGATATATATTGCGAGATCGCGTCGGCGAGGCGTTCGACCTCGCTGTCCGGATGCTGGGCGGTGAAGGCGACGCGCAGCCGCGCGGTGCCGGCCGGCACGGTCGGCGGGCGGATGGCGACGACCAGGAAGCCCTGCGCCTCCAGATCCGCGGAGGCGGCCAGCGCCGCCTTGGCGTCGCCGATCAGGATGGGAACGATCGGGCTCAACGCCTCTGGCAGATTGAGCCGGCGGGTGAACAGCCGGGCCTTGGCGACAGGAAGCGCCGCGTAGTCCGGCTGGGTCTCGATCAGGTCGAGCGCGGCGATGGCCGCGGCGGCCGAGGCGGGGGGCAGGCCGGTGGAATAGACGAAGGTGCGGGCCCGGCTCTTGATCAGGTCGATCACCGGCCGGGAGGCGCAGAGATAGCCGCCATAGCCCCCGATCGCCTTGGACAGGGTGCCCATCTGCAGCGGGACGTCGGCTTTGGCGCCGTCGGCGAAGCTGGACCCGCGTCCGCCGCCGACCACGCCGATGCCGTGCGCGTCGTCCGACAGCAGCCAGGCGTCGTGAGTCTTGGCCAGCGCCGCCAGCCCGTGCAGCGGCGCCAGGTCGCCGTCCATCGAGAATACGCCGTCGGTGGCGATCAACGCGTGGCGGTGGTGGCCGCGGTGGTGGACCAGCAGCTCTTCCAGATGAGCGAGGTCGTTGTGGCGGAAAGTGACCATCCGCCCGCCGGTCAGCTTGCCGCCGGTCATGATGCAGGAATGGGCCAGCTCGTCGATCAGCACGAGGTCGCTCGATCCGGCCAAGGTCGGGATGATCCCGGTATTGGCGAGGTAGCCGGAACCGAAGACGCAGGCCGCCTCGGTCCGCTTCAGCGCGGCGAGCTTGCTCTCCAGCTCGGTGAACAGCGGATTGTTGCCGGTGACCAGGCGCGAGGCGCCGGAGCCGACGCCGTAACGCTCGACCGCCTTCTTCGCCGCCGCCTTGATCGCTGGATGGTGGCTGAGATTGAGATAGTCGTTGCAGGAGAAAGACAGCAGCTTGCGGCCGTTCCGCACCGCCCAGATATCCTCGGTCCGGGTGGTTTCGACCAGGGTGCGCAGCAGCGACCGGCGCTGAAGCTGGGCGAGCTTTTCCGAGGCGAAGGCGTCGAGGGATGACAAAGTAACGCACTACCGTTTACAAGCGGGACACGGCTCATGGTGTGACGGCTGGTTTTCGCGAAGGCAAGACCCGCCCGGAAATAGCCCCCGGTGGCCGAAATAGCTAAGTGGATAGTGGAAATGTCTGTCGTCAGTATCGATTCATTCGTTCAGCCCCGTGTCGGGGCCCAGGAACTGGGTGTTGTCCGCACCGACTGGACCCGGGCGGAGATCCGCGCCCTGTTCGCCCTGCCGTTCCCGGAGCTGATTTTCCGGGCGCAGACCGTCCACCGCATGAATTTCGACCCGACCCAGGTCCAGATCTCGACCCTGCTGTCGATCAAGACCGGCGGCTGCCCCGAGGATTGCGCCTACTGCCCGCAGAGCTCGGCCTATGAGACCGAGCTCAAGGCCTCCAAGCTGATGGATGTCGAGACCGTGCTGGCCGAGGCGCGCGCCGCCAAGGAGGCCGGGGCCAGCCGCTTCTGCATGGGCGCGGCCTGGCGTTCGCCCAAGGATCGCGACCTCGACGCCGTCTGCTCGATGATCGAGGGCGTGAAGGCGATGGGCATGGAAAGCTGCGTGACGCTCGGCATGCTGACCCCGCCGCAGGCGGCGCGGCTGAAGGATGCCGGCCTCGACTATTACAATCACAATCTCGACACCTCGCCGGAATTCTACGGCGACATCATTTCCACCCGCACCTATCAGGATCGGCTCGATACGCTGGATGCGGTGCGTGAGCAGGGCATCAATGTCTGCTGCGGCGGCATCGTCGGCATGGGCGAGGGGCTGGAGGACCGGGTCGGTATGATCCAGGCCCTGGCGACCCTGCCGAGCCATCCGGAGAGCGTGCCGATCAACATGCTGGTCCAGGTCGAGGGCACGCCGCTGGCCGGCAATGCTGAGCTGGACCCGATCGATTTCGTCCGCACCATTGCCGTTGCCCGCATCACCATGCCGGAATCGATGGTTCGTCTGTCGGCGGGCCGCGAGGACATGACCGACGAGACCCAGGCCCTGTGCCTGCTCGCCGGGGCCAACTCGATCTTCTACGGCCCCAAGCTGCTGACCACGCCCAACCCCGCCCAGGACCGCGACATGGCCCTGCTGGAACGGCTGGGCATGAGCGCGATGGCGTGAGGTTCTGAATAATGCCTCGCCCTTCGGGGGAGAGGTCGGATCGCGTAGCGATCCGGGCGAGGGGGGCTCTAGCCGCCGCCCATCTGTCTCCCGGTGGGTCCGAAGCCAGCTTTCGATTCAGTGAGCCGGTGGCGAGAGCCCCCCTCACCCGTCGGCTGCGCCGCCGACCTCTCCCCCGAGGGGCGAGGTAAAGAAAGCGAGCAGCAGTGAATACTCCCTGGTTCGAGGCCGGCTTCCCCCATATCTGGACGCCCTACAGCCAGATGAAGACGGCCGCGCCGCCCTTGGCCGTCGCGCGGACAGAGGGCGTGCGCATCCATCTGGCCGACGGGCGGGTGCTGATCGACGGGATCGCCTCCTGGTGGACCGCCTGCCACGGCTACAACCATCCCCATATCCGGGCCGCCATGACCCGGCAGCTCGAGACCATGCCGCATGTCATGTTCGGCGGGCTGACGCATGAGCCGGCGCTGACCCTGGCGAGACGTTTGGCGGCGATGCTGCCGGGCGATCTCAATCGCGTCTTCTTCACCGATTCCGGCTCGGTCGCGGTCGAGGTGGCGATGAAGATGGCGATGCAGCTGTGGCTGAACCGGGGCGTGCGCGACCGCACCGGCTTCCTCGCCTTCCGGGGCGGCTATCACGGCGACACGCTGGGCACGATGGCGATCTGCGACCCGGGCGAGGGCATGCACAGCCTGTTCACCGGTCTGCTGCCGCCCCAGCCGATGCTGGAATTACCGGTGGATGCCGCCTCGATCGCCGCCTTCGACCGGTTTCTGGACGAGAATGCCAAGACCCTGGCCGCGATCGTCGTCGAGCCGCTGATCCAGGGCGCCGGCGGCATGATCTTCCATGACGTCGAGGTTCTCCGCCGGCTGCGAGAGGCGGCCGACCGCCACGGTCTGGTGCTGATTTTCGACGAGATATTCACCGGCTTCGGCCGCACCGGCACGATGTTCGCCTGCGAGGCGGCCGGCGTGGTGCCGGACATCGTCACCCTGTCCAAGGCGCTGACCGGCGGCACCATGGCGCTGGCGGCGACCGTGGCGTCGGACAGGATTTTCGCCGGCTTCTGGTCGGACGATCCAGGCCAGGCCCTGATGCACGGGCCGACTTTCATGGCCAATGCGCTGGCCTGCTCGGCCGCCAATGCCTCGCTGGACCTGTTCGAGACCGAGCCGCGCCTGGCCCAGGTGGCGGCGATCGAGCAGGAGCTGAAGGATGGGCTGGCACCCGTCCGCAAGATCGCCGGCATCGCCGATGTGCGGGTGATGGGCGCCGTCGGCGTGGTGCAGCTAAAGCTCAACGATCCCAAGGCGCTGCAGCGCGCCTGCGTCGAGGCTGGACTGTGGGTCCGGCCGTTCCGCGATATCGTCTATCTGACCCCGTCCTTCACCATGGAGGCGGAGGATCTGGGGCGGGCGACAGGCGTTTTGGCGAAGCTGCTCGCCGCTTAGACGATCATCCCCAGCGCGCGCTGATACAGGTCAAGCAGCTCTTCCTGCTCAAGCCGGTCGGCCTGCTCCATTTTCCGCAAGCGGATGATCTGGCGCATGATCTTGATATCGAAGCCGGTGCCCTTGGCTTCGGCGAAGACTTCCTTGATGTCGGCGGCGATGCCGGCCTTTTCTTCCTCCAGCCGCTCGATCCGTTCGACGAAGGATTTGAGGCGGGCGGCGGAGCTGTCGCTGGTCGCGGCGTCGGCGGGGCCCTGGTCGAGAACGTTATCCGGCATGATGGTGTCGATCGTTGAGGTGCGGGGAGGGGCGAAGCTACGGCGATCCGGCAGGAGAGACAAGCGCAGTTTGCGCCTCTCTCGTCGATTGCCGTTTATGGTAGGGTGCCGCCTATAACGAACAGACAGGACCTTTCAAATGTTGGGCGACGCGCTCCGTCGTTTCTTTGTGTGGCGACGCCGGTTCGGGCTATGGGCCCGGGCATCCGCGGCGCGCTTTGTCGGGATCTGGGCGGCGGCATGGGGCGGCTTCGTGGTCGTGCCGCGGATGGTGCGGGACTGGCCGGGACAGCCCTTGGCTCTGTCGGTGTTCGAGGTGGCGTTCTGGCTCCTCGGCGGCATTCTGCTCGGCTGGGTCATGTGGCGGCAGGAAGCGCCGCCCGCGCCGCCGGAAAGCGCCTCTTGAGCCCTGCTCGGGAATTGCCCGCGTGGCGCAGTTTGGTTAGTGTGCGCTCGCCATGAAGGTCCATGTCAAAATCGACTGCACCCCCGAGGAGGCCCGCGCCTTTTTCGGCCTGCCCGATGTCGCTCCGATGCAGGAGCGGCTGATGAAGGACGTTGAGGAGAGGATGGTCGCCGCGATGCGGTCGATGGAGCCGGACGCGCTGATGAAAACCTGGCTCCCGGCATCGATGCAGGGTCTCGAGAGCCTCCAGAAGATGTTCTGGAACGCGATGAGCGATCCGAAAAAGAAATAGCCTTGGAAGAGTACGCCCACATGACCGACCGTTCGCTGCCGACCGATCCGAAGCCCTATTACGAGGCGCATGTCTTCGTCTGCACCAATGACCGGGGCGAGGGGGCCAAGCGGCCGTCCTGCGCGCGCCGGGGCTCGGAGAAGCTGCGCGACTATATGAAGGCCCAGGCCCGTACCGCCGGCCTCGCCGATGTGCGGATCAATGCGTCGGGCTGCCTCGACCGTTGCGAGCTGGGCTGCACCTTGGCGATCTATCCGGAAGGTGTCTGGTACCACTACGACACCCGCGCCGACCTGGACGAGATCATCGAGACCCACCTGAAGCAGGGCAAGCGCGTAGAGCGGCTGCTGTTGACGACCGAGCAGGAAGAGTTGCGGCCCGACCAGCTGCCCGCCGCCGCCGCCGAATAGTCCGAGCCGGACCTGCGTCTATTATGACCGGCGAGACGCTGTTCGCACTCGCCAGCGCACCCGGCCGGGCCGCGATCGCGGTCTGGCGCCTTTCCGGCCCCGGCACCGCCGATGGCATCCGGCTGCTGACCGGCAAGACGCCGCCCGCGCCACGCCGCGCGAGCCTGCGCCGGCTGACCGATCCCGCCACCGGCGAGGCCATCGACCAGGCACTGGTCTTGTGGTTTCCCGGCCCCGCCAGCTTCACCGGCGAGGATTCAGCCGAGCTGCACAGCCATGGTGGCCGCGCCGTCGCCGAGGCGATCGGCGCCGCGCTCGCCCGCCTGCCCGGGTTTCGCCATGCCGAGCCGGGCGAATTCTCCCGCCGCGCCTTCCAGAACGGCAAGCTCGACCTGACCGAAGCCGAAGCCATCGCCGACCTGGCCGCGGCCGAGACCGAGGCCCAGCGCCGGCAGGCCCTGGCCCAGGCCGGCGGCGCATTGTCCGGACTTTATGACGGCTGGCGCACCGAGTTGATCCGCCTGCGCGCCCATCTGGAGGCGGAAATCGAGTTTCCGGACGAAGATGTCGGCGATCCGGTTGCCCAATTGTCCGGACAAATAGGGGCGCTATCGGCATCTGTTTCGGAACATCTTGCCGATGCCCGCCGCGGTGAGCGCCTGCGCGACGGCCTGACCATTGCCGTGGTCGGCGCGCCCAACGCCGGCAAGTCTAGCCTGGTGAACGCATTGGCCCAGCGCGACGTCGCCATCGTCTCGCCCGAGGCCGGGACGACACGCGACGCCATCGAGGTCCATCTCGATCTTGGCGGCTATCCGGTGGTGCTGGTGGACACGGCTGGTCTGCGGCGCACGGCTGGAGCGGTGGAGACCGAAGGCATCCGCCGCGCGCGGGCCCGGGCAGAAGCGGCTGATCTGGTGCTGGCGCTTCTCGCGGCGGATGCCGATCGGGATGCGGAAACGCTGGCGCTGTTGGACGAACGCGCGGTGGTGGTGCTGAGCAAGGCGGATTTGCAGCCTCGCTCTTCTAAGATCATCGCCTCCCCCCTTGAGGGGGAGGTCGGCCCGAAGGGCCGGGTGGGGGGTAGCGCAGCCACAAGTCCGACTGAGCGCGGGCGGGACCATCACCCCCCACCCGCCGGCCAAAGCGCCGCCGACCTCCCCCTCAAGGGGGGAGGCGAAGAGATTGCGATTTCCACCAAAACCGGCCAGGGCATCGACATCCTTCTTCAATTCCTCACCGTGCGCGTTTCCGGGCTGCTCGCCGATCGTGGCGCGCCACCGCCGACCCGCGCTCGCCATCGCGAAGCTCTGACCCGCTGCCTCGCCGCCCTGGATGCAGCCCTGACCGCCGAGCTTCCGGAATTGGCGGCCGAGGACCTGCGCCGTGCCGCCGAAGAACTCGGCCGGATCACCGGCCGCATCGACATCGAGGACATGCTCGATGCGATCTTCCGGGATTTCTGCATCGGGAAGTGACCGCCGCGTGTTTCACGTGAAACACGCCGGCCGCCTTTGACCCCGCTCCCCAAAATCCCTACATTCCGCCGCCATGGAGACATGGGACGTCATAGTTGTCGGCGGCGGGCATGCCGGGACCGAGGCGGCGGCCGCTGCGGCGCGGATGGGCGCACGCACGGCGCTGGTGACGCATGACGCGGCGACGGTCGGGGTGATGTCATGCAATCCGGCCATCGGCGGGCTGGGCAAGGGCCATCTGGTGCGGGAGATCGATGCGCTGGACGGTATCATGGGCCGGGCCATCGATCGCGGCGGCATTCAGTTTCGCATGCTGAACCGGTCGAAAGGGCCGGCCGTGCGCGGACCTCGGGCGCAGGCGGATCGCAAGCTCTATCGCCAGGCCGTGCAGGCTTTGCTGGCCGAACAGGCCGGGCTCGAAATCGTGACCGGCGGCGTGGTCGATCTGATCATGGACGGCGACGATGCCGTCGTCGGCGTGGTGCTGGGCGACGGGCGCCTTCTGCGCGCCGGCGCGGTGGTGCTTACGACCGGCACCTTCCTCAACGGGCTGATCCATATCGGCGAGACCAAGATCCCTGCGGGCCGGGTCGGCGAGGCGCCGGCGCTGGGCCTGTCTGACCGGCTGGCGGCCTGCGGCTTCGCCTTGGGGCGGCTCAAGACCGGGACGCCGCCGCGGCTGGACGGACGGACCATCGACTGGTCGATGCTCGAAGTCCAGCCGGGGGACGATCCGCCCGAACCGTTCTCGACCATGACCGAGCGGATCGCGACGCCCCAGATTCCGTGCCACATCACCTATACGAGTCAGGCCGGTCACGACCTGATTCGTGCCAACCTGCACCGCGCGCCCATGTATTCCGGGCAGATTTCCGCGAGCGGCCCGCGCTATTGCCCGTCGATCGAGGATAAGGTGGTGCGTTTCGCCGACAAGGCGCAGCACCAGATCTTCCTTGAGCCCGAAGGGCTCGACGACCCGACGATCTATCCGAACGGTATCTCGACCTCCCTGCCGGAAGAGGTGCAGCGGGCCCTGCTCAAGACGATTCCCGGACTGGAAAAGGCCGAGATGTTCCGGCCCGGCTATGCGATCGAGTACGACTTCGTCGATCCGCGCGAGTTGAAGCCGACCCTGGAGACGAGACGGGTCAGCAACCTCTTTCTGGCCGGCCAGATCAACGGCACGACCGGTTACGAGGAGGCCGGGGCGCAGGGGCTGCTCGCCGGCATCAATGCCGCGCGCTGCGCCGGCGGGGCGGAGGGCATGGGTCTCAGCCGGGGCGATTGCTATATCGGGGTGATGGTCGACGACCTGGTGACGCGCGGTGCGCCCGAACCCTACCGCATGTTCACCTCGCGGGCGGAATATCGCCTGACCCTGCGGGCCGACAACGCCGATCAGCGGCTGACCGGTCTCGGAATCGATCTCGGCGTCGTGGGCTCGGCGCGTATCGATGCTTTCCGCGCCAAGATGGGCGATCTGGCGTCAGCGCGGGCGTTGGTCGCCGGCCTCAACGCCACGCCGCCCGAGCTGGGCCGTATGGGCATCCATGTGAATGCCGACGGCGTGCGGCGTTCGGTGGCGGACCTGCTTCGGCTGCCCGGGATCGATCTGCCGCGTCTTTCCGCGATCTGGCCGGAACTCGGGGGCTTCTCGCCGGTGGTTGCCGAGCAGATCGAGATCGATGCACGTTATGCCGGCTATTTGGACCGGCAGGAGGCGGATATCCGCGCGCTCCGCCGTGACGACGCGTTGATCCTGCCGGCGGACCTCGACTATGGGACGGTGGGCAGTCTGTCGACCGAAATCCGCCTGTCATTGACCAAGGCGCGCCCGGCGACCTTGGGGGCAGCCGCCCGCATTCCCGGGGTCACGCCGGCCGCGTTGGCGGCCCTGCTGCGCCATGTAAAGCGCCGGCCCGCGGCCGACACCCAGGCCGCCCTTGCCGGCTGATCCGCGCGCGGAGTTCCTGGCGGCGTTCCCTGTTTCACGTGAAACAGAGGCACGGCTGGCGCGCTACGAGAACATCCTTCTCGAACGAAATCAGACACTTAGCCTCATTTCCGGGACAACGGCGGATATCGTCTGGACACGCCACTTCTTGGATTCCGCGCAGCTTCTGCCGCTGATCCCCGAGCCCGACCGGCCGGTCGTCGACATCGGCACCGGCGCTGGTTTCCCGGGCTTGGTGCTGGCGATCCTCGGCGTGCCGAAGGTGCACCTCGTCGAGAACAATATGCAAAAGATCGCCTTCCTGGAGTCCGTGGCGGAAGCGCTCCACCTTCCCGTCACCATACACGGGAAGAAGGCCGAGGCGGTGAAAGCGTTCGTTGCGGGCACTGTCACGGCGCGTGCGCTGAAGCCGCTCGACCAGCTTTTGGGCTTCGGGCGGCGATTCCTGGGGCAAAACAGTGTCTGCCTGTTTCCCAAGGGCCGTCGGGCTGAAGAAGAGATGGCGGTCGCCGCGCGCAAGTGGCATATGAAGATCGAGCGCTTCCCCAGCGCGACCGACCCGGAATCGACGATCTTCCGGCTTTCCCAAGTAACCGAGGCCCGCTCATGAGCACATTCCGGACCTTTGCGCTGGTCAACCAGAAGGGCGGGGTCGGCAAGACGACGACCGCGATCAATCTGGGCACGGCGCTGGCGGCGATGGGCAAGACGGCGCTCGTCATCGACCTGGATCCGCAAGGCAATGCCTCGACCGGCCTCGGCATCGAGCGGGCTCAGCGCGAGAACGGCACCTATGACGTGCTGATGGGGGCGGTTCCTGCCGCCGATGCGATCGTCACCACCTCCATTCCCCGCCTGTCGATCATCCCCTCGACCGTCGACCTGGCCGGCGCCGAAATCGAGCTGGTCAATTCCGAGCGGCGCGAACACCGCTTGAAGGAAGCCCTGGCCGCGATCGCCGGCCGGTTCGACTATATTCTGATCGACTGCCCGCCATCGCTGAATCTGCTGACGCTGAACGCGCTGGTGGTGGCGGACGCACTGCTGGTGCCGCTGCAGACCGAATTCTATGCCCTGGAAGGGCTGTCCTATCTGGTCCAGACGGTGGAGCGGGTGAAGCGGGCCTTCAACGACAAGCTGGAGCTGGCCGGCATCATCCTCACCATGTTCGACCGGCGCAATTCGCTGTCCGAGCAGGTGGCCCAGGACGTGCGCGGCCACTTCGCAGCCACCGTGTTCGAGACTATCATTCCGCGCAATGTGCGAGTCTCCGAAGCGCCTTCATATGGCCTGCCGGTGCTGATCTACGACCATCGCTGCGTCGGCGCCCAGGCCTATATCCAGCTGGCGGCGGAGTTCCTGAGGCGGTTCGAGGGGAAGCGCGGCAATGGCTGAAAATCCTATTAAGAAGAAAGGCTTAGGGCGCGGGCTGTCCCACCTTTTCGGTGAGGCTGAGGCCGCTTACCGGGTTTCTACGCCCGAGGCGCCGGCTCCAGCGCAAGCGCCCGCCGGCGGCGGATCGACGCTGCCCGTCACCTATCTGCGTCCCGGCAAGTTCCAGCCGCGCCGCCATTTCGACGAGACGCTGCTCGACGAGCTGGCCGCCTCGATCCGCCAGCACGGGCTGCTGCAGCCGATCCTGGTCCGGCCGATCGCCGGCGAAGCCGATGCCTACGAAATCATCGCTGGCGAGCGGCGCTGGCGGGCAGCCCAGCGGGCCAAGCTGCACGACGTGCCGGTCATTGTCCAAAGCCTCACCGATACCCAGGCGCTCGAGATCGCCCTGGTCGAGAACCTGCAGCGCCAGGACCTCTCGGCGCTGGAAGAGGCCGAGGGCTATAAGCGGCTGACGGATGAGTTCGGCCACTCCCATTCCGAGCTGGGCGAGCTGGTCGGCAAGAGCCGCAGCCATGTCGCCAACATGCTGCGCCTGCTGGCCCTGCCGGATGGGGTCAAGGCGATGATGCAGTCCGGCGAGCTTTCGGCGGGCCATGCCCGCGCCCTGCTGACCGCGCCCGATCCGGAAGTGCTGGCGAAGCAGGTTACAGGCCGCAACCTGTCGGTGCGCGAGACCGAGCGGCTGGCCAATGAAACCAAGGACGCCAGGCCGGCGGCGAAGGCCGCGGCGGCCCCGGCATCGGCCAAGCCCAAACATGCCGACCTGCTTGCGCTCGAGCGCGACATGACGGAGCGGCTGGGCCTGCGCGTGACGATCGATGCGCATGGATCGAGCGGCACACTGTCCATTGCCTATAAGAACATGGACCAATTGGACGATGTACTGGCCAAACTTTCAAAGAAATAAGCAAGTATAATTTAAATATATATAAGGGATATGCTGGATGGCCGAATATCGTCTCCATGGCATGGGTGAATCGGGAAACGCTTATAAAGCGGCCCTCATGCTCAATCTCTGCCAGCTCGACTGGGAGGCGGTCTTCGTCGATTTCTTTCACGGCGAACAGCGCACGGAGCGCTATCTGACCGAGGTCAACGAGCTTGGTGAAATTCCGGTGCTGGAGCATCAGGGCAGGCAGATTTCGCAGAGCGGCGTGATCCTGCACTATCTGGCTGAGAAGACCGGCAAGTTCGGCCCGGCGAACGACGATGAGGCGCGTGAGATCTGGCGCTGGATCCTGTTCGACAACCACAAATTCACCAGCTACTTCGCCACGCTCCGGTTCATGTACGGGCTCAACAAGAGCGGCGAGACGCCGGTGACCGAATTCCTGCGCGGGCGGGCGACGGGCGCCTTCAAGACAGTCGAGACCCATCTCGCCGGCCGTGATTTCATCGTCGCCGGCCGGCCGACCCTCGCCGACATCTCAATGGTCGGCTATCTCTATTTCGACGAGCCGACCGGCATCGACCGGGCCGCTTTCCCCAGCATCAACGCCTGGACCCGCCGCATCGCGGCGCTGCCGGGCTGGGCGCACCCGTATGACCTGATGAAACGCGGCTTTCCGCAAACTTAGCGCGGCAACATAACCCGGACCGTGGTGCCTTTGCCCTCGGTGCTTTCGATTTCCAGCTTGCCCTTATGCAGATTGACCAGCTCGCGGGCGATGGCGAGGCCCAGGCCGCTGCCGGCGAATTTGCGGGACAGGGCGGTTTCGACCTGGAAGAAGGGCTGGGTCACCCGCTCCAGGTCGTCCTTGGCGATGCCGACGCCGGTGTCGGCCACCACCAGCTCGAACATCCCGTCCACGGCCTGGGCGGTGACGGTCACCGAACCGCCACTGGGGGTGAACTTCAGCGCGTTAGAGACCAGGTTCAGCACGATCTGCTTCAGCGCCCGCCGATCGGCATCCACCGTCATCGGCTCGCCCGGCAGCACGCCGCGCAGCTTGATGCCGGCCTCGTCCGCCTGCAGCCGCACCAGCCTGAGTGCGGCGCTGACCGCGTCACGGGCGTCGAACTGCTCCAG
>DATBAZ010000391.1:0-22166 GCA_036271255.1 Alphaproteobacteria bacterium
TTAGTCGGTCAATTACAAATGCTTGCGCCGAATCCTTGAATCGGCGGCATGATTCCGAAAAGTCACCAGCGAATTAGGGCCGCGCCCCAAGTCAAACCGCCGCCCATCGCCTCGGTCAGCACCAGATCGCCTTGCTTGATCCGTCCGTCTCCCACCGCCTCGGCAAGCGCCAGCGGGATCGACGCGGCCGAGGTGTTGCCATGGCGGGCAATGGTCGACACCACCTTGTCCGTCGGCAGGTTGAGCTTCCTGGCGGTGCTGTCGATGATCCGCTGATTGGCCTGGTGCGGCACCAGCCAGTCTATCGCCGAGGCCTCCAGCCCGTTGGCGGCCAGAGATTCCTCAACGACATCGGCCAGGTTCTTCACGGCATGGCGAAACACTTCCTTGCCGTTCATGCGCAGCTTTCCGACCGTGTTGGTCGTCGAGGGGCCGCCATCAACATAGAGTATGTCGCGGTAACGGCCGTCGGAATGGATGTGAGTGGAAAGAATACCGCGCCCGCCGGCCTCGGCCTCGCTCCTGGCCTCCAGCACGATCGCCCCTGCCCCGTCGCCGAACAGCACGCAGGTGCCGCGGTCGGTCCAGTCCAGGATACGGGAGAAGGTCTCGGCGCCGATGACCAGCGCCCGCTTGGCCTGGCCGACCCGGATAAAATTGTCGGCCACCGCCGTGGCGTAGACGAAGCCCGAGCAGACCGCCTGCACGTCAAAGGCCGCGCCGCCCAGCATGCCGATCGCCTGCTGGATCTTGACCGCGGTGGCGGGAAAAGTCTGGTCCGCGGTCGTCGTCGCCAGCACGATCAGGTCGATGTCGCCGCCGGCGACGCCGGCCGCTTCCATGGCGATGTTGGTTGCCTTGAGCGCAAGGTCGGAGGTCGTCTCCCCTTCGCCCGCGATATGGCGCTCGCGGATGCCGGTGCGTTGCGCGATCCACTCATCGGACGTATCGACCAGCACGGCGAGGTCGTTATTGGTGACCGTCTTCGCCGGAAGGTAGGCCCCGCATCCCGTGACAACCGATCGAAACATGATGCCTTTGAACGTTGTTGTTGTCGTCAGACCACTGGAACCGGCTCCGGAGCTGGCGCCGGCGCCAACCGCTCCAATTCCTCGCTGATACGCTCGTTGAAGCCCTGAACCACCATATCGACGGCGACGCCGATCGCATTCGAAAAACCGAACGCATCGATGCCGCCGTGGCTTTTCACACAAACCCCCGACAGGCCGAGGAACATGCCGCCATTATAGCGCCGCGGATCGACCCGTTCACGCAGCTTGGCGAACGCGCTGCGCGCCATCAGATAGCCCAAGGTCGCCATGATGGATGAGCGGAACGACTGCTGCAGGAATCCGGAATAGAGTTTCCCCATCCCCTCGGCAAGTTTCAAGGCGATATTGCCGGTAAAGCCATCGGTGACGACGACGTCGACCGCACCGCCCGGAATGTCGTTGCCTTCGATAAACCCGTGGAAACGGCCGGGAACGGGCTGCGACCGCAAGGCCTCGGCAGCCTCCTTGACCACATCGTTGCCCTTGAGCTGCTCGGCCCCGACATTGAGCAGGCCGATGGTCGGCTCGGGAATGCCGAGCACCGTGCGGGCGAAGATGGCGCCCATGATGGCGAACTGGACCAGGTTGTCGGCGTCGCATTCGATATTGGCGCCGAGATCGAGCATGACACTTTCCCCGATCGCAGTCGGGATGAAGGATGCGATGGCCGGCCGATGGATGCCCGGCAGGGTCTTCAGGACCAGCTTCGCCATCGCCATCAAAGCGCCGGTATTGCCGGCCGAGACGACGCAGCCGGCCTCGCCCGACGCAACCGCGTCGATGGCGAGTCGCATGCTGGAATTGCGGCCCGATCTCAGCGCGGCCGAAGGTTTCGCATCGTTGGCGATCGCTTCGTCGGTATGCCGGATCGTGACCAGCGGCTGCAGCGCCTTGAACTGGCCGAGCAGCGGCTCGATTCGGGCCTGATCGCCGAAAAGGATGTATTTGACGTTCGGATAGCGGGCGCGCGCCAGATCTGCTCCGGCGACGACCATTTCAGGCGCGTGATCGCCCCCCATGGCGTCGAGGGCAACCGTAATGGAGGCGGCTAGATTGGACTTCCCCTTGGCGCGAAGCCCGGACGAAGTCACGCCTGAGCCGAGACTTCCACGACCTCCCGGCCGTCATAATGCCCGCACGAACCGCACACATGATGCGGACGCTTCAGCTCACCGCAGTTGGAGCATTCCATGACGCCGGCCGCGGTGATGCCATCATGCGCACGGCGCATGTTGCGGCGGGATTTGGAGGTCTTCTTCTTAGGAACAGCCATAACACAACTCGAATCGAAATGAGGTTGCGACGGCCCAACCCGCTCGCAAAGGCGGTTTCCATAAAGCAAAACGCGGTACGCGGCAAGGTGGGGACCAGCCCCTGGGACATGTTAATTCAGTTCGTCGTCTTCAAGTTCTTGAGGACGGCAAATGGCGAGGTCTCGGCTATGTCCGCGCCGCTCAGTTCTGTATCAAGCGTCGCGCCCGGCGCGCGCGGGTGCGGGTCGAGCGTCAGTGCCAGATATTGGGCAACCAGCTCACCTAAATCGATTACCCCGCCCTCGATCGGCTCCGGCGGGTCGTAGTCCGGGTCCAGATCGATTTCGTCGCCGAATTCCGCCGGCGCATTGCCGAAATCGAGGGCGAAGCTGTCTTCGACATGGCTGGGAAAATCGACCAGGGTCACGACGCAGGTCTGCACGACATCGGCCTCCAGGCGGCCGCTGACATGGATCAGACCGCCCAAAGTCCGCTCGAGCGTGACGGCGGCGGAAAGCTGGCTGAGCTCGACCAGCCCCAGCCGATTGGCCAGCGCGGCGCATTCCGCCGGGCCGGCGAGCAGCGTCTCGGTAATGGCGGACTGTCCCAGCCGGTCGACGGCGAAGAGACGTGAAAATTCGGGTTCAGGCTGTTTCAGCGCCACGATTCATATCCGCAAAAGGCAGGAAGTCGACATGGCCCGCGGCGATCGGTTCCACGGCCAAGCCGGCGAGATGGTCGTTCTGGGCCCGAACATAGCACGCGAATATGGCGAGAATCCGGTTCCCGGGATCATATCCGTCGAAGATATTGCGCAGGATCGCTTCTTCCAAGACCGCCGCGTCATGTTGATCCAGCGCGACGTCATAGGCCGCGGCCCTGCCGTACAGCCCCTGGCCCAGCCGTTTCATGAACTTGCCGACGCTCATGTCGCCGACACCCAGCTCCCGGATCGAGCGGTCGAGATCGGCAGCCATGAAATCGACCAGCGCCTGGGCCAGACGCTTCTGCTGTGCGCCGGGCGCCCGCATGCGCCTGAGCAGCAGGACGACATGGAGCACGATCATCTCGTACCGCCCCTCGATCGTGTCCGGCACCTCCAGCTCGGCATAGAAACCGGGCGTCCGGGCGACCGCGACGACCTCGGAATAAAGCTCGGCAGCGATGCGCCGGGGCGATGTGGAGCGGGAGAACACGGATCAGCGGCTTTCAAAGACAGGTCGGGGCCTCTCATTAAGTACAGTCATCGTTGACACGCAATGGCGGGCGGTGCGACTGTCGCCCGCAGATAACCGGGGCGAATCCCGTTCCGGCCCGCCTCTTTTCATGACGGCCATGACATCATCCCTTTCCCCCCGAACCGTGCGGCGCCTGGTGCTCACGGCTTGCGCCTTTCCGCTTGTCCTGGCCGGCTGCCAGCCGATCATCGCCAATCGCGGCAATATGCTGGACGAAGACCGCATCGGCCAGGTGAAGGCCGGTTCGTCTTCCAAGAACGACGTGTTCGAGGCGCTGGGCTCGCCCAGCATCACCTCAACCTTCGACGACAACACCTGGTACTATATCGGCCAGCGGACGGAGCGCGAAGCGTTCTTCAGGCCTGAGATCACCGACCGCAAGGTTATCGCCGTGCAGTTCGACGACACCGACCATGTGAAGCTGGTCGACCGGGTGGGCCTCGAAGAAACCGTCGACGTCGAGCCGTTCTCCGAGACCACCCCGGCGGTCGGTCGCGAAATCACCTTCATGGAGCAGCTGATCGGCAATATCGGCCGGCCGAGCTCGAAGAAAAAGAAGAAGGGCGGCGACGATAGCGGTGGTTGATCGCCGCTTTTCGA
The DNA here is from genome assembly GCA_036271255.1 of Alphaproteobacteria bacterium. Lineage (GTDB taxonomy): Bacteria > Pseudomonadota > Alphaproteobacteria > BOG-932 > Roseiterribacteraceae > BOG-932. The sequence goes on from DATBAZ010000391.1 coordinate 4,144, forward strand.
GCCTCCAATAAAAAAAGCCCCGCGGTCCGGAGACCGCGGGGCTTTTCGTTTGGGCTGCCTTACTTGCTGACCGCGGCGATGATCGCGAGCAGCAGGATGGCGACGATGTTGATGATCTTGATCATCGGGTTGACGGCCGGGCCGGCCGTGTCCTTGTAGGGGTCGCCGACGGTGTCGCCGGTGACCGCGGCCTTATGGGCGTCAGAGCCCTTGCCGCCGTAATTGCCCTCTTCGATATACTTCTTGGCATTGTCCCACGCGCCGCCGCCCGAGGTCATCGAGATCGCGACGAACAGGCCGGTGACGATGGTGCCCAGCAGCATCGCGCCGAGCGCCGTGAAGGCCTTGGACTGGTCGGCGACCGCGTTGATCACGAAATAGAGGACGACAGGCGCCAGGACCGGGAGCAGCGACGGAACGATCATTTCCTTGATCGCCGCCTTGGTCAGCATGTCGACGGCCCTGCTGTAGTCAGGCTTGGCCGTGCCTTCCATGATGCCCGGGATTTCCCTGAACTGACGCCGGACCTCGATCACGACCGAACCGGCCGCGCGGCCGACCGCCGTCATGCCCATCGACCCGAACAGGTAGGGCAGCAGGCCGCCCATGAACAGGCCGATCACCACGAACGGATCGGTCAGGCTGAATGTGACGTTCAGCGTCGGGAAATAGTGGGTCAGATCGTTCACATAGGCCGCGAACAGCACCAGCGAGGCCAGGGCGGCCGAACCGATGGCATAGCCCTTGGTGACGGCCTTGGTGGTGTTGCCGACCGCATCGAGCGCGTCGGTGGTCACGCGCACGTCGGGCGGCAGGTTCGACATTTCGGCGATGCCGCCGGCATTGTCGGTCACCGGACCATAAGCATCCAGCGCAACGACCATGCCCGCCAGCGACAGCATGGTGGTCGCCGCGACGGCGATGCCATAGAGGCCGGCTTCGCTGAAGGCGACGATAATGCCGACGGCGATGACGATGACCGGCAGCGCGGTCGCTTCCATCGAAATCGCGAGACCCTGGATCACGTTGGTGCCATGACCGGTTTCCGACGATTTCGCGATCGACTTCACCGGACGATAGACCGTCGAGGTGTAATACTCGGTGATCCAGATCAAGAGGCCGGTCACGACCAGGCCGGTGACCACGCAGACGATCAGATTGTTGAAGGTGAAGGAAACAGCCGCACCGCTGGTGGTGGTGAAGCTCGAACCCGCGCCCAGCAGCTCGTACATCGCGCCGAAGGTCAGGGCAAAGGAGATGACGGCGGTTGCGATGAAGCCCTTATACAGGGCGCCCATCACGTTCTTGCTGCCGCCCAGCCGCACGAAGAAGGTGCCGATCACCGAAGCGACGATGCAGACCGCGCCGATCAGCAGCGGCAGCAGCATCAGCTTGGCTTGCGTCTCGCCCTCGAAGAAGATCGAGCCCAGCAGCATGGTGGCCACGGTCGTGACCGCATAGGTCTCGAAAAGATCGGCGGCCATGCCGGCGCAGTCGCCGACATTGTCGCCCACGTTGTCAGCGATGACGGCCGGGTTGCGGGGATCATCCTCGGGGATGCCGGCTTCGACCTTGCCCACCAGGTCGGCGCCGACATCTGCGCCCTTGGTGAAGATGCCGCCGCCGAGACGGGCGAAGATGGAGATCAGCGAGGCGCCGAAGGACAGGCCGACCATCGCCTCCAGCAGCTCACGCTGCGGAATGCCCAGCGAACGCAGGAAGAAGAAATATCCGGCGACGCCCAGCAGCCCCAGCCCGACCACCAGCATGCCGGTGACGGCGCCGGAGGTGAAGGCGATGGAGAGCGCGGGGGCCATGCCCTTGGTCGCGGCCTGCGCCGTGCGCACATTGGCCTGGACCGAGACGTTCATGCCGACGAAGCCGGCGATGCCCGACAGCACTGCGCCGATGACGAAGCCCACGGCGACCAGATAGCCGAGCGTTACGCCCAGGATGATGGCGATGACGACGCCGACGATGCCGATCGTCGTATATTGGCGGTTGAGGTAGGCGCGGGCGCCGATCTGAATGGCAGTGGCGATTTCCTGCATGCGGGCGTTGCCCGCTTCCTTCGCCATGACCCATCGTCCTGCGACGATGCCGTAGAGTACCGCGACGAGCCCGCCGAGGATGATCACATAGTCAAACGCTGTCATTCTGCTCCGTCCCTGTCTTCGCTCTTGGCGGCTGCGCATGCCCTTCCGGCGCTGCACTGCCGCGTTTGGTTCTGAGACGGGATACAGGGCGCTTAAATGGCTGTAAAGCAATTAACTCGCATCGCCGGCATCGGCTCAACTATGCGTCCAGCCTGACTTTTCGAGGCTCAGCCGGTTGCCGGCATCATCTATGAGATGGGCTTCTCCGGTGGAATCGGCGCGGTCTATTGAGCCGATCTCCGTCAGATCGATTCGCGCCGCGGTTGCGGCGGCGCGCAATTCCGGCACGGTATCGGCGGGGGCCGTCAGCAAAACTTCATAATCGTCGCCGCCGCTCAGCACCTGCTCGATCAGCGATGGGGCTGCCTGAACGGCGCGCCGGGCGGCCGGCGACAGTGGAATCCGGGAAACCTCAATTCTGCCCGTTACTTGCGATGCAAGACAGAGATGACCGAAATCGGCGGCCAGACCGTCGGACACGTCGAGAGCGCCATGGGCATGGACACCGATCGCGGCAGCCAGATGGGTGCGGGGCCGCGGCAGGCGATAGCGGCCGACGAGGGCCTCCCGGTCCGGGGCACTGCCGTCGAGGCGCCCCTGCTCCATCATCAGCCCCAGCGCGGCGTCGCCGATCGTGCCGGTCACCAGCACCGCATCGCCCGGCCGCGCGCCGCCGCGTCGTACCATTCTTCCTGCGTCAACAAGACCGAAGGCGGTGATCGATGCCCAGACCGGCCCCTCGGTCGAAACCGAATCGCCGCCGGCCAGCGCGATGCCGTATTCCGCCTGGTCGGCGGCGAGCCCGGCAGCGAAAGCCTCGACCCAGCCGTCGCCGGTATCGCGGCCCGTCGCCAGGGTCAGCGTATAGGCCAGCGGGCGGGCGCCCTTGGCAGCAAGATCGGAGAGATTGACCCTGAGCGCCTTGCGGGCGACGTCGCCCGGCGCGTCGGTCGGCAGAAAATGGACCCCCGCGACGATAGCATCGGTGGTCAGCACCAATTCCTGGCCGGGCGGCACGTTCAGGATGGCCGCGTCGTCGGTGAGGTTCAGCGCACCGGGAAAGCCTGCCGCCAGCGGGCGAAAAAAGCGCGCGATGCGGCCGAATTCGCCCAGCGCCGGCACGGCGGCTCAGCCGCTCTTGGACGTGAAGCCCTGCGCCGCGCCGGCCGGTATCTGCCCACCGCCGGTGACGCCGAATTCATAGGGGCGCAGGGTCCGTGCGATGCGGTCGAGCACACCGTTCATCAGCTGCGGCTCGGTCCCGCCATAAAAGGCGGTGGCGATGCCGACATATTCGGCCAGCAGGATGGCAGACGGCATCTCGTGGTTGCGCAGCAGCTCCCACGTCCCCGCCACCAGGATCACGCGCAGCAGCAGTTCCAGCCGGTCGCGTTCCAGCGGCGGCCGCAGAGCTGCTTCGACCACCTTGTCGATCTCCGCCCGCTCGGCATCGGCACCGCGCACGATGGCGGTCAGCAAGGTCACGTCGGCTGCGACGAAAGTCTCACCATCGACCTCATGGCCGATACGGAACTCGATGAATCCCGCCAGAGCCTCAGCTGCGGTCTGCTCGGTCTGAGCGATCTCGTAGAGCACCTGGACTGCCGCGAGGCGGGCGGCGCTGCGCCGGGCCTTGGCGGAGGATCGCGGCTTGGGCGGCGTCTTCTGCCGCTTGCCGACGAAGACGGTCAAAGGGTCCTCAATTCGTCGCGAAGATCGATCATTTCAAGGCAGGCTTTCGCGGCCTCGCCGCCCTTGTTCATCTCGCTCCGCTTGGCGCGGACCCAGGCCTGCTCCTCGTCCTCGACGGTCAATACGCCGAAGCCGACAGCCAGCCCATGCTCGATCGCCAGATTCTGCACGCCGCGGGCGCATTCGTTGCAGACGATATCGTAATGCGAGGTCTCACCACGGATGACGCAGCCGAGCACGACATAACCGTCCCACCTGCCCTCGAGCGAGAACTTGATCGCCGCTGGAATTTCGAGCGCACCGGGCACTTTGATCTTCTCGGTCGTGATTTGGACCTGACGTTCTTTTGCGACAGCGTCCAAGGTCGTCATCGCGCCGTCGAGCTGAGCGGCCGCGATGTCCTCGTAGTAGGGCGCCTCGATCAGGAGGATGCGAAGGTCTCGGTAGTTCATGATTCCAGTTCGGGAATGGGACGCCGGGAGACGATCTTCAAGTCGTAACCTTCGAGGCCGACGACCGTCATCGGGTTGTTCGACAATATCACCATCTCGCTGACGCCGAGATCCCGCAGGATCTGGGCACCGATGCCATAATCGCGCAGCTCGTGCCCGCCATCGGGCTCGATGCCTTCCTGCCGAGCCTTCAGCTTGTCGCTGAGAAAAGTGGGATAGCCTTCGCGGATCAGCACCACGACGCCCCTGCCCTCACGGCCGACCGCCTCCATCGAGGCATGCAGGTCGCGGCTGCGGCTCGAAGCCATGTCGCCCAGCACGTCGTCCAGAATATTGACCGAATGCATGCGCACCAGCACCGGCCCGGGCGTTGAGACGTCGCCCTTCACCAGCGCGATATGCTCGGCATAGGCCACCTTGTTGGCATAGATGATCAGCCGGAACTCGCCGCCGGTGCGGCTGTTGAACGGCTCCTCCAGGATGCGCTCGACCAGCTTTTCGGTCCGCCGGCGATAGGAGATCAGATCCTCGATCGTGCCGATCTTGAAGCCGTGCAGCTGGGCGAAGGAAATGAGGTCGGGCAGGCGCGCCATGCTGCCGTCGTCGTTCATGATCTCGCAGATCACCGCCGACGGGTTCAGGCCGGCCAGGCGGGAGATGTCGACCGCGGCCTCGGTATGGCCGGTGCGCACCAGCACGCCGCCGTCCCGCGCCGCCAGCGGGAAGACATGGCCCGGCGTGACGATGTCGCGCGCGTTCGATTCCGGATCGATGGCGACCTGGATCGTGTGCGACCGGTCGGCGGCGGAGATGCCGGTGGTCACGCCGTCGCGCGCCTCGATCGAAATCGTGAAGGCAGTCCCATGACGCGAGGAGTTCTGGCGCGATACCAGCGGCAGGCCCAGCGTTTCCACCCGGTGGCGGTCCAGCGCCAGGCAGATCAGGCCGCGGCCGTAGCGGGCCATGAAATTGATCGCCTCGGGCGTGGCATGCTCGGCCGGGATGATGAGGTCGCCCTCGTTCTCGCGATCCTCATCGTCGATCATGATGAAGATGCGGCCGGCCTTGGCCTCCTCGATCAGCTCGGCCGGGGTCGAGATCGCTGTGCTGTCGTCCGGCCAGTCGAAACGTTTCGGCTTGGTCTTCATGCCGCCCTCATCAGTTCGGGACGGATGAGCCGGGCGAGATAGCGCGCTACCACATCGATCTCGAGATTTACGCTGGCACCCGGCAGCAAGGTCCCCAGGCTGGTGACCTCAAGCGTGTGCGGAATCAAGTTCACGCCGAAAAATCCTTCTTCTACTTCATTGACGGTCAGCGACACGCCGTCGACCGTGATCGAGCCCTTGGGCGCCAGATATCCCGCAAGCGGGGCCGGCAATGCAAATGTGAAGCGGACGCTGGCCCCGTCGGGCCTGCGCTCGATTACATGCGATACCGCATCGACATGCCCGGAAACGATATGGCCGCCCAGCTCGTCCCCCGCGCGCAGCGGCCGCTCCAGGTTGATCCGATGCCCCGCCGTCCAGCCGCCGAGCGTCGTGCGCGCAAGCGTTTCGTTCGACACGTCGACGACGAAACTATCCGCGCCGCGCTCGACTACAGTGAGGCAGACGCCGGCGCAAGCGATCGAGGCCCCCATGGCGACGGTGCTCATGTCGTAAGCGGTTTGAATCTCGAACCGCGTCGAGCCGGCCGCCGTCACGCTTCTGACGGTGCCGAGGTCCGTAACGATACCCGTAAACATTCAAACGATCCGATATTCCCCAAATACCTAGCATTTCATCCGCCACTTGTAAGCGACCCGCAAGATGGGCAGCCCGGCTCGCGGCGGATTCGTCGGGCATATTCGTTATTTTACGTATCGCCCTCAGTGATAATGGCACTTCCGGCAGGCTTCTTCATCAGCCGAACGGACGAGCCATGCGTTTCCTGGCAATATCGTGGGGATGGGCGCGCGTTGACATCGGCGCGAGCAGACTTCTAAGGTGCGCGCCACCCCACCCGCTGCTCGGCCGCTATCGGTTTCGACCGCGGAAACGCAACGAAATTATGGAACAGCCAATGAGGGTCCTCGTCCCCGTCAAGCGCGTCATCGATTATAACGTCAAGGTCCGGGTCAAGCCCGACGGGACCGGCGTCGATCTGGCGAACGTCAAGATGTCGATGAACCCCTTCGACGAAATCGCCGTCGAAGAGGCGGTCCGGCTGAAGGAAGCCGGCAAGGTCGAGGAGGTGATCGCCGCCTCCATCGGTCCGGCCCAGGCCCAGGAAACCATCCGCACCGCGCTGGCCATCGGCGCCGACCGCGGCATCCTGGTGACCCAGGAAGGCGCCGAGCCGCTGGCCGTCGCCAAGATACTGAAGGCGCTGGCCGAGAAGGAGGGCGTTGAGCTCGTCATCCTCGGCAAGCAGGCGATCGACGACGACAGCAACCAGACCGGCCAGATGCTGGCCGCGCTCCTGGGCTGGGGCCAGGCCACCTTCGCCTCGAAGGTCGAGCTGGGCGACGGCAAGGTCACCGTGACCCGTGAAGTCGACGGCGGCCTCGAGACCGACGAGCTGAAGCTGCCGGCGATCGTCACCACCGACCTCCGCCTCAACGAGCCGCGCTATGCCTCGCTGCCGAACATCATGAAGGCGAAAAAGAAGCAGCTGGACACGGTCACCGCCGCCGATCTGGGCGTCGACGCGGCCCCGCGCCTGAAGACCCTGAAGGTCGTCGAGCCGCCGAAGCGCGGCGCCGGCGTCAAGGTCGCCACGGTGCAGGAACTGGTCGACAAGCTGAAAAACGAAGCAAAGGTTATCTGAGCCATGGCCATTCTTGTCATTGCCGAACACGACAATCAGACGCTGAAGCCCGCGACGCGCAATGCCGTAACGGCCGCCACAAAGCTGGGCAGCGACATCACCGTGCTGGTCGCCGGCGAAGGCTGCCAGGCCGTCGCCGATGCCGCCGCGAAGATCGCCGGCGTCACCAAGGTCCTCCTCGCCGAGGCGCCCGAGCTGGCGCATAGCCTGCCGGAAAACCTGGCCCCGCTGATCGCCGAGCTGGGCGGATCCCACGAATATCTGATGGCGACCGCCACCTCGATGGGCAAAAGCGTGATGCCGCGCGTCGCCGCCCTGCTGGACGTTCAGCAGGTCAGCGAGATCATGAGCGTCGAAGGCCCCGACACCTTCACCCGCCCGATCTATGCCGGCAACGCCATCGCCACCGTCCAGACCTCGGACGCGGTGAAGGTGCTGACGGTGCGCGGCACGGCGTTCGACGCCGCCCCGGCCGAAGGCGGTTCGGCCTCGGTCGAGAAGATCGCGTCGAAGGGCGACGCCGGCCTGTCGAAGTTCATCGGCCAGGAGCTGTCCAAGTCCGAACGGCCCGAGCTGACCTCGGCCCGCCGGGTGATCTCGGGCGGCCGCGGCATGCAGAACGGCGAGAACTTCAAGCTGCTGGAAGCGGTCGCCGACAAGATCGGCGCGGCCATCGGCGCCTCGCGCGCTGCGGTCGATGCCGGCTTCGTGCCGAACGACTATCAGGTCGGCCAAACCGGCAAGATCGTCGCCCCCGACCTCTATATCGCCGTCGGCATCTCCGGCGCGATCCAGCATCTGGCGGGCATGAAGGACTCCAAGGTGATCGTCGCGATCAACAAGGATTCCGAGGCGCCGATCTTCTCCGTCGCCGATTACGGACTGGTCGGCGACCTGTTCAAGGTGATGCCGGAGCTGGCCGAGGAACTCAGCAAGTAGGCAGGTACCGGCTCTCTCCACATAAAGTGCGCTGATGGACATCAAGAAGGTCGGACTCGTCGGAGCGGGCCAGATGGGCACCGGGATCGCGCAGGTCTGCGCGGTCGCCGGGCTCGACGTCGTGGTCCAGGACCTGAATGCCGACCAGCTGGGCAAGCTGCGTGAGGCGATCGACCGGAATCTGGAACGCCAGGTCTCCAAGAGCAAGCTGTCCGCCGAAGAGCGCGCCGTCACGATGGCGCGCATCCACACGACGCACGAGCTGCCGGATTTCGGCGATTGCGACCTGGTGATCGAGGCCGCGACGGAGCACGAGGACACCAAGCGGGCGATCTTCCAGGCGCTGACGCCGCACCTGAAGGCCGATGCGTTCCTTGCCACCAACACCTCGTCCATCTCGATTACCCGCCTGGCCTCGGCGACCGACCGGCCCGAACGCTTCATCGGGATGCACTTCATGAATCCCGCGCCGGTGATGCAACTGGTCGAGCTGATCCGCGGCATCGCCACTGCCGACACGACCTACGAGGCGATCCGGGCACTGACCGAGGAGAAGCTCGGCAAGACGGTTGCCATGGCGGAGGACTATCCGGCCTTCATCGTCAACCGCATCCTGATGCCGATGATCAACGAGGCGATCTACACGCTCTACGAAGGCGTCGGATCGGTCGAGGCGATCGACATCGCCATGCATATGGGCGCCAACCATCCGCTGGGCCCGCTGGCATTGGCCGATTTCATCGGCCTGGATACCTGCCTCGCCATCATGCAGATGCTTTATGAGGGCCTGGCGGATTCGAAATACCGCCCGTGCCCGCTGCTGGTGAAATATGTCGAGGCCGGCTGGCTCGGTAAGAAGTCCGGCCGCGGCTTCTACGATTATCGCGGCGAGAAGCCGGTTCCCACCCGTTAGGTGAGAAACTCGCCGATCAGCGCGTTCACCTGATCGGGCACCTCCTCCTGCACCCAATGCGACACACCGGGCAGCCGGTGCAGGGTCAGGTCCGTGGCGTATTTACCCGCATCCGCGATCGATGAGAAATCGAGCGCCACGTCGGCGTCGCCCCAGATGACCAGGGTCCGCGTTTCGATGGTCGGGAACTTGCCCGCCAGCTCAGTCGGGACGCCGCCGCGCATCATCCCGCGATACCAGTTCAGCATCGCGGTGACCGCCCCCTTCCCCGCCGCGTTGTTGCGGTAGAAGTCGATGATCCCCGCCGGGAATATCTTTTTCCCGCCCCCGGCGGCGACCATCAGCCGGCCGATCGCCCAGGCGCGGTTGGCGCTCAGGATCAGGTCGGGCAGCCATGGGATCTGGAAGGCCATGATGTACCAGCCCTTCCGCATCTGCTTCCATTTGCGGTAGGCGACAGCGGCGCAGGCCGGGTGCGGCGCGTTGAGGATGATCAGCCCGTCGAGCGGGCGGATGCGGCGGGCGGCGAAAAACCAGGCCAGCAGCCCACCCCAATCATGGGCGATCAGCACGACGGATGTCGCGCCTGAGGCATCGATGAGCGCGGCGACATCGCCGAGCAGCGTCGCGACCGTGTAATTGGCGGCGCCCACCGGCCGCGTAGTCTTGCCGTAGCCGCGCAAGGCCGGCGCCCAGGCGCGGAAACCGAGAGCCGCCAGCGCCGGCAGCTGCTCGCGCCAGCACATCGGATGGGAGGGAAAACCGTGAAGGCAAAGCGCCAGCCGGTCGCCCTCACCGGCCTCCAGAAGCTCGAACGAGAGGCCGCCCGCCGCGATTGTGCGTTCGGTTATCGCGGGTTTCGCCGGATCGGCCATCCCATCCCTCGCCTGTCGGCCGAGGTTCGGGTCGTTAAGACCTCAAGCGGGCTCGGCCAGTTTCGAACGGCGCGCCGACCACAGCCACATGGCCAGGCCGCTCACCAGGAAAACGGCAGTGGACCACACATCGATCGTGCGCTCCAGGCCGAACGAGTCATAGGGCGGAATGACCCAGTAAAGGATGCCCAGCCCGCCGACCGTGATGGTGAGCAGGCCGGTCCAGGCGCCGCCCAGATAGGTCGCGACCATGAAGGCCGGATAGGCGGTGATATAGGACAACGCGCCCAACCCCTCGCGCATCATGATGCCGGCGCCGACCGCCCCCGCGGCGATCAGCATGCCGACCACCGCGGTGATCGCCCGCGCCCAGTTCTTGCCGGGCGCGAAAGCCCGCACCGCATGGTCGTAGGCTGCCCTGGGCAGCCCGTACCAATAGCGCGCGACCATCATCAGGATATTCTTCACGCCATCGCCGAAGCGGGTGTGCCGGAACGCCACCGCCAGCATGAAGGCAACGGCGAGACCGCGCGGGCTGGGCCGGATCGTGATCAGCTCGTCCTTCGACGAAACCTGGCAAACGCGTTTGAACTGGTGCGCGCCCATCACGAAGATCAGCTCTGACGCGCCCCGGGCGATCAGCTGCTCGACCAGCCTGAAATCGTGGAACGCCGCTAGACTGATGCCCGGAATGGCGGGATCGTTCATCTGGTAGACCAGATAGGCTGTCTCGCCCTGGATAAAGCCGCGGCAAAGGCTGAGCAGCCGTCCCGCGGCATCGGTCACGCGGGATTCGAAACTGTTCGGCCGATGCGACAGCATCTCCTCGAAGATCGCGATGCTGCCGACGGCGATCGGAGCCGGCCGGTTGGCCGCGGCCAGCGCGGCGATCTCCGAATCGATCCGGAGCCCGCCGCCATGCTCCGCGAAGCGGAATTCGAGGCCGAACTCTTCGGCCTTGCGCGCGGTCTGACGGATGTTGCGGCGGGTGCGGCGCCCCAGCAGACCGAGGAAGGCGTCGACCGAATCGCCCAGCGGCAGCAGGTCGCGATGTTCCTGCTGGCCCCGAAAATACCAGACGCCTCGGCTTTTCCCGGCCTCACGCGACAGGGCCGAGGGCTCGCGGTGTGACCGGACGATGGAGAAGCGGGCCACATCGATATCGGCCTGCTGCATGAACTGCTCGATGGCGTTGGCCACGCCGCGGCCGCTGCCGCGGATCGACAGCACCGCATCGGCCACCTTCGTGCCCCAGCGCCACAGCTTGAGGCCGAACCACCAGCCGCTGAAGCCGGCCTGGATGCCGGCCTTGATCTCGCGCACCTGGGTGCCGCCCGACAGGTTGGCCGCGATCCTGAGGCGCGACAGCGCTGCGCGCTCGGCGCCTGCCTCGATCTCAGCGCCGCTCGTGCGCTCAGTCATCGGGTGTGTCGTGTCCTCTTTCACCGTCGCCGATCCGTCATGCTGTGACATGAGTGTGGAATCTCTGCCAACCTGTTGCCCTGATAACCTTTCTTCAACGCCAAATCCTGCGGCGGTGACTCGGATAAGACTAAAATCGATTCTTGCCGCATCCGTATCAAACGCCCAAAAATGAGCTATCCATCCTGGCGTCTTAAAACATAACGAATAAGATCGCCGCCTCGATCATAAGGGGAAACCTCAGTGTTACGATATCGCTTCGTTACGGTCGGCCTTTTGGCCGTGAGCCTTGGCCTGTCCGCGCAGCTGTTCGCGGAGCCGGTGATCACCGCATCGGGCGATGTCCCACAGAGCGAGATGGACGCCGGGGGCAAGCTCTACGAGGCACATTGCGCGGAGTGCCACGACCATCCGACCGGCCGCATCCCGCCGCGCAGCTTCATTTCGATGCTGCGCACGCCAGACAGCATCATCAACACGCTGAGCAAGGGGGTGATGCGGCAGGTGGCGAAGAACATGACGCCGCAGGAAATCCACGACGTCGCGGTGTATGTGACCCAGCGCGAGCCGGGCAAGGACCCGATCCCCGACATGCACGCCAATATGTGCAAGGACGACGGCGGCCCCATCGACCTCGGCCAGCCCGGCTGGAACGGCTGGGGCAACGATGTCGAGAACACCCGCTATCAGCCCAATCCGGGCCTGAAGGCCGAGGATGTGCCCCGGCTGAAGGTCAAATGGGCCTTCGCCTATCCGTCCATCGCCTATGGCCAGCCAACCCTGGTCAGCGGCCGGGTGTTCATCGAAACGCGCGAGGGCCAGGTCTTCTCGCTGGATGCCAAGACCGGCTGCACCCATTGGGCCTATGACGTCGGCCAGGCCGTGCGCACCGCGATCACCATCGGCCCGGTCCCCGGTGCAAAAGGCAAGTTCGCCGCTTTTTTCGGCGACGAGAAGGGCGCGGCCTATGCCGTCGATGCGATGACCGGGCAGAAGCTGTGGTCGACCGAAGTCGAAAAGCACCCGATGGCCCGCATCACTGGCGCGCCGAAGCTTTATGACGGACGGCTCTACGTCCCCGAATCCTCGATGGAGGAAGTATCGGGCGCGACCCCGACTTATCAGTGCTGCACCTTCCGCGGCAGCGTCTCGGCGCTGGACGCCAAGACCGGCAAGATCCTGTGGCAGACCTTTACGCTCGACGAGAAGCCGAAGAAGACCGGCATCAACGGGTCGGGGACGCAGATGTTCGGCCCGGCCGGCGTCGCGGTGTGGGATTCGCCGACGATCGATGCCAAGCGGAAGCTGATCTATATCGGCACCGGCGATGCCTATACCGACGGCAACATCGGCACGTCCGACGCGATCATGGCGCTCGACCTCAAGACCGGTAAGCGCAAATGGGTCACACAGGTGCGCAAGAACGACGCCTGGCTGGTCGGCTGCCCGGAGACGACGACCGGCAACTGCCCGAAGAAGATGGGACCCGACTACGATTTCGGCGCCTCGCCCATCCTGGCCAACCTTGCCGACGGCAAGCAGGTGATCCTGGCCGGCGCCAAGTCTTCCATCGCCTATGCCTTCGACCCGGCGCATGACGGCAAGGAACTATGGGAGCGCAAGCTGGGCCAAGGCACCAGCACCGGCGGCATCGAATGGGGCCCGGCGACCGACGGCACCAACGTCTATATTTCGATCGGCGACGTCAGCGCGAAGGCGCCCTACGCGCCCGGCGGCGTCACCGCGCTGAGCGCGCTGACCGGCGACATCGTCTGGCAGACCCCGGCGCCCGATCCGGTGTGCAGCTGGGGGCCGACCAACTGCTCCAAGGCGCAGCCCAGCGGCGTCACCGCCATTCCCGGCCTGGTCTTCGTGGGTTCGTGGGACGGCCATCTGCGCGGCTATGACGCCAAGACCGGCAAGATCGTCTGGGACTTCGACACCGCCCAGACCTGGGACGGGGTGAACGGGATCAAAGTCAAAGGCGGCGCCATGGACATGGGCGGCCAGGTCATCGCCGATGGCATGCTGGTGGTCAATTCCGGCGTGACCCCGATCCAGCGCCCAGGCAATGCCCTGCTGATGATGACGGTGGACGGGAAGTAGGCACCCAAAAGCCCTCGCCCTCCGGGGGGCTTCTCAGAGCTATTCAGAACTTCAGGCGAACAATCCCTAAATTCCCTCGGCACATCGGGAAAGTTTTTCCCGCCGGTCAGGAAAAAATCTATCGCAAACGCCCGAAGCCCAATTGCTAATGCGAATGCTTTGCATTACGAACGCGCAAGAAAATTGGGTTTGAGGGAATAAAACAAATGCGCAGAACGTCAGTGCTTGCCGGCTTGATGCTGGGATTCGGGATCGCCGCGGCCGCCCACGCGGATGAACCGGTTCTCGGATTCCTCTATTCCACCGACCTGCTGCCGAAAGGCGGCATGGAATTCGAGCAGCAGCTCACCTGGCGCCATGAGAAGGCAGGGGGCTCGTTCGATCTGCTGAACAGCCAGACGGAATTTTCCTACGGCGTGACGGACTCGATCCAATTCTCTCCGTCGATCATCTTCGACTATACCCACGCCTATCATAACGCCACGGACGGAACGACCGTCCCGGCCGAACAGTTCTCAAACTTCTTCCCCAATCCCAATGCGCCCTTCGATCACGGACTGTTCGAGGGCGTCGCCTTCGAGACCATCTGGCGGGTGCAGAGCCCTTATACCGACCCGGTCGGCATCGCGTTCCTGCTGGAGCCTGAATTCGGGCCCCATCTGACCGAGGTCGAGGTCAAGGCGATCTTCCAGAAGAACTTCCTCGACGACCGCCTGTCGATCATCGCCAACATCACCTGGGCGCCGGAAATCCGGGACCTCGACCGCAACCCCTATGCCGATCCGGACGAGGTGGCGGCCAAGCCCAACACCAACATCGAGACCGACGTCAATTTCGGCATCGGTGTCTCATATCGCTTCTCCGAAGATTGGTCGGTCGGCTACGAGTTCCAGAACGAACGCGAAATCAACGGCTGGGCGGTCTTCTCGCACCGTGAGTGGATGGGTAACGGCTTCTATACCGGGCCGACTATCCATTACGGCGGCGAGCACGTCTTCGCCACGCTGACTTTGTGGGAGCAGCTTCCGATCGCCAACAACTACATGGACCCGTCTTTGATCAAAGGCGGCTATGACGACGATGTCGATTTCGAGCACACCCGCGTCCGGTTCAAGTTCGGCTACTATTTCTAACGGAGATCGCCCTCGGGCAGTTGACCTCGGGAAGCCCGCTCCGATAATGCAAACGAGTTGCATTCCCAGAGCGGCCGGCGGCGGTCTCTAAAGGCTGAGTTTTTGCGCATGAGATCTCGTCTGTTGTGGATGATCGCGGCCCCGGCCGCGATCATCGTTCCCGGCGCCCACGCCGAAATCTATATGAGCCTTGAGCAGGCCCAGCAGCAGATGTTTCCCGGCGCCACCTTCACGCCCGATTTCCGCACGCTGACCGACGCCCAGGCCAGCCAGATCGAAAAGCTCAGCGGCGAGAATGTCCGCGTCAAAGAAGTGAAGCTCTGGAAGGTTTCGACCGGCGGCTGGTTCATCGCCGACGAGGTCGTCGGCAAGCATGAATTCATCCCCACCGCCTTCGCCATCAATGCCGACGGCACGTTCAAGGACGTCGAGATCCTTGAGTACCGGGAGGCCTACGGCAGCCAAATCCGCGACCCGGCCTGGCGCACCCAATTCACCGGCAAGCGCCACGGCGACACGCTGACCCTGACGCAGGACATCAGGAACATCTCCGGCGCCACCCTCTCCTGCCGGCACATCACCGGCGGCGTCAAACGGCTGCTCGCGACCTATGCCACCGTCATCGTCCCCGGTTAAGCTCCGGCCGCTGCCGCCCCCGCGCCGCCGGCCGATCACCGGCCCGGTGCGGCTGACGCGACTGCGGAAATGGGGCGTCTACGGCGTCGCCGCCGGTATCTGGGCGACGGGCGCCGTCTGGCTCGTGCTGCACTACTTCCTGCGCCAGAAGAGCGAGTTCGGGTTCGAAACCAATCCGGCCGAACCCTGGATGATGAAGCTCCACGGCGCATTCGCCTTCGGCGCCCTCGTTGCGCTGGGGCTGTTGTGGGGCGTCCATGTCCTCAACGGCTGGTTCAGCGAGCGGCGTCGCTGGTCGGGCGGCATCGTCTTCGCCCTGGGCTGCTTCCTCGGCCTTACCGGCTACCTGCTCTACTATGCCGGCGAAGACGGTTTACGCGACATCGTCTCGCTGGCCCACTGGGTCGTCGGGCTCGCGGCGATCGCCTTCTTCCTCTGGCACCGTTTCTGGGATGAGCGCAAAGGCAGCTGAATCGCCGAGGGTTCTATAGTCCCTTCAGATTGAACAGCTTGGCGAGCTCCGCCCGGCTGTCGGCGGAATCCCAATCGCGGTCGCCCTTCACCCGGCCGATCTCATTGCCGTCGGCGTCGATCAGGATGGTCATCGGCAGGATGGTCGCCTCCTTCAGCGCCTTGCCGGTGGACATGGTCTTGTCGAGGAAGACCGGCAGGCCGGCGATGTTGTGCTCCTTCAGGAACGGGTCGACGACGAACTTGCCGCCGCGATCCTCGGAGATCGCGATCACGGTCACGCCGCTGTCCTTCAGCCGGTCCGACAGCTTCATCAGCGACGGCATCTCGGTGATGCACGGGCCGCACCAGGTCGCCCACAAATTCACGATCAGCTTCTTGCCCTTATAGGCGCTGAGATCGGTCGGCGATTCGTCGGCCAGCGACATCAAAGTCAGCGCGGGGACTGGCTTGGCCGGCTTGGTCTCGGTAAGTTCGCCCGGCTTGCCCATGCCCTGCGCCAGGGCGGGCGTCGACAACAAGGCGAGCGCAAGGGCGCCCGTGGCCAGGACTTTTGAATATGCTATCGATGTACGCGCCATGACCAAGTCTTCCTCCTCGAACCCCCCGGACTCAGCGAAAGCAACCGGCGGGGCAAACAGCCTGTGGGGCGGCCGCTTCAGTGCGGGGCCGTCCTCCATCATGCAGCGGATAAATGCATCGATAGGCTTCGACCGCAAGCTGTGGCAGGAGGATATATCGGGATCGCGCGCCCATGCCGCAATGCTGGCGGCGCAGGGCATCATCTCGGCGGAGGACGCGCTGGCGATCACCGACGGGCTCTACACCATAGAGACCGAGATCGCCGAGGACCGGTTCGTCTTCAAGACCGAGCTGGAAGACATCCATATGAATGTCGAGGCCCGGCTGGCCGAGCTGATCGGCCCGGCCGCCGGCCGGCTGCACACCGCCCGCTCGCGCAACGACCAGGTCGCAACCGACTTCAAGCTGTGGGTCCGCAACGCGCTGGCCCGGCTGGATGATGAGCTGAAGGCGCTCCAGGCGGCGCTGATTGCCCAGGCCGAGGCGCACACCGACACGATCATGCCGGGCTTCACCCACCTGCAATTAGCCCAGCCGGTCACATTCGGCCACCACCTGCTGGCCTATGTCGAGATGCTGGGCCGCGACCGCAGCCGGGTTGCCGATGCGATCCGCCGCGCCGAGGAGTGCCCTCTGGGCGCCGCAGCGCTGGCCGGATCCCCCTACCCCATCGACCGGCAGCAGACCGCCAAGGCACTGGGCTTCGCCCGGCCGGCCGCCAACTCGATCGACGCCGTGTCTGACCGGGATTTCGCGCTCGACTATCTGGCGACCGCCGCGATCCTGGCGGTACATCTCTCCCGCTTCGCCGAGGAGCTGGTGCTGTGGTCGTCCGACCAGTTCGCGTTCGTGCGCCTGTCGGACGGCTTCACCACCGGCAGCTCGATCATGCCGCAGAAGCGCAATCCCGACGCGGCGGAGCTGGTGCGCGCCAAGACCGGCCGCGTGATCGGTGATCTCAATACGCTGCTGATCGCGCTCAAGGGCCTGCCGCTCGCCTATTCCAAGGACATGCAGGAAGACAAGGAGCCGGTCTTCGACGCCGAGGATACGCTGGCGCTCGCCTTGGCGGCGATGACCAACATGGTCGCCGACATGACGGTGAAGGCGGATGCGATGCGGCGGGCGACCGACCGCGGCTATGTGACGGCGACCGACCTGGCCGACTGGCTGGTCCGCACTTTGGGCCTGCCCTTCCGCGAGGCTCATCACGTCTCCGGCAGCCTGGTGAAGCAGGCCGAGAGCCGGGGCGTACAGCTCCACGGCCTGACATTGGCGGAAATGCAGGCGGTGCATGCCGCTATCGATGTCCGCGTCTTCGACGTGCTGACGGTCGAGGCCTCGGTCGCCAGCCGGACGAGCGAAGGCGGCACCGCGCCGGAACGGGTGCGCGAGGCGGTGGAGGCCGCGAAAGCGCGGTTTCTGTAGGGTCAGGACTTATGGCTGCCTCAGCGAAAAGCCAGCTGGCTCAGATGGCGCGCTATCACGGCTGGGCGACGGCGCGCCTCCTGTCTTCGATCGAGCCTCTACCCGAGGAAATTTACAGGCAACCCTGTGGCCTGTTCTTCCAGTCGATACACGGCACTTTGAATCACCTGCCTCTGACCGATAGCGAGATTTGGTATCCGAGATTTTCCGGGGGCCGCTCGGCGAGCCTCCCCCTTGATGCAGAGCTCGAGAGCGATTGGGCAGTCCTGGCATCCCGCCTGATCAAGGCGGCCTCGCAATGGTCCGACTACGTTGACGGCCTGAGCGAAACTGCGCTGGCCGACGATCTTCATTTCACGATGACGACTGGGCAGAAGCGTGCGCTTCCGATGCCGGCAGCGCTTCTT
>DATBAZ010000392.1:0-6374 GCA_036271255.1 Alphaproteobacteria bacterium
TCCACCTTCAGGTGGATCCAGCCAGGCATTTCGATCGCCCCGCAGAAGGTGATCTCGCCGTCGCCCTGGCTGAAATGCAGATCGCCCATCGACAGGCCGGCGCCTGGCACATAGACCGGGAAGTAGACCCTGGCACCCCGCGACAGATCCTTGATGTCGCAATTGCCGCCATGCTCGCGCGGCGGCACCGTGCGCGCCCCGGTCGCTGCCGCGGCGGCCGCGGCATCGCCCTTCAGCCGACCCATGTGTGCGGTCGGCCCGAAGGGTGGATTGGCCAGCGGCGGAACTCGTGTCGGGTTGGTGCCGATCAGCCCGACCTCGCGGGTGTTCCAGGTCTCCAGCAGCCCCGGTGACGGCAGGCAGCCGATCAGCCCGGGATGGATCAGCCCGGCGAAGTTCACCCCCGGCACGTGGCGGGAGTTGGTGAACATGCCGTGGAAGTCCCAGATCGACTTCTGCGCCAGCGGGAACTGATCGGCCAGGAACCCCCCGCCGTTCTGCTTCGAGAAGAACCCGTTGAACCCCCAGGCATTGTGCGGAAACGCGCCGATATCAAGGAAATCGACCACCAGTAGATCACCCGGCTCCGCCCCCTCGACGCCCACCGGGCCGGACAGGAAATGCACGATGCTGAGGTCGATGTCGCGCACGTCCGAGGCATCGTTGTTGTTCTTGATGAACCCGCCGGTCCAGTCATAGCACTCGATGATGAAGTCCTGACCGGGCTTCACCGTCGCCACCATCGGGATGTCCGGGTGCCAGCGGTTGTGGATCATGTCGTTCTCGTACGGAGAATGCGACAGATCGACTTTTATCAGTGTATCGGGCATGATCGTTCCCCTTGGTTGCGGTAAAGGACGGGATCAGACCGCCAGGTAGCCGGCGATCTTGTCCGCATCGATGTCGGCGCGGTGGTCCTCGTGCACGATACGCCCCCCTTCGATCACCAGGATCCGGTCGGCGACATCGAGCGCGAAACTCAGCACCTGCTCGCTGACCAGGATGGACAGGCCGCGCTCATCGCGGATGCGGCGCAGGGTGCGGCCGAGTTCCTGGATGATGTTGGGCTGGATGCCCTCGGTCGGTTCATCCAGCAGCAGCACCCGCGGATCGGTCGCCAGGGCCCGCGCAATGGCAAGCTGCTGCTGCTGCCCGCCCGACAGGTTGCCGCCGCGGCGGTGCTTCATCTCCAGCAGCACGGGAAACAACGTATAGATATCCGGCGGCACCGTGGTCGCCTTGCGCACGACCAGGCCGGTCTCGACATTCTCCTGCACCGTCATGCCGGAGAAGATCATCCGGCCCTGCGGCACGAACGCCAGCCCCTTGGCCACCCGCTGATGGCTCTTCAGGCCCGTCAGCGCCGCCCCGTTCAGGTGGATCTGGCCGCCGCTGGCCGGGATCATGCCGATCAGCGACTTCATCAGCGTGCTCTTGCCCATGCCGTTGCGCCCCATCAGAGCAACGATTTCGCCGGGGGCGACGTGGATATCCAGGCCGTGCAGCACTTCGCTCTGGCCATAGGCGACGCGCAGTTGCGATACATCCAGCATGGCGGCGTCCCTCAATGGCCCAGATAGACTTCGACGACGCGGGGATCCTGCTTGACGTGCTCCATCGAGCCCTCGGACAGCACGCGACCCTGGTGCAGC
Organism: Alphaproteobacteria bacterium; assembly: GCA_036271255.1. Taxonomy (GTDB): domain Bacteria; phylum Pseudomonadota; class Alphaproteobacteria; order BOG-932; family Roseiterribacteraceae; genus BOG-932. Next base: position 1,653 of record DATBAZ010000392.1, read on the forward strand.
ACCGTCACCTTGTGCGCGATATCCTCGACGAAGCCCATATCATGCTCGATGACCAGAACCGAGCGGTGGCTGGTGATACGGTGCAAGAGGTCGGCGGTTTTCCGGCGCTCGCTGACGCTCATGCCGGCGACCGGTTCGTCCAGCATCAGCAGGGCGGGGTCCTGGATCAGCAGCATGCCGATTTCCAGCCACTGTTTCTGTCCATGGCTCAATGCTTCGGCCTGCTGGTCCAGCAACTCATGCAGGAAGATCATTTCGGCAACCGACTCGATCCGCTCGCGCACCGCCCCGTCGCGGCGGAAGGTCAGCGCGCCGAACACGCCGCGGCCGCGCGGGAAGGAGATTTCCAGGTTCTCGAACACCGACAGGTCTTCGTAGATCGACGGATTCTGGAACTTCCGGCCGACGCCGGCGTGAACGATCTGGTGCTCCTTCAGTTTCAGCAACTCGGTGCCCTTGAACCTGACGGAGCCGGCGGTGGCCCTGGTCCGGCCGCAGATCAGGTCCAGCACCGTGGTCTTACCGGCGCCGTTCGGGCCGATGATGACGCGGATCTCGTTGGCATCGACGTAGAACGACAGGTCGTCCACCGCCTTGAAGCCGTCGAAAGAGACCGTTAGGCCTTCCACGGCCAGGAAGTAGTCGGTGTCATTGACCATGGCCAAGCTCCAGGTTGGCGACCGGCAAGGCGGCGGGTGCGGACGGTTTGAGGCGCTTGCCAAGGCCCGGCAGCCGGTCCAGGTAGCGGTCCGCGTAGTCGCGCCAGACGCCTGCCAGCCCGTTCGGGAAGGCCATGACCACGCCGATGAACAGCCCGCCCATCGCCAGCAGCCAGAGCTCGGGCATGTCCTCCGAGAAGGTGGTCTTTGCCCAGTTCACCAGCAGCGTGCCGTAGACCGCCCCCAGCAGAGAGGTGCGGCCGCCGACGGCGCAGGCGATGACCAGCTCGATCGAGGGTACAATGCCGACGAAGGATGGCGACATGAAGCCGACCTGCAAGGTGAACATCGCCCCGCCGATACCGGCCAGCGCGGCGGCGAAGCAGAATACGAACACCTTGAAGGCGGCGACGTCGTAGCCGGAGAACCGCACCCGGTCCTCCTTGTCGCGCATCGCCACCAGGATGCGGCCCAGCTTGCTGCGGCGGACATACTGGGCCAGCAGCAGACAGACGATCAGCAGGCCGCCATTGACGAAATACAGGATCGTCTTGGCGTGGTCGGTGCGGATGTCCCAGCCGTGCAGGGTGCGCAGGTCGGTGATGCCGTTGACCCCGCCGGTATAGCCCTGCTGACCGATGATCAGGATGGTCAGGATCGCCGCGAAGGCCTGGGTGATGATGGCGAAGTAAGTGCCGCCGACCCGGCGCTTGAACATCGCCACACCGATGATCAGCGCCAGCAGCGCCGGCACCAGCGGCACCGCGATCAGGGCGAAGGTCAGGCTGTGGAACGGCTCCCAGAACCACGGGATCGCCGTGATCTGATTCCAGTCCATGAAGTCGGGAATGCCCGGGGTGGACTGGATTTTGGTGTTCGCGACCGACGAGGCCTCCAGCTTGAGGAACATCGCCATGCAGTAGCCGCCCAGGCCGAAGAACACGCCCTGGCCCAGGCTGAGGATGCCCGCATCGCCCCAGCACAGCACCAGGCCGAGGGCGACGAAGGCATAGGTCAGGTACTTGCCGAACAGGTTGAGCCGGAACGGCTCCAGCACCAGCGGCAGGGCGAGCAGGATCACCACCGCCAGCAGCAGGATGAGCAGGATATCCTTGCGGTTCAGGAAGGCGTCGGTGCGCATGGCGGGCTCCTCAGCGGCGGACTTTGAGGACGAACAGACCCTGCGGGCGCAGCATCAGGATGCCCACGACGGTCAGCAGCACGATCACCTGCGCCATCGAGCCGGACAGGAAGAACTCCAGCGTCGAGCGGGTCTGCGAGATGGTGAAGGCCGAGGCGATGGTGCCGATCAGGCTGGAGGCGCCGCCGAACACCACGACCAGGAACGTATCGACGATGTAAAGCTGGCCGGCGGTCGGGCTGGTGGAGCCGATCATGGTGAAGGCGGCCCCGGCGACCCCGGCGATGCCGCAGCCCAGGCCGAAGGTGAGGCGGTCGACCCGCGACGTGTCGATGCCCACGGCGTCCGCCATGGCCCGGTTCTGCATGACCGCGCGGACCTGGCGGCCCCAGCGGGCCCGGAAGATCAGCGTATACACGATGCCGGTGATCAACGCGGTCAGACCCATGACGATCAGGCCGTTGATCGGGATTTCGATGGTATCGGTGAGCTGGGTCGAGCCCATCATCCAGTTCGGCAGTTCCACGCCGACCTCGCGCGCGCCGAAGATCGAACGGTAGACCTGCTGGAGAATGAGACTGAGGCCCCAGGTCGCCAGCAGCGTATCGAGCGGCCGGCGGTACAGATGGCGGATCAGCAGCCACTCCACCGCCATGCCCAGCAGGCCGGAGGCGATGAAGGCGAGGATGATCGCCAGAAAGAAGTAGAGCGAGAAGGCCCCCGGCAGGAACGCGGCGAAGAAGCGCGAGGTCATGGCGGTGACGTAGGCGCCCAGGATCATGAACTCGCCATGCGCCATGTTGATGACGCCCATCTGGCCGAAGATGATGGCCAGGCCCAGCGCCATCAGCACGAAGACAGAGAACAGGATCAGGCCGGCGAAGCCCTGCATGGCCATGATCGCGCCGAGATCGGCGAAGGAATAACCGAACAGCATGCGGGGCTTCCCGGCGTTGAGGGAAAGGAGGAGTGCCGCAACCCTCCCCCTCCCTTTGCGGGGGGAGGGGGCGGCGCCAACGTGGCTTCAACGGTGATGCCACACGACGAACGCCCCATCCCCCAGCTCGGTCCGCTTCGCGGCCCAGGCCTGCGCGGGGAGGGGGAGAGACGAAGCGGGGGCTACTGGTAGCCTTTCGGGAACGGATTAGGCTCCATCAGTTCGGCGGTTTCATAGATCAGGTCGTACTGGCCATCGGCACGCGCCCGGCCGACGCGGGTCTTGCTCCACAGATGATGGTTCTCGTGGATGCGCAAATAGCCCTCCGGCGCACCCTTGAACTCGACGCCTGGCGAGGCGGCGGCGATCTTGTCGATATCGAAACTTCCAGCCTTTTCGGCGGTCAGCTTCCACAGCCACGGCCCCAGATAGGCCGCCTGCGTCACGTCGCCGATGACGCTCTTTTCGCCCCACATCTTCTTGAAGGCGGGGACGAATTTCTTGTTGTTCGGATTGTCCAGTGACTGGAAATACTTCATGCAGGCATAGGCGCCGGCGATGTTCTCGCCGCCGATGCCCAGGATTTCGTCCTCGGTGACCGAGATCGTCATCAGCGTCTGCTTCGACAGGTCGATACCGGCGGCCTTGAGCTGCTTGTAGAATGCGACGTTCGATCCGCCGACGATGATCGCGTAGATCACGTCCGGCTTGACCAGCTTCATCTTGTTGATGACCGAGTTGAACTGGGTGCTGCCGAGGGGGAAGTAGTCCTCGCCCACCACCTTGGTGCCGGTCATGAAGTTTTCGATGTGCTTGCGGGCGATCTTGTTGGATGTGCGCGGCCAGATGTAATCGGATCCCAGCAGGTAGAACGTCTTGGCCTTCTTTTCTTTGGTCACCCAGTTGAGGCCCGCCAGGATCTGCTGCGTCGCTTCCTGGCCGGTGTAGATGACGTTCTTTGACTGCTCCAGGCCCTCGTAGAAGGTCGGATAGTACAGCATACCGTTGTATTGCTCGAACACCGGCAGCACGGCCTTGCGCGATGCCGAGGTCCAGCAGCCCATGACCGCGGCGGCCTTGTCGTGGTCCAGCAGCTTCTTCGCCTTTTCGGCAAAGGTCGGCCAGTCGGAGGCGCCGTCCTCCTGGATGAACTTGATCTGCCGCCCGAGCACGCCGCCTGCTTCGTTGATCTGGCTGATGGCGAGCTTCTCGGCTTCCACCGACCCGGTTTCGCTGATCGCCATGGTGCCGGTGATGGAATGCAGAATGCCGACGGTGACGGTATCGTCGGTCACCGCGAGGCCAGTGGTATTGACCGCACTCGTCGGCGGCTTGTCGGCCGCGGCGGCGGCGCGCGGCAACAGGCTCAGCGCGGGGGCGGCGGCCAGGGCTTGCAGCAACCGCCGGCGCACCGGCGAGGCAGGTGGTGTTTCAATCGATCGCATGGTGCTGGCCCCCGGTTGGCTGATGGTCCCTGCGCGGGGCAGGCTGCTCCCGCTGATGGGAACAGGTTCAGACGAATGCTGCGCTGCACACATACGTCAAATGACGTATATGAGGGGGTAAAACAGCGCTTGACTGACCGGGTGTCCGGTCGCGATGATGGCTTTATAGGTGGTGCCTGCGCCGATGCGGAATATCAGTGATGAAACGGTAGCTGATCTATTGTATTGTGCGGCGCAATATATTGGGCCTTGCCATGATCAATACACGCCGGACTGCGATCTTGCTGCGGAGACGTATCTTGGCAGCTTATCGCCCGCCATGGCGTGGACAGGCCTGGCCATGGCGCAGGAAAAACGGCGTCCCATGCGCATCAGGTTAACGGCCGGCTTGGGAAAAAGCCTCCCCCTCTCCTTGCGGAAGGGGGTTGGGGGAGGGCCGGCAGCACGACGGCCTGACAGGCACGTCCTCCCCCTCCCCTTGCGGAAAGGGGTTGGGGGAGGGCCGGCAGCACGACGGCCTGACAGGCACGTCCTCCCCCT
>DATBAZ010000393.1:0-4493 GCA_036271255.1 Alphaproteobacteria bacterium
CATTATGGTCTGTTGGGTTCCGTGGCCTCAGCAGAGGATGGGCATGACCCGATCGTTCGGCAGTTTTCTGGGCGCATCTTTTATTCTGGCGGCTGCGGGCGCACCCGCCGCCCCGGTCGATCTGGCGCCGATCGTTCTGCCGGCGCCGGCCGCGCCGGGCGAGGCGGCCAAGCCCTTCGTCTCCGTGCCGGCGGGCAAGGTGGCGCTGGCCCACGTCACCGTCATCGATGGCACCGGGACGCCGCCGCAGACCGACCGCACCATCGTGATCGATGGCGGCAAGATCGCTGCCGTCGGCCCGGCCTCGGAGCCGCCACCCACGGATGCGAGGGTGATCGACCTCACCGGCCGTACCGTGCTGCCCGGCATCGTCGGCATGCACAACCACATCTTCTATATAGGTCGGCCCAATATGGACGCCGACGGCCACAGCGATCCGCCGCTGATGGTGCCGGAAATGGCCTTCACCTCACCGCGCCTCTATCTCGCCAATGGCGTGACCACTCTGCGCACGACCGGCAGCGTCGAGCCCTATACCGACCTCAACCTCAAACATCAGATCGATGCCGGCATCCTGCCCGGCCCGCATATGGATGTGACCGGCCCCTATCTCGAGGGCGCCAACTCGCCCTTCATGCAGATGCACCAGCTGCGCGATGCTACCGATGCGCGCGCCACCGTCGCCTATTGGGCCGACCAGGGCGTGACCTCGTTCAAGGCCTATATGGACATCACCCGAGATGAGCTGAAAGCCGCCATCGACGAGGCGCATAAACGCGGCCTGAAGATCACGGGCCATCTCTGCTCCGTCACCTACCCTGAGGCCGCGGCGCTGGGCGTCGACAATTTGGAGCATGGTTTCCTCGTCAACACCCAGCTCGACCCCGGTAAGAAGCCGGATGTCTGCCCCGATAGCGACGGCGAGCCGACGATGATAGCGATGGACCCCGACGGGCCCGAGGCAAAGACGCTGATCGCCGACCTGGTGAACCGCCACGTCGCCATCACCTCCACCCTACCGGTGTTCGAGCAGCGCGTGCCCGGCCATGCCCCCTTGTGGCCGCGCGCCCTGGCGGTGCTGACGCCCGAGGCGCGGGAGGCCTATCTCTATGCCCGCAACCTGACCAAATCGCTGCCGCCGGAGAAGGCGAAGGACCGCGCCACGATCTACGCACATGACATCGCCATGGAGCGCCGCTTCGTTGCCGCCGGCGGGCTGCTGATGGCCGGGCCCGACCCGACCGGCAATGGCGGCGTCATCCCCGGCTTCGGCGATCTGCGCGAGATCGAGCTGCTGGTCGATGCCGGCTTCACCATGCCTGAGGCGGTGCGCATCGCCACCTATGACGGCGCCCTCTATCTCGGCCTCGCCAACCGCATCGGCACGGTGGCGGCAGGCAAGGATGCCGACCTGCTGGTGGTGAGGGGCGACCCGGCCGCCAAGGTCACCGACATCGAATCGGTGGAGACCGTGTTCAAGGACGGCGTCGGCTATGACAGCGCCGCGCTCCTGGCCTCGGTCAGGGGGCGCTACGGCCAGTATTAGCGCTTCTGGATGAACATCTCCGGGTCGTCCAGCCGCATCGGGAATGCCCACAGCGGTTTGGGACCGTTCATCATCGCCGGGTCCGCCACGCGCTTATAATCGGCGCACAGCGCGTCCCACTCGGCGGCGATCGCCTTTGTCTGTTCCGAATCCGGGTCCAACGGCAGGGCAGCCTGAACACGGGCATTATAGTCGGCCCAGGCCGCGGCATGGCCGGCATGGTCGAAGCTTGGCCCCAGCCGCTCCTTCGCCGCCCGCCATTCCTTGAGCTCCTCCGGCGTGAAACAGTCGGTGAGAACCCGCCGCCACGTGCCTTCGGCCATTTCTTCCTCCCTTTTCAATTCTGATGGCAGACTATCCAAGTCGGGGAGCGAACCCCATCGAAAATGCTTACCGTCCTTTCGGAACCACGGTGTAGCCATAGGGCACATAAAGAAACACGTCGGTCAGGCTGGCGCGCGACCATTCGACCGGGCGTTCCAGGCCTTTCGCCTCGACGGCATAATCCGGCCCCATCTTCGCCGCGGTCGCACGGGCATCCGCCGCGACCAGGTCGATTATGGCGCCGCGATACTGGTCAGGCTTCACCACCGACAGGGTGAGATCGCCGGTCGCTTCCATCTCGGCGCGGCCGACCGCCGGCACCTCTTTGATGAAGGTGGAAATCTTGTCCAGCGCCGCCTTGGCGTCGATCCCGGCGCTCAACCTGGTCTTGACCAGGAAGGTCGTCTTGTCGGTGTCGGGACGCTTTTCGGTCTGTAGCGTCAGGCTGCGGTAATTGTCCATGGTCAGCGGCTCGACGACCATTTCGCCTGTCGCCAGCTCGATGCCGCCGCGCTTTGCGGCGAGTGCGATCGCCCCTTTGATCATCGCGAATATCTCTTCATGCCGCTTATCCGGATCGCGCGTATCGCCGGTCACCGTCACCGCCTGCACGGCATAATCGGCCAGCCGCCGCATGCCGACCGCCGGGACACCAGCCTCGTAATCCCGAGAGTCCGCCCTTCGGGCCGTGACGACGATTTCTTCCAGACCCCCATTTTCTTGCGCCATCGCGGGCAGAGACAGGGCCATCACCAACAGGCACGCCATTACGCGCATGATACATCCTCCCTTTTGACCGTCCGCCGGACGGATCAGGCGCACTCTTATGAGTGCTTACGATGAATTGCGGGATGAAATACATTTCCTCCCGCCGATTACAGTGATGCAGTTGGATACATCTGGCAAACATTAAATAAATGAAGAAATTATATCTGATGAATATTTTCAGATTACGAATATTTCAATTATGGAAGCGACGGACATAGCCTGCTGCTCCGACAAGCACGCCTCGCTTTCCCCATTGCTCCCGGCGCGCTGACTCTTGATAGTCGGCGAAACACATCTACAGGGGGAAACTTCATGTCCGTCGATCTGGCCGCCGCCGATGCGCTGCTCTCCACCACCCGCGCCGTACGCAAGCGGCTCGATTTCTCGCGGCCTGTCCCGCGCGCGGTGATCATGGACTGCATCCGGCTGGCCCAGCAGGCGCCGACGGCGTCGAACAGCCAGACTTGGCGCTGGATCGTCGTCGACGATGCCGGCCTGCGCGCCGAGATCGCCGACCTTTACCGCGAGGCCGCCGGCAGCATGCTGTCCGACGCGCGCAAGGCCGCGCATGAGCACGGCGAGGCGCAGACCGAACGGGTCTACGGCTCGGCCGAATATCTCGCCGAGCATCTGCATGAGGTGCCGGTGCACGTGATCCCGTATCTGGTGGGACGGCCCTACCAGGGCTTCGAAGGCGCCTATTTCGCCTCGATCTACCCGGCGGTCTGGAGCTTCCAGCTGGCGCTCCGCCCGCGCGGCTTGGGCACGGTGCTGACCACCTTGACGATGATGAAAGAGAAGGAAATCTCCCAATTGCTCGGCGTGCCGGAAGACATGACCCAGTGCGGCCTGCTGCCTGTCGCCTACACGATCGGCACCGACTTCAAGCCCGCCCAGCGCCCGGACGTCGACACGATCACGCACTGGAACGGGTGGTAAGGGGCGAGGGCGCCCCGGCCGCTCCTTAAGCCGCCGCGGGCGCGGCCTGCTTCTTCGCCGGCACAACCTGATCCTCCGCCGTTCCGAACATCTGGTCCCAGAACGGGAAGAGCGAGGAGTAATTGTTACGGCAGTAATAGTGATGCACGTCGTGCGTCCGCGTCCAGAAATTCAGCAGCCGGAAAGCCGGGTGCGGGAAGACGAAGTTGGAGTGGACGTAGATGTTGATCGCGGAGAACATGAAGAAGTCGACCAGGAAGGACGTGCTGCTGATCGGCCCCAGGATTACGATCGACAGCAGGAACAGCGCGGTGCCGCCGATGCCCTCGGCCGGATGCAGATAGGTGCTGGCCTCGGCCGTGGCATAGCGGATGCGGTGATGCACCCCATGGATCAGCTTCATCCCCGCCGGCCAGTGCATGGCCCGGTGGAAGAAATAATACATGAAGTCGTAGAGCATGATGACGCCGATCGTCTCCCCGAACAGCGTCGGCACGCTCGGCAGGCCTTTATAGAGGATGTGGTTTCCCAGGAAATACAGGAACCCGCCATACATCAGCTGCGGCGTCGTGTAGTTCAGGATGATCGACATCGTCCGCTTGCGCTCGGCGATCGGGTTGCGGCCGATATGGATGCGGTACTGCTTGTATTTCTCGCTGCGCGCCATCCAGCCCAGCACCCCGCCCAGGATCGTGTCGAACACGAATATGGCGGCCAACCCGATAAAGAATCCCGTCGTCATCTCAAACCCTCTTGAATCCGGGCAGGACTGCACCTCCGCGCGCCGGCTCTCGTACGGATTGTAGTCAGAGCCGCCTGCCGGCCGTGAGAGCTAAGATGGCAGCGAAGTGGACATCATGCGGCCAAGCGGACAGGAAAGGGCCTACGCCGCCTTGAAACGTGGCACATTGATAAG
>DATBAZ010000394.1:0-4146 GCA_036271255.1 Alphaproteobacteria bacterium
CTCACGTTCAATTGTTGACAGATATGCGGCGGAAGTCGTGACATCTCTATGAATTTGCCCTAAATCACAGTCGGAAGGCAGGGCAACCCGCAGCGACACCACTCCTCAACCTAGGAGGACCCAGGCGGCGCGCGGTTGCGGCCCTGGGATTTACGATGCGATTGCGACCGTCCACCTGGCCTCATTGGCTTCATCGGACATTGCACTGGCTGATCCCTCTGGGCGCCAGCATGGTTCTCTACGGCCTCGCCTATTCGGTCTGCCGTTGGGGCTTCGACGTCACCATCACCACCGAGCGCGTCCCCTACGATTTCGCGTTGATGGTCGCGATATCGTATCTGCTTTTCTGCGCCTCGCGGCGGATCTGGGCTTATCTCATTCTGCTGACCGTTCTGGTCGGCGTCGCCTATATCGGCAGCGCGGCCAAGATCACCTATCTCGGCCGGCCGATCATGCCGGACGACGTCTACAACGTCTCCGCGTTGTTCCGCATTCTCGGCCCCTGGGGCTGGCCGATCGTGGCGCTGCCTTTGGCTGCCATCGTCGGCCTGTTCCTGTTCAACCTGCGTCTGCGCGGCCGTCTGCGCAAGACCGCGCTCTCGGCGCTCTTCGTGCTGCCGGCCGGCGCCGCGGCGGAGAGCCCGACGCTCTATCACGCCATGGACCAGTTCTGGGGCAACACGCCCTGGGATCAACGCGAGAATTTCGTCTGGCGCGGCGGCGCCGTGCATCTGACGCAGGAGTTGCTGCGTTCGTTCGCGACCCGCCAGCCCCCGCCGAAACCCGACGACGTCACCGCCGCGATCGATCGCCGCCGTGCCGCTGCCGGCCTGCCGTCAATTTCCGGATCGGGAGTGCAGTAGATGCTGACCCGTCGCAAGTTGCTCAATGGTCTTGCCGCCGGCGCCTCGCTCGGCCTCGGCGGTGCCGCGATGCCCGGCGTCGCCCGCGCGACGTCGAGCACGCTGTTCGGATCCTCGAAACTGCGGAACATCCACATCGTTCTCGAGGAATCCTTCTGGGATCCCACGCCGCTGACCGCGACCACCCTGGGGGAATCGCCGATCGATCCGCGCTTCCAGGCGCTCTGGGCGCAGAGCGGCTTCACCCGCGCGCTCTCGCCGGCCTTCGCCGGGCAGACCGCGAATGCCGAGTTCGAGATTCTCTGCGGCTTCCCGCTCGACCGCGCCTCGGTGAAGTTCGAAGAGGGCTTCAACGATCATATCCCGGCGCTGCCGCATCTGTTGAAGGCGATCGGCTATCGCACCGTCGCTTCGCATCCCAATTCACCGGGATTCTGGAATCGCCAGGTTGCCTATCAGAAGCTCGGCTTCGAGACATTCTGGGCGCTGCCCGATTTCACCCAGGACGACATGGCGGGGCCGTTCCTCTCGGACAAGTCGCTGCACGCGCAGGTCGGCGAGAAGCTCGCCGCGAGCGATGACGGCCGGCCGGTGCTCGACTACACCGTAACCTTCTATGGCCACTGGGCCTATGACGCGAGCGCCTTCCGTCCCGCGGTCCTCGACGCCAAGTCGCAGGTGGACGAGGTCAACGCCTACGTCAACACCGTGCACTACAAGTCCAAGGAGATGATGGACGCGCTGGCGCATATCCAGGCCAGCGACCCGGATTCCATCGTCATCCTGTTCGGCGACCACCTGCCGATCCTCGGCCAGCGCTTCGCCGGTTACGTCGAATCCGGCTTCCTCGCACCGACCTTCGGCGAGTTCACCAACGACATGTATGCGCGTTCGACCGCGACGCCGCTGGTGGTGATCGACGGGCAGAAGGGTCCGCTGAAGCTCGGCAACATGCCGATGTATCGGCTGGGACGCGTCCTGCTCGATCTCATCGCCTATGACCGGCCGAGCATGCTCGATCTGGCGCTGCCGCCCAGCCAGAACCTCAAGGACACGGTGCTCCGGCCGCTGCCCGGCGTCGTCGTCAGCTATCATCCCGAAGGCCTCGACCAGGCCCGGGTCACGCGTCCGGACCAGCCCACCGACCAGGACGCCGAGATAGTCGCCTGGCTGCAGGATGTGAAGCTGATCGCCGCCGACATCTTCGATGGCCGCAAATACGCGCTGAAAACCCTGTCGATCTGAAGCCCCCGCCTCCAAGACCCCGTCGAAAGACGTTTGCAAGCGGCGCGGTGCTGGGTAGATTCCCCGGCCTTCGTCTGGTTATCCTTCCCCGAGATGAGCCGCACAAAAGAACGTCGTTCCCTGCCGCCGCTCAACGCGTTGCGCGCGTTCGAGGCGGTTGCCCGCTCGCTCAGCTTCACGCGGGCGGCCGAGGAGCTGCTGGTCACCCAGAGCGCCGTCAGCCGCCAGGTGAAGAACCTGGAGGACATCCTCGGCGTCTCCCTGCTCCGCCGCAAAGCCAACCTCGAGCTGACCGACGAGGGCAAGCGGCTGTTGCCGGTGCTGACCGACGCCTTCGACCGGATCGACGTCGTGGTCGCCGGCTTCAAGCGGCAATCGCGCAAGCCGCCGCTGACCTTGAGCCTGCCGCCGACCTTCGCGCGGCGCCTGGTCCTGCCGCTGCTGCCGGAATTCCAGAAGCAGCATCCCGATCTCGAGATCCGCATCGAGACGCCGCCGGTCAATGTCGATTTCCGCAATTCCGGCCATGATCTCGCGATCTTCTTCGGCGAGGTCGAGGCCCATGGGCCGTCCGGGGCGGAAATGATCGTCGACCTGCTGATGTCCGATCAGTTCGCGCCGCTGGCCAGCCCGAAGCTCGCAAAGACGGCGGCCTGGCCGGACCTCGCCACCATGGCCGCGAAGGCGCAGCTTCTGCACATCCGGCAGGGCAACGATCCCTGGTTCGACTGGCGCCTGTTCCTGCGCCAGACCGGCCTGCCCAATGTGCGCGTCGAGCGCGGCTTGGTGCTGGAGACGGCCGACCAGGCGGTGCAATCGGCCTGCAGCGGCGGCGGGGTGGCGCTCGCCGACCCCAGGCTGTTCCAGGAAGAGATCGACCAGAAGCGCCTGACGCCGCTCTTCGACGTGACGGTCAATTCCGGGCGCTACTATTACCTGCTGAGCCGCGCCGAGGAGATCGAGATCCCCCGCATCGCCGCCTTCCGCGCCTGGATCACCCGCCACTTCGCGGGCGCCTAAGGGCGGCTAGCGCTTCACCCGCCCGCTGCCGAACAGGACGAAATAAGCGAGGATGCCGAGGCCCAACGCGGCCAGGCCGAGCCCGACCACGGCCATCGGCCGGAAATCGATGACTTTCTCGGCGAAAACGGCCAGGCCCAGGCCGAACACGATATCGGCGATCAGCATCAGGATGACCACAAAATAGAGCGGTTCGCGCGGCGGCGGACGGCGGCGGGCCGCGCGCGGGTCGGGCTGCGCCGGATTGGCTGCCGCGGCCATTGCCGCGGGATCGTCGGTCTGAGGTTCTATTTCATCCAGCGACATGATCACCGTTCGAGCCGCCCGGCGGCAGGGGGCGGCGCGGCGACCTCCGAGGACTGGAACGGGCGAGGACCGGAGCAGGGCTCCGGACCAGGGTCCAAAGGTGGCCTCCGGCTCCCCCGGAACCGGGTCCGGCCACATGCAGATCGGGCCGGGAAGGCTGCATGATCTACTTTCCAGAACCCGCCTTCAATCGTTAATTTCCGCGCCCGCTCTGCTTGCAATGGGTGCGGGAAGCCCTATATATCCCTGCGGATTAAGCGGTTTACCCGGCGGGATGGGCCTCTGGCGACACTGGATCGGCCGGTCCGGGCGGGTGTCAATTCTAACATCGAAAAGGGGATCCCCAGACGGTGCCTCCGAGCGAGGGCCGCAAGACGGGATCTGCTGTAGAAAGGACGTCCTATGAGCAAAGTCATCGGCATCGACCTCGGCACCACCAACTCCTGCGTCGCCGTCATGGAAGGCAAGGATGTAAAGGTGATCGAGAACTCCGAGGGTGCGCGCACGACCCCCTCGATGGTGGCCTTCACCGAATCCGGCGAGCGGCTGGTCGGCCAGTCCGCCAAGCGGCAGGCGGTGACCAACCCCGAGAACACCCTGTTCGCGATCAAGCGTCTGATCGGCCGTCGCTACGACGACCCGTTGACGCAGAAGGACAGGAACCTGGTTCCCTACAAGATCATCAGCGGCGACAACGGCGACGCCTGGGTCG
>DATBAZ010000395.1:0-11011 GCA_036271255.1 Alphaproteobacteria bacterium
CCGAGACCGCCGGAACGCTCGCCGGCGTGCCGATCACGCTGACCCGCTCCGGCTATACCGGCGAGGATGGGTTCGAGCTGTCGATCCCGGCCGAGCGTGCTGCCGACATCGCCCGCCTGCTGCTGGCCGAGGCCGAGGTGAAGCCGGTCGGGCTGGGTGCGCGCGATTCACTGAGGCTCGAAGCCGGGCTTTGCCTGCACGGGCACGATATCGACGACACGATCACGCCGATCGAGGCGGATTTGATCTGGACGATCTCCAAGCGCCGCCGTGCCGAGGGCGGTTTCATCGGCGATGCGGTCATCCAGAAGCAAATCGCCGAGGGCACGGCACAGCGTCGCGTCGGCATCCAGCCTGAAGGCCGCGCCCCGGCACGCGAGGGCACCGAGATCCAGATCGGCGGCCGGACCGTCGGCCGCATCACCTCCGGCGGCTTCGGCCCCTCGGCCGACCGTCCTGTCGCCATGGGCTATGTCGATGCGCCCCACGCCGCTGTCGGCACCGCGGTCGAGCTCATCGTGCGCGGCAAGGCACTGCCGGCCGCCATCGTCACCATGCCTTTCGTTCCGCACAGCTATTTCAAAGCCTAATTCCCCATCCAGGAGTCATCATGGCCAACATCAAATTCACCAAAGACCACGAATGGATCCGCATCGAGGGTGAGACCGCGACCGTCGGCATCACCGACTATGCTCAGCAGCAGCTGGGCGACGTGGTGTTCGTTGAGCTGCCGGATGTCGGCAAGGCGCTGGAGCGCGGCAAGGACGCCGCCGTGGTCGAATCGGTGAAGGCGGCGAGCGAGGTGTTCGCTCCCGTCGACGGCGAGGTGACGGAGATCAACAAGCTGCTGCAGGACCAGCCCGACACGGTCAACAGCGACCCGCAGGGCGAGGGCTGGTTCTTCAAGGTCAAGCTGGCGGACATCGCGCAGCTCGACGCGCTGATGAACGAGACCGAGTACAACAACATGATCGCGGAACACGGCTGATGCGTTACCTGCCGCTGACCGAGGATGATCGCAGGGGGATGCTGGCGCGGATCGGCGTCGCTGACGTCGATGCGCTGTTTGAGGATGTGCCCGCCTCCGCCCGGCGAAGCGGGCCGATCGAGGGCCTGGCGCCGCATGAAGGGGAACTGGGCGTCGAACGCCGGATGAAGGCGCTGGCGGGAAAGAATATCCCGGCCGGCTCTGTGCCATTCTTCGTCGGCGCCGGGGCTTATCGCCATCACGTTCCCGCCGCCGTGGACCATCTGATCCAGCGCGGCGAGTTCCTGACCAGCTATACGCCGTACCAGCCCGAGGTCAGCCAGGGCACGCTGCAATATCTGTTCGAGTTCCAGACCCAGGTGGCGCTGCTGACCGGCATGGAGGTCGCCAACGCCTCGATGTATGACGGCTCGACCGCCTGCGGCGAGGCGGTGATGATGGCGAACCGGGTCACCCGCCGCTCCAAGGCGATCCTGTCCGGCGGGCTGCACCCGCACTATGCCGAAGTCACCCGCACCCAGGCCCGCTGGACCAACTTCACCGCCGACGAACTGCCTGCGGATGTCGACGGCACCGAGGACCTGGCCGGCCTGATCGACGACACCACCTCCTGCGTCGTCGTTCAGAACCCCAGCGTCTTCGGCCATGTGCGCGACCTGTCGGCGCTGGCCGAGGCGTGTCACGCCAAGGGCGCGCTGCTGATCGTGGTAGTAACCGAGGTCGTATCGCTGGGCCTGCTGACCCCGCCGGGCGAGATGGGCGCCGACATCGTCGTGGCCGAGGGCCAGTCGATCGGCAATGCGCTCAATTTCGGCGGACCCTATGTCGGCCTGTTCGCCACGCGCGAGAAATATATGCGCCAGATGCCGGGCCGGCTGTGCGGCGAGACCGTCGATGCCGACGGGCGGCGCGGCTGGGTGCTGACCTTGTCGACCCGCGAGCAGCATATCCGCCGTGAAAAGGCGACCAGCAATATCTGCACCAACAGCGGGTTGTGCGCGTTGGCCTTCACCATCCACCTGTCGCTGCTGGGCGAGGCCGGGCTGACCCGGCTGGCGCGGCTCAACCACGCCACCGCCGCCGCGCTGGCCGACCGGCTGGCGAAAGTGCCCGGCGTCACGGTCGTCAATGACGGCTTCTTCAATGAATTCACGGTCCGCCTGTCAAAACCGGCGGCGGCTGTCGTCGAGGAGCTGGCGAAACGGAAAATCCTGGGCGGCGTCCCCGTCTCCCGCCTGATCGCCGGCAAGCCGGAGCTGGACAATCTGCTGCTGGTCGCCGCGACCGAGACCACGACCCCAGACCATATCGACGCCCTGGCTGCGGCGCTCGGGGAGATCCTCTGATGGCCATGAACAGCATAGGCCGTGGCGACACCCGCCCCATTGCCGATACCGCCGGCGGCGATGCGATGACCTTCACCGGCAATCGCGGCCTCCAAATCGAGGAGGCGCTGATCTTCGAGCAGGGCCAACATGGCCGCACCGCCGTCGACCTGCCCGAGCCGCCGGCCACGGCGCTGCGTATCGGCAGGGTCAGGGCGCGGGAGGAGATCGGCCTACCCGGCCTCTCCGAGCCGCAGGTGATCCGCCACTACACGCGCCTCAGCCAGAAGAATTTCGCCATCGATGCCGGCTTCTACCCGCTCGGCTCATGCACGATGAAGCACAATCCGCGGCTGAACGAGGCGATGGCCCGCCTGCCGGGCTTCGCCGACATCCATCCGCTGCAGCCGATCTCGACCGTGCAGGGCGCGCTGGAGGCGATCGACAGCCTGGCGCATTGGCTGCTGACTTTGACCGGCATGGCCGCGGTGGCGATGTCCCCCGGCGCGGGAGCCCATGGCGAGCAGTGCGGCATGATCGCCATCGCCGCCGCGCTGGAAGCCCGGGGCGACAAGCGCAGCCGCGTGCTGGTGCCGGAATCGGCGCACGGCACCAACCCGGCGACCGCCGCCGCGCTCGGCTATACCGTCGATGCCATACCGGCGACTGCGGACGGGCGGGTAGATCTGGAGGCTATGAAGGCCAAGCTCGGTCCCGACGTGGCCGCCATCATGCTGACCAATCCCAACACATGCGGCCTGTTCGAGCGCGACATCGTCGAGATCGCCCGGCTGGTGCATGAGGCGGGCGCGCTGTTCTATTGCGACGGGGCGAATTTCAACGCCATCGTCGGGCGCGTGCGGCCGGCCGATCTCGGCATCGATGCGATGCATATCAACCTGCACAAGACCTTCTCTACCCCGCATGGCGGCGGCGGCCCCGGCGCCGGCCCTGTGGTGCTGTCCGAGGCCCTGGCGCCCTATGCGCCGGCAAGCGCGGTGGTGCGCGACGGCGACGGCTTCAGGCTGATCGAGCATCCCGAGGGCACCAGCTTCGGCCGGATGAAGGCCTTCGCCGGCCAGATGGGCATGTTCACCCGCGCGCTGACCTATATCCTCAGCCACGGCGCCGACGGGCTGCTGCAGGCCTCCAGCGACGCGGTGCTGAACGCCAACTACATCCTGGCATCGCTCAAGGATGTGATGAGCCCGGCCTTCGATGGTCCCTGCATGCACGAGGCGTTGTTCGACGACGAATTCCTGAAAGGCACCGGCGTCACAACGCTCGACTTCGCCAAGGCGATGCTCGACGAGGGCTATCATCCGATGACGGTCTATTTCCCGCTCGTCGTCCACGGCGCGATGCTGATCGAGCCGACGGAAAGCGAGCCCAAGGAATCGCTGGACCTGTTCATCGCCACGCTGCGCAACCTGTCGGAGCGCGCCAAGGCCGGCGACGCCGACCATTTCACCGGCGCTCCCCGGCTGGCCCCGCGCCGCCGGCTGGATGAGACCGCGGCCGCGCGCAAGCCGGTACTGCGGTGGCGCCCGGCGGAAATGCTGGACGAGGCGGCGGAGTAAGCCGCCTCACCCCAGCAGCGATACCAGCACCGCGTTCAGCCGCTGCAATCCGGCTGGCGTAGCGCTCAGCCGTTCATCGTTCAGTGTCAGAAAACCGGCATTGATCAGCCGATCCAGCTTCGGTTCGTTCAAAAGTTCGCTGATATCCGCGCCCAGCTCGGCCCGCAGGCGGGCGCGGGAGACACCTTCTGCGAGCCGCAGCCCCATCATCAGGAGCTCGTCACGGCGTTCGCTCATGCCGACCGGCTCGTCGGCATGCGCGCCGTGGCCATTGGCGGCGACACGGTCGAGCCATATCTCAGGGGCGCGGTGGGCGCGGGTGGCGAGCTTTTGCCCGTCGATGGTCAGGCGGCCATGGGCGCCGGGGCCGACGCCGACATAGTCGCCGTAGCGCCAATAGGTCAGGTTATGGCGGGACTCCGCGCCTGGGCGGGCGTGGTTGGAGATTTCGTAGGCCGGCAGGCCGGCGGCGCCCAGCATCTCCTGCGTCATCTCATAGAGCGCGGCCTGGGTGTCCTCGTCCGGCATCACGATATCGCCCCGCGCGGCCAGCGTGGCGAACTTGGTCCCCTCCTCGATCGTCAGTTGATAGACCGACAGATGCTCGGTGCCTTCCTCCAGCGCTCGCGCCAGCTCGGCTTGCCAGGCGGCAAGCGTCTGTCCGGGTCTCGCATAGATCAGGTCGAACGAGGTCCGGGCGAAGCGGCGCTTGGCAACCTGTAGCGCGTCCATGGCCTCGGCGGCATTGTGACGGCGGCCTAAGAAAGCGAGCGAGGCGTCGTCCAGTGCCTGGACGCCCAGCGACACGCGATTGACCCCGGCAGCCGCCAGATCGGCGAAGCGGCCGGCCTCGACCGAACTGGGATTGGCCTCCAGCGTGACCTCGATATCGGGCGCGACCGCCCAGCGTTCGGCGACACGATCGATCACCGCGGCGGCGGTCGCCGGCGCCATCAGCGAGGGCGTGCCGCCACCGAAGAAGATCGAGGTCACTGTGCGGTTTTGCGTACGGTCGGCGTAGTGGTCCAGCTCGGCCAGCAGGGCCATCCGCCAACGGTCATGGTCGACCGTCTCGCGGACATGCGAGTTGAAGTCGCAATAAGGGCATTTCGACAGGCAGAACGGCCAATGGACGTAGATGCCGAAACCGGGGCTCAGGTCCTGCCGAAGCACCGCGCCACCAGTTGCGCGAAGGCATCGGCGCGATGGCTGATGCTGTGTTTCTCGTCCGGGTCCATCTCAGCAAACGTGATGTCGCGGCCCTCGGCGATAAAGATGGGGTCGTAACCGAAGCCTTTTTCGCCGCGCCCGGGGAAGACCAGCCGGCCATGGATGCGGCCCTCGACCGATTCCGTGTGCCCATCCGGCCAGGCGAGGCTGAGCGCGCAGACGAAATAGGCCGCCGGATCGCGTTCGCCCAGCTCGGTTTCGACCCGCTTCATGGCAACGGTGAAATCCTTTCCCGGTCCGGCCCAGCGCGCGGAATAGATGCCGGGCGCGCCATCCAGGGCCGGCACGACCAGACCGGAATCGTCCGCCAGGGCAAGCAGGCCGCTCGCGGTCGCGACGGCGCGGGCCTTGAGCTCGGCATTGCCGATGAAGGTGGTCTCGGTCTCCTCCGGCTCCGGCAGGTCGAGGTCGCCGGCGCTGGGGAAATGGGCGACGTAGGCGCCGAGCAGCTCGGCGATCTCCCGCACCTTGCCCTTGTTGTGGCTAGCGATGACCAGCGTGTCACCGGTGAAGCGCCGGCTCATCAGAGGCCGAGCGCCTTAATCTGATGCTGGGTCAGCTCGGCGATGCCCTTGCGCGCCAGGCGCATCAGCTCGTCGAACTCACCCTCTTGGAACGGGTCCTGCTCGGCGGTCGCCTGGATCTCGACGATGCCGCCGGTGCCGCTGAGAACGAAGTTGGAATCGGTCTGGCAAGCGGAATCCTCGGCATAGTCGAGGTCGAGCACCGGAATGCCCTCCCAGATGCCGCAGGAGATCGCGGCGATCGAGCTTTTCAGCGGGACGGCCGAAAGCGCGCCCAGCTTCACCAGGCTGTCGAAGGCGAGATAGAGCGCGACATAGCTGCCGGTGATGGCGGCGGTGCGGGTGCCGCCGTCGGCCTGGATGACGTCGCAATCGATCTTGATCTGCCGCTCGCCCATCGCCGCGCGATCGGTGACGGCGCGCAGCGCCCGGCCGATCAGGCGCTGGATTTCCTGGGTCCGCCCGCTCTGCTTGCCGCGCGCCGCCTCGCGGTCGGTGCGGGTATGGGTCGAGCGCGGCAGCATACCGTATTCGGCGGTGACCCAGCCCAGCCCCTGGCCCTTCAGCCAGCGCGGCGTGCCGGCATCGATCGAGGCTGTGCACAGCACATGCGTATTGCCGAACTTCGCCAAACACGAGCCCTCGGCATATTTGGAGACGCCGGTTTCCAGGCTGATGTCGCGAAGCTGGTCGAAGGCGCGGCCGGAGGGGCGCTCGGTCATCTCAATACTCTGTATCGTTGGAATCGCGGCGACCCTAGACTTGGGAGCGCTTTGGGTCCAGTCCATCCGTTGAAAAGCACGTCCAGGGCCACTAGCTTTTCTGCCCAAGCTGTTATGATGTCTGCCATGTCACCGGACCTGAACAAACGCGCCCGTGAAGTCCTGCGCCTGATCGTAGACGCCTATGTGGAGACCGGAGAGCCGGTCGGCTCCCGTGCGATCTCGCGCAAGCTGGGCATGAACCTGTCGCCGGCCACCATCCGCAATGTGATGGCCGACCTGGAGGAGTTCGGGCTGCTGCACGCGCCCCACACCTCCGCCGGGCGCCTGCCGACCGAAGCCGGCCTGCGGCTGTTCGTCCACGGCCTGCTGCAGGTCGGCCACCTGTCGGACGACGAGCGGGACACGATCAACGGCCGCGCCTCCGCCGCCGGCCGGTCATTGCAGGAGGTGCTGGGCGAGGCGACCTCGGTCCTGTCGGGCCTGTCCGGCTGCACCGGACTGGTGGTCGCGCCCAAGACCGACATGCCGCTGAAGCATCTGGAATTCGTCGCGCTGGGCCCCGGTCGGACCCTGATCGTGATGGTGACGGAGGACGGCGCGGTCGAGAATCGCGTGATCGAGACGCCGCTGGGCGTCCCTGCCGCCTCTTTGGTCATGGCGTCCAACTATCTTTCGGCGCGGCTGATCGGCCGTACCATCGACGAGGGTCGGACCGCCATCCTTGCGGAAATCGAAAGCGCCAAGTCACAGCTCGACGTGCTGACCGCCAGCCTGGTCGAGGCCGGGCTCGCGATCCGATCGATCGGCACCGACCAGCTGATCGTGCGCGGCCAAGGCAATCTTTTGGAGGATATCGGCAATCGCGCCGACGTGGTCCGGATCCGCGCCTTGTTCGAGGCGCTGGAGACCAAGGACACCATGCTGAAGCTGCTGGAAGCGGCCAACCGCGCCGAGGGCGTGCAAATTTTTATCGGTTCGGAAAACGAAATGTTCGCCCATGCGGGCTGTTCCATGATCATCACTCCCTATATGAACAGCCGCGAGCAGGTGGTAGGCGCGATCGGCGTGATCGGCCCGACCCGGCTGAATTATGCCCGCATCATTCCGATGGTCGACTACACCGCCAAGGTGATCAGCCGGCTGCTGGGGTGAGCATCCCATCGGGACGAATGACATCAACGAGAAGCAACGATGACCGACGACGACAAGAAGAAGCACGAGCCGGAAGCCCCGGCCAACGATACCGAACCCGTGGCTGCCGGGGCCGCTGCGGCGGAACCGGCTGAAGCCGACAAAGTCGCCGAGCTGGAGGCCGACCTGGCCGAGGCGCGCGACCGCATGCTGCGCGCCATGGCCGAGACGGAGAACGTCCGCCGCCGGCTGGAGCGCGAACGCGAGGACACGGCACGCTATGCCATCTCCCGCTTCGCCGGCGACATGCTGACGGTGGCCGACAATCTGCGCCGGGCGCTGGATGCGGTTCCGGCGCAAGCGATCGAAAAGGATGAGTTCCTGGCCAGGCTGGTGAACGGTGTCGGCGCCACCGAGAAGACTCTGCTGTCCGCCCTGGAGAAGAATGGCGTTAAGAAGCTGGACCCCGCGGGCCAGAAATTCGACCCGAACTTCCACGAGGTGCTGTTCGAGATCGACGCCCCCGACCAGCCGGTCGGCACTGTCGTCCAGGTGCTGGAAGCCGGCTATACGATCGGCGACCGGTTGCTGCGCCCGGCCCGGGTCGCGGCGGCAAAAGGCGGGCCCGCCGCCTGAGGCCGAACCCGCACGAAACAACGTTCGGACAGGTTGCAGGGGCGGTACATGGCCCCTATATCGTCCGTTAGCCAAACCCCAGGGGACCAGGGCTGGCGCCGCCATGTGTGGGCCGGCCGGATGATCCGCCGCAAATGAGGAAGAGATATGAGTAAAGTTATCGGTATCGATCTCGGCACGACCAACTCCTGCGTCGCCGTCATGGAAGGCAGCCAGGCCAAGGTCATCGAAAACGCCGAGGGTCAGCGCACCACCCCGTCGATGGTGGCTTTCACGCCGTCGGGTGAGCGCCTTGTCGGCCAGGCCGCGAAGCGCCAGGCCGTCACCAATCCTGAGAACACGCTGTTCGCGATCAAGCGCCTTGTCGGCCGCCGGTTCGACGACAACGTCGTCCAGCAGAATTCCAAGAACGTCCCCTACAAGCTGGTCAAGGGCGACAACGGCGACGCCTGGGTCGAGTCCCAGGGCAAGAAGTACGCGCCGTCGCAGATCAGCGCCTTTATCCTGCAGAAGATGAAGGAAACCGCCGAGGCCTATCTCGGCGAAACCGTGACTCAGGCCGTCATTACCGTCCCGGCCTATTTCAACGACAGCCAGCGCCAGGCGACCAAGGACGCCGGCAAGATCGCGGGCCTCGAGGTTCTGCGCATCATCAACGAGCCGACCGCCGCGGCGCTCGCCTATGGCTTGGAGCGCAAGGGCACCGGCACGATCGCGGTCTATGACCTGGGCGGCGGCACGTTCGACGTCTCGGTCCTGGAGATCGGCGACGGCGTGTTCGAGGTGAAGTCGACCAACGGCGACACGTTCCTGGGCGGCGAGGACTTCGACCACCGGATCATCGATTTCCTGGCCGACGAGTTCAAGAAGGACCAGGGTATCGACCTGCGCGGCGACCGGCTGGCGCTGCAGCGGCTGAAGGAAGCCGCCGAGAAGGCCAAGATCGAGCTGTCCTCCACGTCACAGACCGACGTCAACCTGCCGTTCATCACGGCGGACCAGACCGGCCCGAAGCACCTCAACATCACGCTGACCCGCGCCAAGCTGGAGCAGCTGGTGGACGACCTGGTGCAGCGGACGATCGAGCCGTGCCGCAAGGCGCTGGCCGACGCCGGCGTGAAGGCCGGCGACATCGACGAGGTGATCCTGGTCGGCGGCATGACCCGCATGCCCAAGATCATCGAGACGGTGAAGAGCTTCTTCGGCCGTGAGCCGCATCGCGGCGTCAACCCGGACGAAGTCGTGGCCATCGGCGCCGCCATCCAGGGCGGCGTGCTGAAGGGCGAGGTCAAGGACGTCCTGCTGCTCGACGTCACCCCGCTGTCGCTGGGTATCGAGACGTTGGGCGGCGTGTTCACCCGCCTGATCGACCGCAACACGACGATCCCGACCCGCAAGAGCCAGACCTTCTCGACCGCCGAGGACAGCCAGAACGCGGTGACCATCCGCGTCTTCCAGGGCGAGCGCGAAATGGCGGCGGACAACAAGATCCTGGGCCAGTTCGATCTGGTCGGCATCCCGCCGGCGCCGCGCGGCATGCCGCAGATCGAGGTCACATTCGACATCGACGCCAACGGCATCGTCCAGGTGACGGCGAAGGACAAGGCGACCAACAAGGAGCAGCAGATCCGTATCCAGGCCTCCGGCGGCCTGTCGGACTCCGACATCGACAAGATGGTGAAGGATGCCGAAGCCAACGCCGCGTCCGACAAGGCCAAGCGCGACCTGGTCGAGGCCCGCAACCAGGCCGATGCGCTGATCTACCAGACCGAAAAGACGCTCAGCGAGCTTGGCGACAAGGCCGCCGCGTCCGACAAGGAAGCGATCGAGCATGCGGTCGCCGAGCTGAAGGCGGCGCTCAGCAGTGAGAATGCCGAGGACATCAAGGCCAAATCCCAGGCGCTGACCGAAGTGTCGATGAAGCTGGGCGAGGCGATGTACAAGGCGCAGCAGGAGCAGGCCGCGCCTGAAGGCGGCGAGGCTGCCGGCCAGCAGGGCAACGCCGAAGGCGACGACAAGGTGGTCGATGCCGACTTCACCGAGGTGAAGGACGACGATCGCAAAGCCGGCTAGACGCGCGGCGAGAAAACAACAATAAACTGTTAAGGATCACCGCCCTGGCCCGCATTCCGGACCAGGGCGGTTCATTTCGGGCCTCCATGGCCTTGCTGGGATACACATAGGTTATGAAGGCGGATTGTTACGAAACTCTGGGGGTGGCGAAGGGGTCCAGCGGCGAGGACATCAAGCGCGCCTATCGCAAGCTCGCCATGCAGTTCCATCCGGACCGTAATCCGGGCGACGCCGTCGCGGAGCAGAAATTCAAGGACATCTCCCACGCCTATGACATCCTGAAGGACGAGCAAAAGCGCGCCGCCTATGACCGGTTCGGCCATGCCGCCTTCGAGAATGGCGGGATGGGCGGCGGCCAGCGGGCCGACGGCTTCGCCGCCAATTTCTCCGATATCTTCGACCAGATGTTCGGCGACCTGTCGGGCCGGCGGGAGAGCCAGGCACAGCGCGGATCCGATCTGCGCTATAACCTGGAAATCTCGCTGGACACCGCCTTCAAGGGCGACACGGCCACGATCCGCGTGCCGGGCTGGAACGCCTGCGAGCCCTGCCATGGCTCGGGCGCGGCCAATGGCGCGGCCCCCACCACCTGCTCGACCTGCCGGGGCCAGGGCCGCGTGCGGGCGCAGCAGGGCTTCTTCACCATCGAGCGCACCTGCTCGACTTGCGGCGGTGTCGGCCAGGTGATCAAGGACCCTTGCCGCTATTGCTCGGGCACGGGGCGCATCCGCAAGGAAAAGACGCTGGAGGTCTCGATCCCGCCGGGGGTCGATGACGGCACCCGCATCCGCCTGTCGGG
>DATBAZ010000396.1:0-12791 GCA_036271255.1 Alphaproteobacteria bacterium
TCCAGCGGTGAGGGCTCCTTGACCGTGACCGGGGGAACCGGCGGGGCGGCGCTGAAGAGGGGCAGGTCGTCGATGGGCTTCTTCAGGCTGCGCGAATCGCCGTTGGTCTCGATCAGGTGCAGCACGGCTTCGGCCCGGCGGATCACCGGCCCGGGCAGGCCGGCCAGGCGGGCGACATGGATGCCGTAGGAGCGTTCGGCGGCGCCGGGCACCACGCTGTGCAGGAAGACGATGTCGCCCTGCCACTCCTTGATCGCCATCGTGTGGCACGACAGGGCGGCCAGCGATTTCTCCAGCGCCGTCAGCTCGTGATAGTGCGTGGCGAACAAAGCGCGGCAGCGGACCTGGTCGTGCAGGTGTTCGACCGTTGCCCAGGCGATCGACACGCCGTCATAGGTCGCGGTGCCGCGGCCGATCTCGTCCAGGATCACCAGCGAGCGTGGGCTGGCCTGGTTCAGGATGGCCGCCGTCTCCACCATCTCGACCATGAAGGTCGAACGGCCCGAGGCAAGGTCGTCGGCAGCGCCGACGCGGCTGAACAGCCTGTCGACCACGCCGATGCGGGCGCTCTCCGCCGGCACGAAGCTGCCCATCTGGGCCATGATCGCGATTAGCGCGTTCTGGCGCAGGAAGGTCGATTTGCCGGCCATGTTGGGGCCGGTCAGCAGCCACAGCCGGTCGTCGACATGCAAGGTGCAGTCATTGGCGACGAAGCCTCCCCCCTCGGCCGATGCCGCCAGCGCCGCCTCGATCACCGGGTGGCGGCCGGCGACGATGCGGAACTCGGTGGTGCGGTCGATGACGGGGCGGGTATAGCCGCGCTCCACCGCCAGCAGCGCCAGCGCGCTCGACAGGTCGATGCCGGCCATGGCGCGGGCGATGCCGCCGATCGCCTGGGCGCGGCCGGTCACCTCGGCGACAAGGTCCTGGAAGATGGCGAGCTCGATCGCCAGCGCCCGGTCCGCCGCCTCGGCGATGCCCCGGTCCAGCTCGGCCAGCGGCACCGTGGTGAAACGCACGGCGGACCCTAAGGTCTGGCGATGGATGAACGGACCGTCCGGGGCGGTCTTCAGCTTGTCGGCGTGGGTGGCTGTCACCTCGATGTGATAGCCGATGACCTGGTTGTGCTTGATCTTGAGCGTCTGGACGCCGCTTTCGGCGGCATAGCGGGCCTGCATCTCCGCGATCAGCCGCCGCCCGTCATCGCGGAGCGTGCGCTGCTCATCCAGCTCGGGCGAATAGCCGGCGGCGACGAAATTGCCGTCGCGCGCCATCAGCGGCACCTCGGGCTTCAACGCCCGCGCCAGCCGCTCGACCAGCATGTCCAGCGGTACGAGAGTGGCCCTGGCCTCAGCCAGCACGCCGGGCAGATCCTGGGGCAGGGTGGTGCGCAG
This sequence comes from Alphaproteobacteria bacterium, assembly GCA_036271255.1. Classification (GTDB taxonomy): domain Bacteria; phylum Pseudomonadota; class Alphaproteobacteria; order BOG-932; family Roseiterribacteraceae; genus BOG-932. Next base: position 1,395 of record DATBAZ010000396.1, read on the forward strand.
CTGGTCGGCCGCGACGATGCCTTCACGGATCGCCCCCAGTTCACGCGGCCCGCCGCGGCCGAGGCCCAGGCGCCCCAACGCCCGCTCGATATCCGGCGCCGCCGCCAGGATGCGGCGGACGGCGTCGATCAGGCTGCCGCGTTCGTGGAAGAAGGCGACGGCGTCGAGACGGGCCTCGATCTCGACCGGATCGGTCAGCGGCGCCGACAGATGGGCGGCCAGCAGCCGCGCACCGGCTGCGGTAACAGTCTGGTCGATGGCCGACAGCAGGCTGCCCTGGCGCTCGCCCGACAGGGTGCGGTTGAGCTCCAGGTTGCGGCGGGTGGCCGGATCGATATCCAGCACCCCGTCCTCGGCCAGCCGGCGCGGCGCCTGCAGCGGCGGCACCCGGCCCTTCTGGGTCAGCTCGATATAGCCGGCCAGCGCGCCGGCTGCCGCCACCTCCGCCCGATTGAAGCGCCCGAACCCGTCCAGCGTGTCGACGGCATACATCGCCGCCAGCCGCCGTCGGCCGTTCTCGTTGTCGAACCGCGCATCGGGCTCGACCGTGAGGCGCGCCTTGAAGGGCTGGAACATCTCGAACAGGTTCGGGCGTTGGATCAGCTTTTCCGGCACCAGCAGCTCACCGGGGTCGATCCGGGCGAGGGTCGCGCCCAGCGCCGTTTCGCTGGTGGCCTGCAGCCACAGCTCACCGGTCGACAGGTCGAACCAGGCGACGCCGATGCCGCCGCCTGTCTCGGCCAGGGCCGCCAGGTAATTGGCCCGCCGCGGCTCCAGCAGATGATCCTCGGTCAAGGTGCCCGGCGTGATGATGCGGACGATGTCACGCTTCACCACCGATTTGCTGCCGCGCTTCTTGGCCTCCGCCGGATCCTCGATCTGCTCGCACAGCGCGACTTTGAAGCCCTTGCGGATCAGGCGCGAGAGATAGACCTCGTGGCTGTGGACCGGCACCCCGCACATCGGAATGTCCTTGCCCTGGTGCTGCCCGCGCTTGGTCAGCGCGATATCGAGCGCCGCCGCCGCGGCCTTCGCGTCATCGAAGAACATTTCGTAGAAATCGCCCATCCGATAGAACAGCAGACAGTCGGGATGGGCGGCCTTGATCGAGAGGTACTGCGCCATCATCGGCGAGGGCGCCGGGCTCACGAGCGGCTGTTCCTCCTGATGATCTGGCGGCATGGTTCCTCGGAATCGGTAACGGAGCGGCGAAACTAGCATCGATGCAGGTGATTCCCTCAACTGAATCCCCACCCACAATCGTCATTCCCGCGAAGGCGGGAATCCAGGCGGCACTGGACTGTCGACCGATGCGACCGATGGCATGAAGCAGTTCTTCGTTTACCTGTTGGCCAGTGAGCGTAATGGGACGCTCTATGTCGGGAGGACGTCGAATCTGCTTCAGCGCATCTGGCAGCATAAGCAGAAAGTCGCAGATGGCTTCACCGAGCGATACGGCATAGGGAGGCTCGTCTGGTTTGCTGAGTGCGCAACCGCGGAAGCCGCTATTACACGCGAAAAACAGATCAAGAAATGGAATCGGGCCTGGAAAATGCGGCTGATCGAAGAGCAAAATCGGACTTGGCGCGATCTCTACAAAGATATCGCCCCGTGACTCCTGGATTCCCGCCTTCGCGGGAATGACGAACTATAAGGGTGGGAACAGTGGCACTTTATCTCGTCACCGGCGGCGCGGGGTTCATCGGGTCGCATCTCGCCGATGCGCTGCTGAAGCGCGGCGACCGGGTGCGGGTGCTGGACAATCTGTCGACCGGCAAGCGGGAGAATCTCGACCCCAGGGCTACGCTGACTGTCGGCGATGTGGCCGATGCGGCGGCGGTGGCCAAGGCGATGGAGGGGGTGGATGGCTGCTTCCATCTGGCCGCGGTCGCCTCGGTCGAGCTGGGCAACCGGGACTGGCTGGGCACCCACCGTGCGAACCTGACCGGGGCCATCACCATCTTCGATGCCGCGCGGCGAGCCCAGCCAGACCGCACGGTGCCGGTTGTCTATGCCTCATCGGCGGCGGTCTATGGCGACAATCCCGACCTGCCGCTGGCCGAGACCGCCCAGACCCGGCCGATGTCCGCCTATGGCGCAGACAAGCTGGGCTGTGAGCTGCATGGCCGGGTGGCGGCGCATGTGCACGGAGTGCGCACGGCAGGCTGCCGGTTCTTCAATGTCTATGGGCCGCGCCAGGACCCCGGCTCGCCCTATTCCGGGGTGATCTCGATCTTCTTCAACCGGATCGGCAGGGGGCAGGGCATCACCATCTTCGGCGACGGCGGGCAGACGCGGGATTTCATCTATGTCGCCGACGTGGTCGATGCGCTGCTCCGCGCGATGGGCCATGAGTCGAGGGGGCAGGAAACCCCGGCCGCGGCGGTGTTCAACGTGTGCACCGGCAAGACGACCTCGCTGCTGGAGCTTGCCGCCGCGATCGGGCGGGTCTTCGGGCGGACGCCTGAGATCGCTTTCGGCGAACCGCGCCTCGGCGATATCCGCGAATCCCTCGGCAATCCCGCGGCGGCCCAGGCCGCGCTCGGCTTTTCGGCGAAATTCGGGATCGAGGAAGGGCTCGGCCTGATGGCGGCGTACGAGGCGAAATAACCAATTGGGGCGTATTAACAAAATGTAATGCGCCAGCAATCGCAATTTTATCCGTTTAGGGTAGGGTGGCATCTACGGAGTTGGGGCGCAGAGAACGAGATGGCGAAGCAACTGCTTATCGTCTGCGCGCTTTTGCTGGTCGGGAGCGCCGGGGCGCAAGCCCAGAATACGCAAACGCCGGCCACGCAGGCCGCATCATCGCAGGTGACGCCGGCGCAGCTGCCGGGCACGACGGACGGGGCATCGTCTCCGCCTGCGCGCCTGATCAAGCCGCATCCGCCTCGTTCCGAAACCCATCCTGTGGAGCGCCCGCGTCATCCGGTCGACGAACGCTGCAAGCCGCTCAAGGATCAGCTCGAGTTGGCCTTGCAGAAGCCGGGCAACCAGCATCGCCTGTTCCAGGCCAAGGTCGCGCACAATGCGGGAACACGCTTCTGCCGCGAAGGGCACCCCGACAAGGGGATGGCGGAATTCCAGCGCGGCCTATCTTATCTGCAAGACATTCCGCACTGATAGGGCACGGACGGGATCATGCATCTCCTGATCGTCGAGGACGACGCCGAAACCGCATCCTATATGCGCAAGGGCCTGACCGAGGCCGGCTATACCGTCGACCATGCGGATAACGGCCGCGACGGGCTGTTCCTCGCCACCTCCGGCTCGTTCGACGCCATCATCATGGACAGGATGCTGCCGGGGCTCGACGGGCTGTCGGTGGTCCAGGCGATGCGGGCGGCCAAGATCACCACGCCGGTGCTGATCCTCTCGGCGCTGGGGCAGGTGGACGATCGGGTGAAGGGGCTGCGGGCCGGCGGCGACGATTATCTGTCGAAGCCTTTCGCCTTTTCCGAGCTTCACGCCCGGATCGAGGCGCTTCTGCGGCGTCGCGACGTCCAGTCGGTCGAGACCAAGCTCACCGTCGGCGACCTCGAGCTGGACCTGCTGTCGCGCAAGGTGAGGCGGGGCGACAAGCCGATCGACCTCCAGCCACGCGAGCTGCGCCTGCTCGAATATCTCATGCGCCATGCCGGCCAGGTGGTGACCCGCACCATGCTGCTGGAGGGGGTCTGGGACTATCATTTCGATCCCCAGACCAACGTCATCGATGTCCATATCAGCCGGCTGCGCCAGAAGCTGGATAAGGGCTTCGACACGCCGCTGCTGCATACGATGCGGGGCGCGGGCTATTCGATAAGGGCCGCCTGAACCGGTCATGGCACGGCCGTTGCCCAGCTTCGTGCGCAGCTCGACCTTCCGGCTGTCGCTGTTCTATGTCCTGCTTTTCTTCCTCTCGGTCGCGGCGCTGCTCGCCTTCATCTATGTCCAGGCGATCGCCACGATCGACGACCAGACCGAGCAGGCGACCAAGGCCGACGCGGCGGCGCTGATCCAGGAATATTCTTCCCAGGGCATCGCCGGACTGATCGAGGCGGTCGAGGACCGGGTCGCGCCCGATCGCTCCGGCGACGGGCTCTATCTGCTGGAGGATGACGACGGCTCGCCGCTGGCCGCCAACATCCACACCTGGCCCGCGGCCGAGCCGGACGCGCGCGGCTGGATCAACTTCACCGTCGACCGCGATGATGGCCCGCATGCGGCAAGGGGGCAGACTTATGCCCTGAAGGACGGATCGAAGCTGCTGGTGGCGCGTGACCTGCATGCCCGCGCGGACTTCCAGGAGCTGATGCTGGACGCGCTCTATTACGCCTCGGGGCTCACCCTGCTGCTGGGCGTCGGCGGGGGCCTGCTGATCAGCCGGCGGATGCTGGCGCGGCTGGGCACGATCAACCGCGCGGCCGAGCGTATCCGCACCGGCGACCTTACCCACCGGATCGAGGTCAGCGGGTCCAACGACGAGTTCGACCGGCTCTCCGACACGCTGAACGCGATGCTCGAGGAAATCCGCCGGCTGATGAGCGGCATGCGCACGGTGACCGACAATATAGCCCACGATCTGCGTAGCCCACTGACCCGGATGAAGGGGCGGCTGGAGATGCTGCTGCGCGAGACCCCGGATTCGGGGGCACAGCGCCAGGCGATCGAACGCACTATCGCCGATGCCGACCAGCTGCTCGCCACCTTCACCGCGCTGCTGTCGATCGCCGACGCGGAATCCGGCGGCGCGCGTGCCTCGATGGCGCCCTTGGATCTGGGTGAGCTCGCTGCCGACATCGTCGATCTCTACGGCCCTGCAGCCGAGGAGCGGTCGATTGCGATGCAGCTGGGGGAGGGGCATGGGACCGTGTTCGGCAGCCGCCAGCTGCTGTTCCAGGCGATCGCCAATCTCGTCGACAATGCGATCAAGAACACGCCGCGGGATGGCGCCATCACGCTCTCGGTGGAGCGCTCGGCCGGCGACGTCCGGCTTCGTGTCGCCGATACCGGTCCCGGCATCCCCGAGGCCGAGCGCGAGCACGTGCTGGAACCGTTCGTGCGGCTGGACAGCAGCCGTTCCACCCCCGGCAGCGGGCTGGGCCTGGCGCTGGTGGCGGCGATCGCCCGGCTGCATGGCGCGCGGATCGAGCTCGGCGACAATCATCCGGGGCTGAGCGTGGTGCTGATCTTCCCGGCGCCTGCCTGATTCGCCCCTCCGAATCATTGCTTTAGGGAGAGTTGATTAACAATTTGTAATGCGCCTGACACGCGCCGGAAAGGCGCGGACGGCCATTATCCGTGGCACCGGCGCGGAACGGTCCGCACCGGTGACCTATTCAGGAAGGACCTCCTATGACCCGTCAGCTCGTCGCCGCTTCCCTCGCGGTTCTCATGCTCGCCGCCCCGGCCGTCGCTTTCGCCGCCGATCCGGCCCCGGCCGCCGATTCCGCCGCCGCTCCGGCGAAGAAGGCCCCCACCCATAAGGCCTCGCACAAGTCGTCGAAGAAGTCGAAGAAGGACGCTGCCGCTCCGGCCGCTCAGTAAGCTGCTCGGCAGCTTACTGCGTCTTTTTGGAAAGCCGGGGCGGCTCAAGCTGTCCCGGCTTTTATCTTTTCGGGTGATCGCCCGGCCGCTTTCGTGCACAATCGGGTTGAGCCCTGGGGCTGAACTGGAAGGCCGATCTGGAAGGGATAGTGATGGTTCGTTCTGTTGTTGCCGCGGCGCTTGCGGCTGTTCTGGTTGCCGGCCCGGCGCTGGCCCAAACTACCGATATGGTCACCTACGCCGATACGATGCGGAAGAAATCGAGCGCGCATTCGGCTGTCCGCCAGGTTGCGCACGGCCCGGTCAGCGGCAAGCATGCCGCGGGGGCGAAGCACACGGTTGCCGCCAAGCACACCGCTTCGTCCAAGCACGCCGCGGCGAAGGGCAAGCATCGCAAATAGGGTGGAATTCGGACATTGAAAAAGCCGGGCCCCTTTCAGCGGCCCGGCTTTCTTGTGCTGTCCCTCAGATCAGCGCGCCCGTGAATTAACGGGCGTAGATGAAGCCCAAAGTCTTGTAGGGGTGGCCCCAGCAGTTATCCAGTTCGTTCCAGACCTCGACCATGCTCCAGTCGCCCTTATCCGAGACGTCCTGGACCCGTACGTTGCGGGTGATCTTGCCGCGGCCCCAGCGGCCGATTGACCAGTTGGCGTGATCGATCTCGATCAGGCGCTTATTGAGCTGCTTGGCGACGATGGCGACATGGCCGTGGACCATCCGCTTAGTGTGGTCGAACACCAGAACCGCCTTGGTTTCCGGCGCATGGCCGCGGTCATAGAGGCCGGCAGCGTTGCTCCACCATTTCCAGGCGTCGCCCGACAGTCTAAGAGTGGAAACTTGGTGCACGAACTGCACGCAATTCCAGGCCTTGGCCGGCTGAGATGCGCCGACAAAAATGGCGCAGGCGGCTACCAAGCCAATGGAAAGATTACGGAATAACAAGGCTCCTGCCTCCTTGTTCTTTAGTTCTTGGACCCGGTTGCGACCGCCCTTGATGGGCACCCTCATTCGTCTTGGCCGGACTCCTAAAAAAGTTCCCGACCTTTGTCCAGCGTTAAAGGCATAGCTGACACGTATTTTCCCGATTTCTCGCGCAATTAATTTTGTTGCCTTATCTGAATAAGTATGAATGAGTTCGAAAAAATCTGATAAGAGGCTGATATTAAAAGGCCTACCGAATTTTGTTTATGTTACCTTTATACAACAAGAGAATCGCGGATTTTGGCTTTTCTGAGACCCTTCGACTCACAAGTCGGGCAATAAGGCTCTGTCTGGAAGGAAACTGCGATTCCCGGGCTGATCCGATGCAATAAACGGGGCGTATCGCGCGTCCTTCAGCCTTCGCGGCCGAGCCGGCGCAGCGCCCCGCGTTCCAGCCGGTTCCGGGTTGCGCGCGGGGACTCGGTTTTTGCTTGCCGTTCCAGGCCTTTCGGCCCTTGTGGCGAGGCCGTTTGCTGACAATATTGTCGGGCTATGAATGATCCCTACAAAATCCTCGGCATCGCCAAAACCGCCAGCGCGGACGAGATCAAGAAATCTTATCGTAAGCTGGCCAAGCAGCATCACCCCGACCTCAATCCGGGGAGCGCCGAGGCGGCGGCCACGTTCAAGGATATATCCAGCGCCTATGACCTGTTGTCGGATCCCGACAAGCGCGCCCGCTTCGACCGTGGCGAGATCGACGCCTCGGGGCAGGAGCGTGCCGACAATTCCTTCTACCGGTCCTATGCCGGCGGCCCTCAGGGCGCTAGATATCGCTCCAATGCGGGTTTCGATCCCTCCGACATTTTCGCCGACATGTTTTCCCGTGCCGGCCAGGGCGGCGGCGGTGGTTTTGGCCGAGGCGGCGGGGATTTCCAAGAGTTCAGGATGCGCGGCGGCGACCTTTCCTACACGCTGAGCGTCGATTTCCTGGAGGCGGCGAAGGGCGCGCAAAAGCGCTTGTCCTTTCCCGACGGGCGGACCCTCGATGTCAATGTTCCGGTCGGCACCGTTACCGGGTCGGTGCTCAGGCTGCGCGGCCAGGGCCAGCCCGGCACGGGCGGCGGCCCTGCCGGCGATGCGCTCATCGAGATCACGGTGGAGCCTCACGCCCTGTTCCGGCGCGAGGGCAACAATGTGCTGGTCGACCTGCCGGTGACGTTGGCCGAGGCGGTGCTGGGCGGCAAGATCAACGTGCCGACGATCGAGGGGCCGGTCAGCATGACCGTTCCGGCGGGTTCCAACACCGGAACCAGGCTCAGGCTCCGCGGGCGGGGCATCGCGCCCAAGGGAGGAGCCGCGGGCGACCAGTACATCACGCTGAAAGTGATGCTGCCCAAGGAACCGGATACGGCTTTGAGTGATTTCATCAAGAATTGGCCCGGACGGGAGTACGACGTCCGCGGCACTTAACCATGCCCAGAGCGGTATGAGACGAGCAGGGTGGGGAGTGGCATGAACCGATCTCTTCACTACGTGGCAGCCGAGATCGGCGTCACGGTCGAAGATCTTAACGGCTGGATCGAGCGCCGCTGGGTGCTGCCGGTCCGTGCCGGGCGGAACCCGGCGTTCGATGACGCCGATCGGACCCGCATCCGCATGATTCTCGATTTTCATCGCGACTTGGCGATCGATGACGAGGCGATGCCCGTCGTGCTCGATCTTATAGACCGGCTTCACGCGGCGCGGGCTCAACTCCGCGCTATCCTCGAAGCTGTTGCCGTGCTTCCCGAGCCGGCGCAGACTGCGATTTTACGTAAGATGCAGGGAGAAACAGAGCAATGAAGGCAATGTCCGGGCTGGTATTGGCCGCGTCGATCTCGGTTTCAGGCCTCGCATTGGCGGACGAGCCCGGGGGCGCCGTCGGCTACTGGGTGACGCCCGAAGGCGGCTCCGTCGTGCAGGTCGAGCAATGTGGCGCTAATCTCTGCGGCCAGATCGTGGGCCTGCGCACCACGCGCAAGCCGGACGAATCGCCAAGCGACACCAAAAATCCGGATAAGACCAAGCGCGATGCCCCGCTGTGCGGCCTGATGATGATGGGCAGCCTGGCCCCGGCAAAGGCCGCGGGCAAATGGGAAGGCGGCTGGGTCTACGATCCCGACAGCGGTGATACCTATAAGGCGGAGATGAAGCTCGACGGGCCGGACAAGCTCGACCTGCGCGGCTATGTCGGCATCTCGCTCTTCGGACGGACCATGAGCTGGACCCGCGAGCCGGCCGGGGGGGCCAAGAATCGCTGCACCCCGCCGAAAGCGGGATAAGCGTCCCTCAGCTTGCTTATTTGTGGTTCTGCGCGACCTGCGGCCCGTCCAGCAGGGCGGCGAGATGCGTCTCGCGCTCGCCTATGGTCTTCTGGAAGGCGACCAGCGCGCCGCCCTCCAGCCCGGTCGAAACCGGCATCGAAGTGACGCTGATCGGATTGACCTGTGAGCCGTTCCGCAGCACCTCGTAATGGAGGTGCGGCCCGGTGGCGTCGCCGGTCATGCCGACATAGCCGATGACCTGTCCCTGCGATACGTGATGGCCGATGGTCGAGGTCGCCGCGATCCGGCTCATATGGCCGTAAGCGGTCTCCATGTTCGGGCCGTGCTTGATCTTGATGAAGCGGCCATAGCCACCGGCCCAGCCGGCATATTCGATCGTGCCGTCGCCGGCGGCGTAGATCGGCGTCCCGGTCGGCACGCCGAAATCGACGCCCTTATGCATTCGCGTATAGCCCAGGATCGGATGCATCCGCATGCCGAAGCCCGAAGTCAGGCGCGCCCCGTCGACCGGTGTGCGCAGCAGCGCCTTTTTGATGCTCTTGCCGTCGCGCGTATAGAACTCGACCGTCCCGTCCTCGCGGCGCACGCCGTAGATCGCGTGCGCCTTACCCGACAGCATCAGCTCGGCATACTGGACGTCGCCCGCGCGGGTGCCGCTGTCGCTGACCAAGGTGTTGAACATCACCTTGAACCGGTCGCCCGGCTGAATGTCGCGCTGGAAGTCCACATCGTAGGAGAAGGCGCGGATCATCGCCGCGGTCACATTATAAGGCACGCCGGCGGCCGAAGCGGACTCGACAAGGCTGTTATGGATGATGCCGCGCGCCGCCCTGACCTCGGTGCGGGTCGGCAGCTTGGTCTGCTCGGCCGAAAAGTCGTCACCCTTGCGCGAGACCGTCACCAGATGCTCGGCATCGGCCTGCAGCTCGAACCCGTCGAAGGCCGAACCGGCGGCGCCGGACCCCGGCTTGAAGGTGATGGTGATGAACTGTCCTGCCCGCAGCTTGCGCGGATCGTAGACGTCGCGCGCGGCGTCCACCGCGGCCTGGATGTCGTTGGTGGAGATATCGGCATTGCCCAGCACCCCGGCCAGGGTCTCGCCGTCACCGACCGCGAGGGTGAGCCGCGTCTGCGCCGGCAGGGCGGCGAGCTGCGGCAGCTGGGAGTCGGTTGCCGTATAAGTAGAGTCGAGAAGCGTGTCGTAATCGAAGACGATCTTAGCCGGATCGGCCGCCGGCGCCTGAGCGGTTTGCGGCGCCGTATCGGAAGGGGCGCTGGAGCGGATCGACCGGAAGCCGATCGCCGCGGCGGCAAGCAGCACGACCGCCACCGCCGAAGACGTCGCCAGGCGCGCCTTCACCGCAACTCATCCATCATCTATCGGTCCCTCGTTAGCGAAGCGCTGACAATTCGTGTGAGTTGATTAAAACTTTTCATACGTTTTGCCTGGACGATGCTTGACACGCTTGCGCCTTGTCAACCGGATTCCCGGGCGACTCGGGTGCGAGAGCGTCATTATATAAGAAGATCGATTGCGGCAAACCGAGGGCGTTTCACTGGCCGCGCGGCCGGGCAAATCCGAAGACGCCGGGCGCATCTATATAGAGTGCGATTTCCGCAAGCTGCTCGGAGGAGAAGCTGCTCGATTTTTTGGCCGTCTTTCCCGCGAAGGCAGGAAACTAGGAACGCCGGTGAGCAGAAGATTTTAAGGCGGAGGGCGCGGAGGTTTCGCGGAGGTCGCTGAGGAATGGAGTTTCTTGCTCTGCGCCATCCGCGAAACCTCCGCGACCTCTGCGTCAGGAGTCTGGATTCCCGCCGGAGCGGGAATGACGGCGAAGCGAGGCGCCAATCGCAGACCGACCCGACACAGTTTCAATTCACTGCCAGCAGCCGTTCGGCGTGGAACCAGAATCGGCGGATCAGGGAGCGGTTCACATCTATAATAGTGAGCGTAAACGAGCGCTCATGAGCCGGGCGGGGGCGGATGGGGGTTGGAAACGCCGGCGACAGCCCCCATTTCGGTTGCTCGCCGGTCGGCGAAACCGGGCAATCGTTCGGAAAATATGGCGTAACCTTTTGAAATTAAACGATCTCGGAAAAAATTTCAGTTTTCTTTCAAAAGGGGGTGGACAGCTGAAAAACTTATGAATATGTTCTGCCTCACCGACGGCGAGCACTGATCGACGACGGTCCCCGGGGCTCCGGGAAGCGCAGAACGGTTTGACCGGTTCTGCCCACAAAGGGCCGACACATTGCAGTTTATACGTTTCGGGGGTCGCGTTCCCTTAGTAAGGAACCGGCAGCCGGGGCGTTTTGCGGTCCTCCAGGACCTGCGGATTTTGGACATCGTTGTAAACCGAGAAGGGATGCGCAGGCGGTGGTCTGGCAAGTCACGTGTTCGACGTGAAATACAGACCTCGCAATAGCGTATCCTAGCAGTAATTCACTTATGTGATGTTCTGTTTTGGAGTACTCGCGAAAGCGAGGTCCCAAATGGACGACCATCCAGGTTTACCTGAGTTGGTTGTACCAAGATCAACTTGAGAGTTTGATCCTGGCTCAGAACGAACGCTGGCGGCAGGCCTAACACATGCAAGTCGAACGCGACCTTCGGGTCGAG
>DATBAZ010000397.1:0-12505 GCA_036271255.1 Alphaproteobacteria bacterium
TCAGTTCAGCCAAAGCGGCATCACAGTTTTCGACAATGCCAGTTCGGGTGGGGATGTGCCCGACTGGAAGATCAACCAGTCGGTGCTTGACGGCATGCAGGCGGCCCTCAGCCCGAAATACGCGATCGTCCTTCGCACCGCCGATCCCGACAAGCTTGGCTGGGGCTTGGCGATGTCTCCCCTCGACGTGATGGAAGGTTCGGGAAAAGCCTGGAGCGCGCTATCGGAACAGCTGGGCAACAATATTGAGGACGTGGATCTCTGGATTGCCGTGACCGCAACCTGCGCGGAAGCGGGCAATTACAGCGGGCCGGTGCCATGCGGGGCCGCTATCAACCGCAGGTCGGGTCTCTTCGGCAAGCAGGCCGAATGGCTCTGGTTCTTCGCAAAGGTCACGATTTTCGACGGGCATACGAGGAAATACCTGGCCGCCATGGACGTATTCCGCGGCGGAGGGGATTGCGGGCCTTATGGAAACGCCGTGAACATGTTCGAAGCCCAGGCCGGATGCATTCCCGGCACCGATCTCGGCCTCGATTTCGCGGTCGATCGCTGGACCGACTACTCGGCCGCCCAGCGCGAGACGATTCGCGCCAAGCTGAAGGACCTGATCGGTCCGTCTCTCGCTTACACGCTCCAAAAGATGAATTTGTAGGCGGATGGTCCCACGCGTCGCCGTCGCGCCCCGACGGTAAGATTCTCCCCGCTAAGAGGTCACGACCCGGCCGTTCCAGAAGCGGTAGAGCGCCGCGGCATCGCCCTTGAACAGGTTGCGGTCGCAGCGGTCGACGCCGGCCAGGGCGTGCGAGGCGCTGCCATAGGCGGCATCGTCGGCGGTGTAGTTGCCGGCATATTGCCAGAGCTTCCATCCCCTGCCCGACCAGGCGTAGGGCGTTTCCGGCGACTCCCGGTAATCGACCAGCCACAGGTCGCACTGGGCCAGGATCGAGTCCGGGCCGATCCCCTGCCCCAGGCTCATCCGCGCGGTGCCGTAGACGCCGCCATTGGCCCAGGCGGGGTGGGTATAGACCATCGGCAGCTTGCCGGTGGCCTGATAGACGGTGCGGACGAACTCCTCGGCCTGAAAGATCGTCATGGTGTTCGACGGGTGGCGGTCGTTCGGCTCGAAATCGAGCGCCAGCAGGGTCTTCGGCCCCGGCTGGGCGGCGGCCAGGAAGGACTGGGCCTGCTCCGCCCCGGAATATTGCCGGCTGCCGTAATGATAGGCGCCCCACAGCAATCCCGCGGCCTCAGCCTGCGGCCTGCGCGCGCCGTAGGTCGGATCGACCCAGTCGCCGCCCTCGCTCGCCTTATGAATGACGCCCAATATGCCGCTGTGACGGCGCATCAGATTGAAGTCGGTGACATAGGACAGGTGGCTGATATCGATCACCGCGTCGAGGCCGCCGGCGGGCGTCACCACCGGCTCGGTCCTTACGCTGCCCACGATGGCGGGCGACGTCCGCTGCGGCCGTCCTGCAGAGCATCCGGCCAGAACGGGCATGGTCATGCCGGCCAGCCCGGCGAGCATGTGTCTGCGGGAAATCATCCAGCCAGCATCTTCCAGCCATGGCCGCGCGCGACTCGCGGCTGCCGAATTTTCGGCGAGAGAGGATGAAAAGGCAATCGCTGCCGGTATCGGGCAAGCGGAGCTCCCTCCCAAAAATTAGGTATTTTATAGTGGTTCCATGTTGTACCCTGTTACAATAAAAGGCGTGCAAACCGCGCCGAATCAGTGGTGAAGAACGTGCTTGACCAGAAACGCGATCTGCCCGAGCTGATCGATCTGATCTATGACGCCGCCGTCGACCCGACACAGTGGCCGCGTTTTCTCGATCGGTTGTGCGACATGGCGCCGGGGGCCAAGAGCGTCATGATGATGCATGACGCCAACACGCGCTCGCTCAATGCCTCGGTGACCGCGCGGTGGGAGGAAGACTGGACCACCTCCTATACCGACTATTACGTCAAGCATAACAAGTGGACCGCCGAGTTCGCCCATTTCGACGTCGGCAGGGCGATGATCGTCGACGATATCGTGCCGCGCGAAGTGACGCTGAAGTCCGAATTCTATGAAGACTGGCTGCGGCCGCAGAACCTCGTCACCGGCGTGACGGTCTCGGTGTTCAAGGAAAATCTGCGCTACATGAATTTCAGCGTCCTCTATCAGGAGGCCGACGAGGCGCTGCAGAAGCGCAACGTCGCCATATTGCAGGAGCTGAGCCCGCATCTGCGGCGGGCCGGCCAGGTCCATCGCCAGATGTCGGGCCTGACCTTCCAGTCGCGCGCTATCGAGCAGGCATTCGACAGCCTGAACCGGGGGGTCGTGCTGCTCCAGCCGGATGGCCGGTTCTTCTATTGCAACGACCGGGCGAGGCGCTTCCTCGACATGAATGACGGGCTGGTCCAGTACCGCGACGGCCGCATCGGCTGCCAGGATCAGGAGGCCGAGGTCCAGCTCTATCGCGCCCTGCTGATGGCCGGAAACACGGCGCAGATGAAGGGCAGCGCGGCCGGCGATATCGTCGCCGTGCCGCGGCGGAGCTCGGTGCTGCCCTGGTCGTTGATGATCGCCCCGATTCCGGCGAGCGCGCTGGATTTCGGCTATTCAAACGGCGCGGTGGTTGTGTTCATCGTCGATCCCGAACAGAAGCCGGCGATCTCGGTCGCCGGCCTGCGCGCCGTTCTGGGCCTGACCGCCTCCGAGGCGCGCGTGGCGATCGCCCTGGCTGAAGGCATGTCGCCTGAGGAGATCGCCAAGGCCCACGGCAACGCCATCCTCACCGTCCGCACCCATCTGCGCAACGCGATGAGCAAGGCCGGCGTCAGCCGCCTGGCGGAGCTGGTCGCGCTGGTGCTCCGCTGCCAGGTGACAGCGGAGAGCTAGCCCAGACCGTACGGTGGAAGAGCGAAGCGTATTCCACCATTCGCCCTGTCCTTTACGCTGAATGCCGAGCGTTGCTCGGCTGGTGGAATACGCTTCGCTCTTCCACCCTACGGACCCCTTAAACGGTCAGCCCCTTCAGATAGTCGTAGCTGATCTTGGCCGACTCCAGCGGCGGGCGCTTATAGGGCGGCTCCTGCTCGACGTAATAGCCGGTGACCGCTGCGCCGTGAGCAGCCTTGAAGATCGCTTTCCAATCGATCGTCCCCTTGCCGATCTCGGTGGTCTCGGCGCCGCCCGCCGGCTGGTTCGGCGCAAGGTCCTTGATGTGCAGCAGGCGATAGCGCTTCGGGTATTTGGTCAGATAGGCGACCGGGTCGTGCCCGCCGCTGACCATCCAGCCGCAATCGAGCTCGAACGACACGTATTTGGGGTCGGTCCGGCCGATCAGCTCGTCATAGGGCAGGATGTCGCCGAATTTTTTGAATTCGAAATTATGGTTGTGATAGCCGAAAGTCATCCCCGCCTTGGTGACCTTCTCCCCCATGATGTTGAACTGGTCGGCGCACCAGAGCCAATCGTCGAGCGTCAGGTTGTTCAGCACAGCCACGAAGGGCGCGTATTTGCCGTAGGCCTTCACCAGCGGATCGGAGGGGTCGAGCTTCTTGATCCGCGATGGGTCCTTCACCCAGGGCGCGGCGCAGATGATGTATTCGATGCCGACCGAATGGGCCTGCTCGATGATCTTGTCGATGCCGCCCTGAAGCTCGGGAATCGAGGTGTGGATGCTGCGCCAGCCCAGCCCCAGGCTCTTGGCGAAATCCGCGATCTCCTTCGGCTTCTTGCCGGCGACGCTGAGATTGCCCTCGATCTGGCGATAGCCGATCTGGGCGATCGTCTTCATCGTGCCCTCGAAATCCTTCTGCAGGTCGTCGCCGACCGTATAGAGCTGGATCCCGATGGGAAGGTCGTACGGCTGCGCCATCGCGCGGCGGGCCGATGAGCCGGTCAGGCCCGCCAGGGTCAAAGCCGCGCCGCGGGTGAATGTGCGCCTGGTCAGCTCCATCGTTCCGCCCCCTCCGCTCCCGGACTTACGGAAAGACAATACCCTGCTTCTCGAAAAATGTCGGGCTGCTGATCAGCTTGCCGCCCCATTCGCGCGCCTCGGGCCGGGTCGCGATCCAGGCGACGACGTCGCCGGTGGCAGCGGGCATGGTCGGTTCGGCGAGGGAGCTGATCGCGGCCTTCTCGCCGAACATGGCGACGAAGGCCTCGGTCACAGTCCGGCCGGGCTCGACATTGACCGCCAGGATGCCGTCCTGATGGTGCTCCAGATGGACGAACTCGCAGAGCCGGTGAAAGCCGCTCTTCGGCCCGCCATAGACGAAGCCCCAGCCGCCCTTGCGCGCCGGGATCGGTGACGGCATCAGCGCGGCGCCCGAGCTCAAGCCCACGATCACGCCGCCGCCCTGCGCGATCATGACGGGCAGGACCAGCTGCGTCAGATAGGCTTGGTTGACGAGGTTGCCGAGGGCGCTCTTCTCCAGCGCCTCGATATCGAATTCGCTGAACGGGTACATCATGCCCGGCCCGCCATAGAGGGCGTTGTTGACCAGCACATCGATCCGGCCCCAGCTGGCCATCACCTGCTCGACCACCCTGTCCATCGAGGATCGGTCGAGCACGTCCATCGGCAGGCCCTGCACCTCGCGGCCCAGCGCCTGGACCTCGGCGATGGTGGTCTCCAGGCTGCCCGGGACCGGAACCTCCCTGCCATGATCCTTGAGGAACGGGACGGCGACCTTGCCCTCGCCTTCCTTCACAGTGCGGCCGGTGGCGACGATGTCGAAGCCCTGACGGGCGAGACTGAGCGCGCAAGCCTTGCCGATGCCGCGCGTGGCGCCGGTGATGAGAGCGACTTTCCGCATATTTCAGTGGCTTCCTTGCACGAGTGGCGCCGAGCGCGCCCGCAAGACGGCAAGGGCCACGCCGACGGCGATGAGGCTGGCGATCACTGCCAGGATGTTGCGCAGCCCGTAGGCCGAGATCGCCGGAGCGATCAGCGAGGAATTGAGGAACGGCCCCAGGAACTGGGCGCTGAACAGCAGCCCCATCGCCCGCCCACGGACCGGGAGCGGCGCCTTGTCCATCACCCAATGGGTGAGGTTGGGCGTCTGAATGCCGCTGCCGAGATTGAGCAGCAGCACGCCCGCCCCGATCCCGACGATCCCATGACCCACCGAAAGCCCGAAGATGCCGATCCCCTGCAAGGCGAGGGCCAGCGCGAAGGTCCACCATATGCCGCCCCGGGCGCGGAGCGTGCCGTAGGCGATGGCGCCCAAGGTGAACATCACCGTTCCCGTGCCGAGAATCTCCGAGATCGTCGCCGGGCTGGCGATACCGTCCGCGGCGAGCAGGACCGGAACCTGGCTGGCCGACTGGAAGCTGATGATCATCCCGAGCGTGATCAGCGCGTAGATCGGCAGCATCGGCGCGAACAGCGCCAAAGTGCTACCGGGGGAGCCGCCCGCGGTCGCCCGGCGGCGCGACACGGCGGGAATGACGATCAAAGCCAGCAGCAGGATGGGCAGCGACAGGCCGTAGAGCGCGAACGGCGCCCGCCATCCGTGCGCCTCGGCAACCGCGCCGGAGGACAAAGTCACCACCACCGACAAAGCCGTGGCGATGGCGTTCTGCAGGCCGAGGATCGAGCCGCGCTGCTGCTCGGTGAAGATCTCGACGATCAGGCCCATCGCCGCCGTCACCAGCCCGGTGGCGGAGAGGCCGACGAGCAGGCGGCTGACCAGCAGCAGGGATTGGCTCTCGACGAACAGCCCGGCCATACCGGCAAGCGCGAAAACGACAAGGCAGGTGAACAGCACCGCCCGGGCGCCGACCCGCTCGACGAACCAGCCTGTCGTCGGGCCGCCGATGATCACGCCGATCGACGGCATGGTCAGCACCCATTGCGCGACGAAGGCGCCATCCGTACCGCCGCCGAAATGCTCGGCGACCAGCGGCAGCATCGGCGACACGACGATGAAGACCATCGCCAGGAAGGTGCCGGTGGAGGCCATGACGAAGACTGCGAGCCAATCCTTGATGGTCATGAGTGACTCCCCCGCTTGATTTGTGGTTATTCCCGCCGGAAATCGGCGAATGAGCGCCCTTCGGCTGCCAGCCTGGCGAGCAACGGTGACGGCTTCCAATGGCCGCCGAAATCCTGCGCCAGCTTCTGGATGTCGGCGTTGACCTTTTGCAGGCCTACCCGGTCGGCCCAGTACATCGGGCCGCCGAGCGCAGCGGGAAAGCCGTAGCCGGCGACATAGATGACATCGATGTCGCTGGACCGCGCCGCGATCCCGTCAGCCAATATGTCGGCGCCTTCGTTCACCAATGCGTACATGCAGCGATCGACGATCTCCTCCGCCGAGACGACGCGGCGCTTTACGCCCTGGCGCTCGGCTTCGGCAGCGAACACCGCGTCGAGCGATGTATCGGGCACCGGCACACGGCTGCCGGGCTCGTAGCGGTAGTAGCCGGCATTGGTCTTTTGGCCGAACCGTCCGGCCTCGCCCAGCCGATCGACCAGCGCGGAATAGCGTTCGCCCGGCACACGCAATGCCGCCCTGCGCTTTCGTACGTCCCAACTGACATCGATACCCGCCATGTCCGACATCGCGAAGGGCCCCATCGCCAAGCCGAAATCGGTCAGCGCCTTGTCGACCTCGGCGGGCGATGCGCCCTCGGCGACCAGGAACTCGGCCTCGCGGAAATAGGGCTCGATCATGCGGTTGCCGACGAAGCCGTCGCAGACGCCGACCACGACCGGGATCTTGCCGATCCGTTTGGCAACCGACAGCGTGGTCGCCAGCACGTCCTTGGCGGTCTTGTCGCCGCGCACGATCTCCAGCAGGCGCATGACGTTGGCCGGGCTGAAGAAATGGGTGCCGACGACGTCCTGCGGCCGGCCTGTCTCGGCGGCGATCGTGTTGATGTCCAGCATCGAAGTGTTGGTGGCGAGGATCGCGCCCGGGCGGCACAGCCGGTCCAGCTTGCGGAAGATGTCGCGCTTGATGTCCATCCGCTCGAACACCGCCTCGATCACGATATCGGCATCGGCGACCGCCGCGATATCGGTGGTCGGCGTCAGCAGCGCCATGCGCTGGTCCATCGCCTCCTGGGTCAGCTTCCCTTTGGAGACGGTGTTGGCGTAGTTGCCGCGGATGCGGCCCAAGCCGCGCTCGAGCGAAGCCTGGTCGAGATCGACCAGCTTCACCGGAATCCCGGCATTGGCGAAGGACATGGCGATGCCGCCGCCCATCGTGCCGGCGCCGACGATCGTCGCCTTGGCGATGGGGCGGAGCGCGGTATCGGCCGGCACGTCCGGGATCGTCCAGACGGCGGCCTCGGCCTGTTTGACATGCTCCAGCGCGTCGGCTTTTGCGGCTTCAGTCATCTCGGTTCCTGGTACTCAGAGGCTGCGGGCGATGATTTCCTTCATGATCTCATTGGTCCCGCCATAGATCTTCTGCACGCGGGCATCGGTCCACAGGGTCGAGATCGGATACTCGGCCATATAGCCGTAACCGCCGAACAATTGCAGGCATTCGTCGATGACCTCGCACTGCTTCTGCGTCGTCCACCATTTCGCCATCGCCCCGGCAACGGCGTCGAGCCGGCCGGCGACCAGCTCCTCGATGCAGAAATCCATATAGATGCGCCCGATCTTGGCCTCGGTCGCGGCCTCGGCAAGCTTGAAGCGGGTGTTCTGGAAATCGAACACCGGCTTGCCGAAAGCCTGGCGGTCCTTGGTGTATTCGACCGTCATCGCCAGCGCCGATTCCATCGCCCCCACCGCCTGGATGGCGACGATCAGCCGTTCCTGGGCCAACTGCTCCTTAAGCTGAGCAAAACCCTTTCCGGTCTCGGTGCCAAGCAGGGCATCGGCCGGAACGCGGACGTCGTCGAAGAACAGCTCGGACGTGTCCTGGGCATGGAAGCCGACCTTCTCCAGGTTGCGCCCGCGCCGGAAGCCTTCGACCTCGTCGGTCTCGACGCAGATCAGCGAGATGCCGCGCCCCGCGGCCTCAGGATCGGTCTTGGCGACGGTGACGACGAAATTGGCGGTCTGGCCGTTGGTGATGAACACCTTCTGGCCGTTCACGACATAGCCGTTGCCGTCCGGCAACGCCCGGGTGCGGATGCCCTGCAGGTCCGATCCGGCCCCGGGCTCGGTCATGGCGATGGCGCCGACCAGCTCGCCGGTCGCAAGCCTGGGCAGCCAGCGCTGCTTCTGCTCCTCGGTGCCGTAATGCAGGATGTAGGGGGCGACGATGGCGCTGTGCAGCGGTGCGCCGAAATCGGGGAAATTGACCCGGCAGATCTCGTCGATGATCACCGCCTCGTGCCGGAAGGTGCCGCCCGCGCCGCCATATTCCTCAGGGATTCCGGCGCAAAGCAGCCCGGCCGCGCCGGCCTTGCGCCACAGATCGCGGTCGACCACCCCCTCCTTACGCCAACGCGCGGCGTTGGGGGCGATTTCGCGTTCGGCGAAGCGGCGGACCGAGTCCCGGAACATGGACAGTTCTTCGGCTTCTTCGGGCGTCAGGAGAGCCTCCCCAGGGTAGAAATCGGTTGTTCTTTCCAGAATGCGTTGCCTATAACCTATCTAACGAGCGTTAGAAAATGCAAGAACGTTAGGCATGGACGGGACGGCGCAGAAGATCGAACGGGAAGATGCAGGCCGGGCCGCCGCTCGCCGCCGCCAGGTGCTGACCGTGGCGTCGGAGCTGTTCGCCACGAAGGGCTTCGAGGCGACCTCGATCCGCGATATCGCGACGGCGGCCGGCATGATGTCGGGCTCGCTCTACTATCATTTCGCGTCGAAGGAGGACCTCTACATCGCGGTCCAGGATGCGAGCATTTCCAAGATATTCAATGCCGTGGAGGGCGCCATCCCCGGCATCGCCGATCCGTGGGAACGGCTGGAGGCGGCGGCGATCGCCCATGTCGAAGCGATGCTGGACCGGTCCGGTTTCAGGGTGCTGGTGACGCCGCTCTTTCCCCCGGGACTGGATAGGAAGGTCCGCGATGCGCTGGTTGCCCAGCGCGACCGGTTCGAGCGAATGATCGACACGGTGATCGCCGAACTGCCGCTGCCCAAGTCTCTCGACCGGCGGATTTTCCGGCAGCATTATCTGGGGGCGCTCAATTGGATACCGGTCTGGTGCGACCCCGACGGGCCTGTCGCGCCGGCCGATATCGTCAGGCAATTCATGGCGACGCTGCGCCGCTAGGGAGGAGCGGAATGGGGACATCGAACCTGATCGCGCATTATACCGGCGTGCTGATCGACTCCGCCGAGGTACGGGGCCTTGACGCCGCCGATCTCTGCCGCGCCGCCGGCGTGGCGCTGAGCGCCGTGCCGCCCCAGGCGAACATCGTCACCCCCGAGACATTCGGCCGGATCAGCCGTGCGGTGAAGGAGGAGCTGAACGACGAATTCTGCGGCTTCACCCCGTCCCGTTGCCGCGCCCACACCCTGCCTTTCGTCTTCGACACCATTGTCCGCGAGGACACGCTGGGCGGGGCTCTCACCCGCGCCTTCGGCCTCTATGGGCTGGTGACCGAGGACGTCGGATTCTCACTCGTGGCGGACGACGACGACGGGACCGCGACCATCGCGCTGACCCTGGCCCGGCCGGAGCTGGACCGGCACAATTTCCTCACCGAATGGTGGCTGATGATCTGGCCCCGCTTTTCCTGCTGGATGATCGGCGAGGAGATACCGGTGGCGACGGTCGATTTCCCGCACGGGCCGCGGGTCGAGCCGGAAGAATATGCCGAGGCCTTCTGGGGCCCCTGCCGCTTCTATCAGCCCGCCGCCCAGGTCCAGTTCCCGGCCAAGTTCCTGCGCCGCCGCATCATCCGCACGCGCGAGGAAGTGACCCAGCTGTTCACCCGCCTGCCGATCGACCTGGTCTCGATCCCCGGCGTCCACCGCTCGTGGAAGACCCTGGTCAAGATCAAGATGAAGGAGTGCCTGGTGAAGACCGAGGCGCTGCTGACGATCGAGGACCTGGCCAGTGAGTTCAATATGAGCAGCCAGACGCTCCGCCGGCGGCTGGAAGATGAAGGCATCAGTTTCCGCGCCCTGAAGGACGAGGTGCGCCGCGAGGTGATCCTCAAATGGCTGGCCGAGCCCAACATCCCGATCGGCGAAGTGTCGCTGCGGGCCGGTTTCGCCGAGCGTAACGGGCTGGTCCGGGCGGTGCGGTCCTGGGTCGGCATCAGCCCGCGCGAATATCGCGGCCGGATGACGGGGGAGACGGAACAGATTCATTGACCGGCATATGTCTCGCTACCCCAACCATCGTCATGCCCGGACTTGATCCGGGCATCCACGGAATGCCGCTAGCGCGAAACACCGAATTTTGCGCCGGCGGGACCGCGTGGATGCCCGGTCAAGCCCGGGCATGACCGTTTTGGGTGGTGGCGGACCGTCCGGCCACCCAACCATTGTTCCGAGTACGGCAACGTTACGGCCTGTCAGAAAATCGTAGGTCGATTGAGCCGTTCGGGTATCGCTCCAGGCCGCCATCGCCAATAGGCTGGCAGGATAAGCGGCTTTTGCCGGCAGGAATTCAGCCCTTGGGGAAGGGCATCAGGCTGTAACCTTAGGAGACATCAGATGACCGCAGCGGCTCAAGAACTCCTGGTCTCGTGCGATTCGCACGTCCATTTCACCGACGACTGGGTAAAGGCGCGCCTGTCCGAGCGGCTGAAGCCGCGCTGGGACGAGGCATCGCGCAAGAGCGCCGAATACGAAGCGACCGAGCTGCGCAAGGGCGCGCCCGGGCTGGCCATGGAAGACTTCGTCGATATGGGCGCGGCCAGCGACCCGGGCCATTTCGATCCGCACGGCAAGCTGAAGGCGATGGACCGCGACGGCGTCCAGTCGGAGGTTATCTTCCCTGAGGTCGGCGGCGCCAAGCTGTGCACCCCGTTCCTGCTCGGCGACGACTGGAAGGAATGCCTGATGGGCTACAACGATTCGATGGCCGATTTCGCCGCGGTCGATCCCAAGCGGCTGCTGACCGCCTATCAGATCCAGCTGTTCGACGTCGATTTCGCGGTCAAGGAAGTGGAGCGGATGGCCAGGCGCGGGGCAACCTGCGTCCAGATCACCCCGTTCCCGGCCGAGCATGGCCTGCCCGATGTGCAGGACAGACGCTACGACAAGCTCTGGGGCGCGATCTCCGAGACCGGGCTGACCATCCTCAACCATCTCGAAGTGCCGAAGGCGCTGTGGAAGATCTTCGAGCGCGATCCCACCCCGCAGAAGGGCATCTTCACCGGCATGCCCGGCATGATCATGGCCGAGCCGATCATGTTCTGGATCCTGACAGGCACGTTGGAGCGCTTCCCCAAGCTGAAGGTGATCCTGGTCGAGCCGGGGCTGGGCTGGCTGCCCTTCTTCTTCGAGGTCATCGCCGACGGCCGGATGCACCAGCATTACGAGTTCCCCGGCGTGAAGATGCTGCCCAGCGAATACTTCAAGCGGCAGATGGGCGTCACCTTCATGTACGAGCCCCGGGGGCTGAAGGCGGCTTATGACTATTTCGGGCCGGACTGCATCTATTGGTCGACCGATTTCCCCCACCCCGCCACCTGCTGGCCGAACTCGCAGCAGCAGGTAAAGGACCAGTTCGCCGCCGCGGGCATCCCGGAGGCCGACAAGCGCAAGATCGTCTATGAGAACGGCGTGCGTACCTTCGGCCTGAACCGCTGACCAGGGAGCCGCGACATGGCAGGCGTCTTAGACGGCATCAAGGTATTGGACCTGTCATGGGGCATCTCAGGCCCCATGGCGACCATGCTGCTCTCCGATCACGGGGCCGAGGTCACCAAGATCGAGCCGCCGGGCGGCGACCCGTTCCGCAACCAGTCCGGCTACAAGGCCTGGAACCGGGGCAAGCGGAGCGCGGTGCTGGACCTGAAGTCGCCTGCCGACCGCGAGGTTTTCCTGAAGCTGGCCAAGGGCGCCGACGTGCTGGTGGAGAGCTTCTCCCCCGGCGTCACCAAGCGGCTGGGCATCGACTACGACGCGCTGAAGGCGATCAATCCGGGCCTGATCTACTGCTCGATCACCGCCTATGGCCGCGACAGCAAATGGGCGGACCGGCCGGGCTATGACGCGCTGGTCGCCGCCCGGCTGTCCATGCATTGGGAGCATCGCGGCTGGCCGCAAGGCGCGCTGACCCGGGCGACGGGCGGCGAGGACCGGTTCGGCGAAGTCGAGATTCCGCCCGATTGGCTGCAGGGCGCCAACCGGCCGGGGCCGCTGTTCCCGGCCTCCCATTTCCCCTCGATCGGCGCCTTCTATGCCGCCACCACCGGGGTCAGCGCGGCGCTGCGCGTGCGGGGCGTCACCGGCAAGGGACAATGGGTCGAGACCAGCCTGATGCAGGGTGCGTTCTGCGCCGCCTGCGGGGCGATGCAGAAGGCGGAGAACATCGACGCCCCTTTGTTCGACACCTGGGTGCTGAACAGTCGCGCGCCCAAGGGCCATTTCGAGGGCTCGGATGGGCGCTGGGTCCATAACTGGGTGCCCAACCC
>DATBAZ010000398.1:0-13155 GCA_036271255.1 Alphaproteobacteria bacterium
GGACGGCTTCACGGGCAGCGCCGCCGATGTGCCCGCGGCGATCGCCCAGGCCAAGCGGCGGGACGACAATGTCTTCGGCCTGGACTATTCGGCATTTACCGACAGGCAGCTGACCGACGACTGGAACCCGTCGATCTTCCCCAACCTGGCGCTGAACGCCTTCCCCGAGGCGGTGCAGGTGATGCGATTCCTGCCCCACCCGACCGACCCGGCGAAGTCTTTCTTCCATGTCTGGATCCTGGTGCCGACCGCCGGCCCTGGCGTGCGCCCACCCGCCAATTTCGGCGTCGAGGACGACGTCGACGTCACCGGCAAGGTCCGGCCCAACCGCGCCTACACTGCCCAAAACACCGCCGGCGTCGGCGACGTGCTGCAGCAGGACATCGACAACATGGCCGCCGTCCAGCGCGGCCTCGCCTCTGCCGGGATGGCGGACGGACTGCGCTTGTCGGAGCAGGAGCAGCGCATCCAGCAGTTCCATGCGGAGATCGACAGGAGGTTTGCGCGGGCGGGGGTTTAGATTAGCGAGACTATGTCCCGCATGGCTGGCAGCACATGGAGCACTTTAGCGGTGCCACCGTCTGCCCGGTAGAGAATGATGTAACTGCCGACAGGAAAACTGCGCAGTCCTTCACGAAGATCAGGCCGATGCCTGCCAAGCAAGGGATATTCGCCGATCAGCCGAAGAACCCGACCGATTGCGTCTAACTGTGCATTAGCACGCTCCTCGCTTCCGGAGCCGACAGCAACTTCGTACCAGATGTCATCGAGATCGCGTTTAGCTCTGGCAGAAACCAGAAGAGCCATCAGCCGGCTTTTCGTTCTCTTGAAAATCGTTCCCGACCACGTCGCTTGACATCGTCTATGAGTTGGTCGACCGAGACGGAAACACCCTCGCCGCGCTCAAGCGATGCTTCGGCTTCCTCAACAGCGGCGAGAATTTCCAGCCGGCGCCGTTCGCGGCCTTCCCACAAAGCCATCGCCTCACGAGCGGCCGCTTCGGAGCTCTCCAGTCTGCCGGCTGCGACGGCCTGCCGGATGAACTCTTCCTGATCGGGCGTTGGTTTGATCTCCATTGGGATAGAATACCAATCTGATCACCGGACGTCTATTTCGCAGCGGAAAATGCTAGTGCCTTACCCGCGCCTCCCAACCTTACCTCATCCAGCCGTGTGGCGCTTTCCTCCAGCACCGTCCGGTCGACCCGGCCCTTGTGCAGGGCATCCAAGGCGCACGCCATAGCGCGGTAATATTGCTGGCCGTCATAGGCGATCAGCAGCAGGTCGACGCCGGCATTGAGGCTTTTGACCGCCGCTGTGCAGAAGCCGTGGTGCGAG
The DNA here is from genome assembly GCA_036271255.1 of Alphaproteobacteria bacterium. Classification (GTDB taxonomy): domain Bacteria; phylum Pseudomonadota; class Alphaproteobacteria; order BOG-932; family Roseiterribacteraceae; genus BOG-932. The sequence goes on from DATBAZ010000398.1 coordinate 1,338, forward strand.
ATCGCGCCCATATCCAGATCGTCGGTGATGACGATCCCGCGATAATTCCAGGCGCCGCGGATCAACTCCTGGACGATGCGCTTGGAGTGCGACGCCGGATTGTCCGCGTCGATCGCCTTCACCGTGACATGGCCCAGCATCAGGAAGGCGTCGGACTGGCTCAGCACCCGGCGGAACGGAATCCAATCCGCCTGCTGGAACTGGGGCATGCCAACCCTGGTGGCAGCGGCGAAGATGTGCGTATCGACGGCAATGCAGCCCAGGCCTGGAAAATGCTTGGCCGTAGGGATCACGCCGGCGTCGGCCAGGCCTTGGGCATAGGCCGAGCCGACCGCCGCCACCACGTTCGGATCGGCGGAGATCGCGCGTTCGCCGATCAGGCTCGTATGGTCCAGCAAGGCATGCCGGCTGGGCTTGAGGTCGAGCACCGGGGAGAAATCGACATTGACGCCGAGTGCCCTCAGCCCCCGGCCCTGCTCCTGGCCGTAGGCGCGGGCGGCAGCCGTAGGATCGGACAGATCGGCCAGCGCCGACAGGGGCGGCATAGGCGGCAGCATGGGCGACAGGTGCGAAACGCTGCCGCCCTCCTGGTCGGTAGCCACGATCAACTCCGGCAGGCTCGCGGCATGGCGAACGGCCTGCAAACCGGCGATCTCCGCGCGGACCTGGTCCTCGCTGCGGTGCCGGACGTTGCGGCGGTTGACCACGATGCCGCCGATGAGACCGCGTGCGGCCAGCGGCTGAACCTGCTCCGCATCGGCATAGCCGACGACAAAATGCCGGCCGAGAAGTGCGATGTCCTGGTCACTGGCCGAGAAGACTGCCAGCCTGTCCAAGCCATAATTGGCGAGAACGCACAGCACGCAGACCGGCACGGCGAGCCACAGCCCGAGCGTCAGCAGTGACCTTCGTGGAGTTCGCCACGCGCGGGCCAGACCAAGGGCCCCGGCAGCGAAAATCGCCGGCGCAGCCCAAGGCCTCAAGGCATAGAAGAACGGGTCCATCCAGTTCGCGCCGCAAACCAGAAGGACCGTCGCCGCGGCCAGGGAAAGGCCGCGGCGACGGACGGACGCCCTCATGCCTCGGCCGTCCGGGCGACTGCGAACCACTTCACCCGCTGGGTCAGCGCCATCACCAGCGACAGAACCAGGAATAGGCCGAGCGAGCCGACCAGCAGCGAGTATGTCTCCAGCGACAGCAGCACGTAGAGAAAGCCGAACAGGCTTGCCAGCATCGCGCCGAACATCAGGCTGTGGACCAACCGCCGCGTGACCATCGCTGTGTAGACCGACGCCTGCAGCAGCACCAACCCCGCACTGACGGCATAGCCGGCGTCATACCCGATCATCTCGGCGAAGGAGACCAGCAGCAGAGCGAACAAGGTCAGCGACCCACCGAGCAGCCCGTATTGCAGAGGATGGATACGAACCTTGGTCAGCAGCTCGAATAGGAAATAGGTCGTGAAGGCGAGGACGACGAATAGGATGTTGTATTTCGACGCGCGGTTGATCATCCGATAGGTCGGGGTCGCTTCAAGCAGCGCGACGCTGGTGATGGCCTGACTGTCGGAAGCCTTTTCGATGACGTGGTAGGCCTTCCAGGCCTTCGGAGAACTGAAGTCGGCGATCTTCCAATGAGCACTGAAGCTGTCGCCGGCGACATTGGAATCGACCGGCAGCACGGAACCGCCGAAACTGGGCGAGCCCCATGTCCCCTCGACGGTCGAATCGACTGCCACGCCTTGCAAGGCTTGTTTGAAGGCGCTTGTACCGCGCAATGTCAGTGTGGCACCGAACGGTAGTTGGGTTCCGACCGTCGGAGGCGCGGATAAAGAGACGCGCGCCACCAGGGCGGCGGGAACGACACAATCAGTATTGCTCATCAACTCGCGGCAATTCTGCCATCGTACGGTCGTGCCGCCCCACGAGAAATGATCGGCAGACGTCATGCCCGACAAAGTCTCGGTACTCACGACGACAAAGGCCTCTTGCCATAAGAGGTTCACATCTTTCCCGAGGAAGTCCGATTTCGGGATCGTGAACCGCCCCTCCAATGCGACAGTCGCGTTGTAGACGGTTGCATGGAACAGCCCACGCTTCCGCTCCATCGGGGATAGAACGGTTCTTGCCGTCAGCAGGTCCGGCGTGATCTCGAAGTAATATCGGGCCTCCGTGCCGGGATATGGCTGGTAGGGCACGACCAATATCGGTCCACGGAGTGTCTGCTCCGGCCCCCAACTTGTTCGGAATCCGTCCAGGGTCTCGGCTTGGCGGTCCTGGCGCTCCTCAACCACACCCGAAATACGCCAACCCGCGATCAAGGTACCGATCAGCAGCAGCGCAACGATCACCACTTTGCGCATCGGAAAGTCCGAAACAGCCGGTGGCGTTTCGGACGTTTGGGAAATATCGGTCATGGGGCAGCCTTCCTTGGATTGAGCAAGGCCGGCACAGTCCGTCATGAACGTGCAGCGCTGAGCGTGCACCTGTGCAAATCCCGAGGATTCTTGTGCAGGTTTCGTGCAAAGGCCTGTCGGGGAGCCAAGCGATCCCCTATGTCTGGGCCGCCATGCCCAAGATCCTGGTCGTCGACGACGACAGCCATATCCGCGACGTGATCCGCTTCGCACTCGCCCGTGAGGGGCACACGGTCGTCGAGGCCGAGAACGGCGTGCGCGGGCTGATGCTGGCCGGCAGCGAGCGGCCAGACCTGATCGTTCTGGACATCATGATGCCCGAACTGGACGGCACCGAGCTGTGCCGGCGCCTGCGCGCCAGGGGCGACCGCACGCCGATCATCTTCCTGTCGTCGCGCGACGATGAGATCGACCGCGTGCTGGGACTGGAGCTGGGCGGAGACGACTATGTCGGCAAGCCGTTCTCGCCGCGCGAGCTGGTGTCGCGGGTCAAGGCGATCCTCCGGCGCGGAGCCCCACCGCCGACCGGCGCGCCGTTCGAGCTGCGCCACGGCCGGCTGCGCCTCGACCTCTCAGGCTTTGCTGCCTATTGGGACGACAAGCCGGTGGTGCTGACCGTTACCGAGTTCGGTCTCATCAAGACCTTGGCGCAGCACCCCGGGCGGGTGTTCAACCGCGACAGCCTGATGGACGGCGCCTATTCCGACCACCGTTTCGTCAGCGACCGCACGGTCGACAGCCATATCCGCCGGGTGCGCGCCAAGTTCATGGGCGCGGGCGGCGACCCGGTCGAGACCGTGCACGGCGTCGGCTACAGGCTCGGCCCCTGCGCATGAGGCGTCGCCTTTCGGTCGGCACGATTCTGCTGATGATGAACCTCGTACTGCTCGCCCTGCCCTTGAGCGGAATACTGGCGCTGCGCCTCTATGAAAGCGCGCTGATCCGCCAGACCGAGTCCGAACTGATCGCCCAGGGCGCGCTGGTCGCCGCCAGCTATCACGCCGTCTGGCGCGCCAATGGCGGCGCCGTCGACCCGGCCGATCCGCCGGTCGATCCCCGCTGGTCGCACCTGCCCGGTTTCGACGGGCCGTGGCTGCCCCGCTTCCCCGCGCTGGACCTCTCGCGCGACGCCATCCTGCCGCCCCCGCCCGATCCAGCGCCGACCACCGCCCCGGCCGATGCGGCGGCGCTCAAGGCAGGCGAAAGCCTGACACCGGTGCTGGCCGAGGCGCAGCGCATGACGCTGGCCGGAATGCGGGTGATGGACCGGCACGGCATCGTCGTTGCCAGCACCGGCGAGGCGGTCGGCGCAAGCCTCGCAAGCCAGCAGGAAGTTCGCCGGGCGCTGAACGGCGAGCCGGTCAGCGTCATACGCGGCCGGGCCAAGGGCTCGGCCCCCGGCTATGTCCCGGCCCTCGATCTCGGCAGCACAGTGCGGGTCTTCACCGCGATGCCAGTGGTGGAGGGCGATCGCGTAATCGGGGTGATCCTGGCATCCCGCACCCCGGAAAGCATTGCCGAGGCGCTCTATGGCAAGCGCTGGCACCTGCTCGCCCTGCTGGGAATTTTGCTGATCACCGTTGCGGTCTTCGCCTTCATCGGCGTCACCGTGATCGCCCGGCCGCTGCGGGCCGTCACCGATCAGGCGAAACGCACTGCGGACGGAGAACGCGGCGCACTGCTTCCCGCCGGCGGCCCAATGGTGCGGGAGGTCGGCGATCTGTGGCAGACGCTGATGCGCATGGCCGACAGCATGGAGCGGCGTACCGACTATATCCGGGACTTCGCCGCCCATGTCTCGCACGAGTTCAAGACACCGCTGACCACCATCCGCGGCACGGTCGAGCTGCTCAGGGAGCATCTGGACGAGATGTCGGCGGGGGAGCGCGCCCGTTTTCTCGCCAACCTCGATGTCGAGGCCGGCCGGATGACGGCGCTGGTCTCTCGCCTATTGGAGCTTGCCCGCGCCGACGTGATGCGGGCGAAGGACGGCGAGGCATCAAAGCCGGCCGAAATCCTCGACCGGCTGAAAGAGCGTTATTCCGGAACCGGTCTGCGGCTGGTTGCCGACATACGCGGCGATATCCGCCTGGCGATGGGCGAGGAGGCTTTGGAGACCATTCTGGTCAACCTCGTGGACAACGCGCTCCACCACGCCGGCCCGGCGCCGGAAGTGACGATCGTCCTGCGCCGGGAGGGCGGCGTGGCGGTGCTGACCGTCGCCGATAATGGCCCCGGCATCGCCGAGGCCAATTTGGATAAGGTGTTCGATCCGTTCTTCACTCTGACCCGCAACCAGGGTGGCACCGGCCTCGGCCTGGCGATCGTGCGCGGCCTGGTGACGGCGCATAACGGGCGAGTAAGCGCCCTGCCCTCTCCGTCAGGCGCGCTGTTCAGGATCGAATTACCTGCCGCGTGACGGCTCAGGCCGCCGGGATCGAGTGGTGCTCGTGCTCGACAATCCACTGGCCATCGATCTTGCGCAGGCCCATGGTCAGGCGGAAGTCGAGATCGGCCGGCTTGCCGTGATCGTCGGGACCGTAGCAATGCCCGTGGGCCGTCACGAAGGCGACGTCGGCCCCGGCGGTGATCCGTATGTTGGAGAATTCGAATTTCGGCGGTCCGGACATCCAGCCGAAGAAAACGTCCCAGGTCTTTCTGTAAGCCTCGATCCCCTGCGACTGAAACGGGCCCGGAACGTCGAACATCAGCATGTCGGGCGCATGACGGGCGAGGACGCCGTCATGGTCTCTCCGGCGCACCGCGGCAGCCCAAGCCTCGATCAATCCGCGGATGGCGGTTTCGTCGTCCTGCGTCGCCGCCATTATTCTCTCCCGTCGCATGATGATGGTGCGAGCTAGGAGACGCGCGTCACCGTCGTTTCTTCCGCAATGGTCTCGAGAGATTCAGGATAGGGCTTCGTCTGCCGAGCAGATACGGCCCTCTGCATAGCCGTGCTCCAGGTAATGTTCGCGGGCTGACTTTATCTCGCCGCGGGCGATCCCCTCGGCCACATCGGGGTATTGCGCCAAGTACCATTTTTCATCGAACTCCGGCTCGCGGGGCAAACGGCCTTCGAAATAGCCTGAATGGATGAAGTGATTGCGGGCCGATTTTATCTCGCCCGTCTTCAACGCGTCGGCGAGATGCGGGTATTGGGTCAGATACCATGTCTCATCGACCTCGACCCCGCGCAGCAGGAGCGAGATAATTCCCAGTATTTCTTCGTAGGAATTGTTGACCTTGCTCACCCCTCTGACTGCGGCCGTCGAGAGGCTTTGCTTCAGGACTTTGAATGGCGGCGTGGCGCCCACAGCAGTCTCCCGCATTTCCTTTTGAAGTCTTCGCGGAAATTGAGACCACATATTAAAAGTGTCAATACGTATGGACCCTTAGCCGCCTGATTTTCAGACCGGATGTGCTATTTTGCCGCTCGGCGACCTTATTTCCCGAGCCAGAACTGTCGCGAATACAGGGAATCCACCACTTCGGTCACCTCCCGGATCTTGCCGTCGCGGATGCGGAACAGGAAGAAGATGTTGTTGCGATAGTCCCGTCCGTCCTTCAGGTGGCCGCTGACGACGGTCTGCACGGCGACCCGGTCCTCCTCGGCGGTGACAGAGAGATGGTCGAAATTAAGGCCGCCTTCGAACAGGTTCAGGCTTTCGAACATCTTCGCCATCTGCGGCTTGGTGAAGGTGCCGGACATCTCCCAGTTGCCGGGGACCGACCAGGTGGCGTCGTCGGCCAGCAACGCCAGCCCCTCATACAGATTGCCAGAACGCTGGGCGATGAAGTAGCCCTCGGCGATCCGCTTGTTCTCTTCGATGCTCATATGTCCTCCCGTTAATCCCCAAGCGTGAACGCGACCAGCGCGTCGCCCGGCTCGACGCCCAGCGCGCCGTGGCCGCCGGCGGCGACCACCAGATACTGCTTGCCCGCGGCCGTGAGCTTATAGGTGATCGGCGTGCTCTGCGCGGCAAAGGGCAGCTCATAACGCCAGATCTGCTTGCCGGTGTCAGTATCGATGGCGCGGATATAGCGGTCCATCGTCGCGCCGATGAACATCACCCCACTGCCCGTCTGAAGCGAGCCGCCGAGATTGGGCGTGCCCCAGTGGAAGAAGTCGCCCATCAGCGGCGCTTTGGGATTGTTCTTCAGCGTACCGAGCGTCTCGCTCCACAGCACGTCGCCGGTATCGAGATCGACCGCCGCCAGCCGGCCCCAGGGCGGCGGGACGCAGGGTGTGCCGTAGGGCGACAGGAACGGCGCCCGCGCCACGGCATAGGGCACGCCGGCCTGAGGGCCGAAGCCGACCAGGTCGGATGACACCTGCCCACCGGTCGGGACCTGGGCGCGCGGCACCAGCTTGATGGTGAAGGGCAGCATTTGGACGTTGACGATCATCCGGTGCCGTATCGGATCGACGGAGACCGAGCCCCAATTGATGCCCCCGCCCAGCCCCGGATATTCGAGGATGCCCTTGAGGCTGGGCGGGGTGAACGGGCCCTGATAGTCCAGCGCATCGAACGCCTTCTGGCACTTGCCCTTGTCGTAAAAGGTGACGCCCCAGACCGAATCATGGGTCAGGTTCGGTGGCAGGAAGGGCGCCGGCCTGGTCGGGAAGGGCTGGGTCGGCGCGGTATGCTCGCCGGGCACCGTGGTCTGCGGCACCGGTTTTTCCTCGACCGGGAACAGCGGCGCGCCGGTCTCCCGATTCAGCAGGAAGGTGAAGCCCAGCTTGGTCGCCTGGATCAGGCCCGGTGTCCCGTCCTTGGCGCTGTAGGCGACCGGCTGGGCGGCGACGTCATAGTCCCACAGATCGTGATGCACGGTCTGGAAATGCCATTTCACCGCCCCGGTCGCGGCGTCGAGCGCGACGACCGACGAGCCGTAATAATCCATGTTGCCGCGCTCGGCCCCGCCATAATGGTCGGGCGACGGGTTGCCGGTCGGCACGAACACGATTCCATGCTCGGCATCGGCCGACAGCATGCCCCAGGCATTGGGCGTGCCCTTGGTCAGCACCGTGCCCTGCTTGACCTGATCGGCCGTCACCGGGGTCTTTTCCGGCGGCACGGGGTCGAACACCCATTTGAGCTCACCCGTGCGCGCATCGAAGGCGCGGACGGCGCCGCTCGGCGCATCCAGCCGCTGCACGTCCTTGACGAAAGCCGACTGGACCGCGAGGTCGCCGATCACCAGCGGCGGCGAGGTCATGTAATATTCGCCGGGCTGGACGTCGCCCAACCCTTCCTTCAGATCGACCGTGCCCTCCTTGCCGAAGCCGGCGCAGGGCTTGCCGTCCTTGGCATCGAGCGCGATCAGCCGCGCATCGATGGTGCCGACGAAGATGCGCTCAGCGCACACCGCGCCGGCCTGGGCCGCGCTGTCGTGCCAGAAGCTCACGCCCCGGCACACCGCCTCATAGACGCCGGCCTGGTTGACGGTGGGGACGAATTTCCATTTCTCCTTGCCCGTCTCGGGGTCGAGCGCGATGACCCGGTCGTTGGGGGAGCAGAGATAGAGCGTGCCGGCGACCTCTATCGGCGCGGCCTCGAAGGCGGTAGTCGACTTGTCCGGCCCGCCCGGCGAGAAGTCGCCGGTATGGTAGGTCCAGGCGACCTTCAGCTTGCCGACATTGTCCTTGGTGATCTCACCTAACGGCGAGTAACGCTGGCCGCCGATATCGCCGCCGACGAAGGGCCAATCGGCAGTATCCGCCGCCATTGCCTGCGCGATCGAAAGCGTCAGCAGCGCGATAAGCGCCAGCGCGATCCGTTTCATCCCCATGTCCCTGCGTGTGTCCACGGCGTGGTTGCCTGGATGCATAAAGACATAAAAAAGATTTCTAGTGAATTGTTTTCTAGAACTTACTTCCTGCACCGTCATGCCCGGGCTTGACCCGGGCATCCACGCCTATCCGTTAGCACCGACGCAGCGGCATTGCGTGGATGGCCGGGTCAAGCCCGGCCATGACGAGAAACCAGGGAAGAGAATTACCCGAAGTTCGCCTGGCCGCCGTCCAGCGGCAGGGTGACGCCGGTGACGTAGCGGGAGTCGGGGCCGCAGAGGAACACCACGGCGCGGCCGATATCCATCTCCGGATCGCCGACATGGCGGGACGGCACGGTATCGAGGAAGGCCTTGGTGCCTTCAGGGTCGGCGGCCATCCAGTCCTTCAGGGCCGGCGACATAGAAAGCGGCGCCACCGTGTTCACGCGGATATTGTCCAGCGCCCATTCATGGGCGGCGGTGCGCGACAGCAAGCGGATCGCCTGCTTGGCCGCGGCGTATACGCCATAGCCCTTGGCGTCCCAGCGCTGGGACGCTGACGTGGCGAGATTGACGATATGGCCGCCGCCGCGCGCCTTCAGATGGGGATAGACAGCCTTCATGAAGCGGAAGGTGGCGAAGGGGCCGCTGTCGAACGTGTCGGTAAATTGCTGATCGCTGAGATTGTTCAACAGGTCGTTGTGGACGATCTGGGCGTTGTTCACCAGGATATCGATGCCGCCGAAGGTCTTCAGCGTGGTCTCGATGGTGGCGGCGATATCCTCCGGTTTGCAGACGTCGCAGCCGACGGCCAGCGCCTTGCCGCCGAAGCCCTCGATCGTCTTGGCCGTGCGCTCGACCTTGGACGCCGTGCGGCCGGCGACGACCAGGGAGGCGCCTTCCTTCGCCAGGGCAACGGCGATGCCTTCGCCCACGCCCTGGCCCGCACCGGTTACGATTGCGACTTTACCGTCAAGAATTCCCATGGTTTCTTCCCCCTGATTTCCGCGCGGCATCATTGCGGCGGCGGCGATGCTGTGCTGTCGTTCCCAAATCTATCTATTATCGGCTATCGACCATACGCGGCGTTCGCGCGCAGCCGGATACCGTTCGGGACCTCGATTGGAGCATGACAGAGTGACGGACGCCGTAATCCCGCTGGGCCGGCAGGCGCAGAAGTCGAAAAACACGCGGGAAAAGATCCTGGGCGCCGCGATCTCGCTGATTAAGGAAGGCGGCTATGCCGCCGCCAGCGCCAGCCGAATCGCCGAGCGCGCCGGCATCACCTGGGGCGCGGCGCAGCATCATTTCGGCTCAAAGGAAGACATCCTCGCCGAGGTCATGACGATCTCGCACGAGCGCTTCATCGCCTCGGTCTCGGCACCGCACCTGCGCGAGGGCACCCTGGCCGATCGGGTGGACGCCTTCGTCGAATGCATGTGGGAGCACTATAAGGACGACGTCTATCTCGCCGGGCTGGAAATCCTGCTCGCCAGCCGCGAAATGGTCGACCGCCGCATGGCGACCTTCGACGAGAACGCCCGCGAGCACATCAAGACCCTGCACGAGATTTTCCACGACAGCGACCTGACCGACGACCAGCTTCAGGAGGCGCTGATCTTCGTCCATTGCATGCTGACCGGGCTCACCATCGAGAAGGTGCTGGAAAAGGAAGTTCGGGGAGAGCAAAGGCACCTGCGCCGGTGCAAGCTGATATTGCTGTCGACGATCAGCAATATGTGACGATCAAGCCTCGAACTGCGCCGTCGACCAGCCCTGCATCAGATGGCCCAGCACTGGGAAGATCACCGTGCCGTGGGCCTCGTGGGTTGAGTAGTTCTTGAAAGCATCCTGGCTTTCGAAGGTGGCGAGAATGCAGAGGTCGGCATTGCCGTCCAAGAGGCCCGCATCGCGGCCGACCTTCATCGAGGTGATGCCGGGGATGACCGACGGGAGCTTCAGGTATGCGCCCTCGATCGCTTTCTGCGTCGCCGCGTCGACCGACTTGGGGTCCTTATAGGTGATGAGGCACAGGTGGGTCAGCATTCTCAATCCTCGTAAACAATGCGGATGACGCCGTTGGGGCACAGCTCCTCGGCCGCCTCGACCTTGGGCAGCAGCTCCTCGACCGGCCGGTCGGTGATCAGGTCGACCATCGGATATGGGCCCCCGTCATCGATGGTACGGAACACCTCGGGGGCGTGGGCCACACAGACGCTGTGGCCCTGGCAGATGCCCTTGTCGACGACGACACGGTACTTGCGGGCCATGGTCAGACGTTGCGCCGGCGATACTTGACCCGGCAGGGGTCGGAGGGCCGCAGGATCAGGGTCGGCATCACCTCGCGGTAATATTCCGCCGGCTGCGCCAGCTCGAACTCGTAGAAATGCAGCAGCCAAGTGAAGATCGTGCGCACCTGCAGCAGGGCGAAGGCATTGCCGATGCATTTGTGGCGTCCGCCGCCGAACGGGATCAGGGCGAAGACATTCTCCGGGTTCGGCCGGCGCGGGTCGAACGTTTCCGGGTTGGGGAAATAGTCCGGCAGCTTATGCGCCACATGGGGGCAGAGCATGATGTTTTTGCCGGCCTCGACCTTGTAATCCTTGTACTCGAAATCGCTCAGCACCCGGCGGGTGATGGCGTTCAGCGGCGGATGCACGCGCAGCGATTCCCGGATGAACCCATCGAGCAACGGGATGTCGCGCTGCGTCGTCATGCTGGCCTCTTTGCCTGCCGCGAACACAGCGTCGACCTCAGCCTGCAGCTCGGCCGTGTACTGGGCGTTGCGGCAGATCTCCAGCAGGGTCCAGGCGGAGGTGTTGGACGAGGTATGGTGGCCGCCGAACATGAACCAGATCACCATGCCGGTGATCTCATGCTCGGTCAGCGGCGTGCCGTCCTCATAAGTGGCGGTCATGTAGATTTCGAGCATGTCGTCGGAGTGGAAGTCACGCGCCCGCCGGTCGCGTACCGCCTCGGTGATCAGCTCCTGCAGGCGCATCCGTGCCTGGTCGCGCTTGACGTATGCTTCCTTCTGGGCGTTCGGGTCGCGGATCGCCGCGGCATCCAGCCCCTCGTCGAGGGCGGCATAGAGCTCGGCGAACTCCCCGGTCAGCTTGTAGCGGAAGTCAGAGCCCAGCAGGCAGTGGGTCGAGGTCTTCAGCGTCAGGTCGGTGAAGGCCTCGTAGAAGTCGAACTCGCCGCTGTCGCCCCAATCGGCAATGAAGTCCTGGACCTCCTTGGCGACGGTGCCGGAATAGCTCGCCATCTTCTCATAGCGCAGGCCCTGATACTGGATGCGCAGTTGCTGGCGCTCGATATCTGGCGGCGCGCCGAACTGAATGCCCTCGCCGAAAATCGGTACCATCATCTGATAGGCGGCGGCCGCGTTCAGCTGGTCGTCGGGCGCACGGAAGAACGCCTCATGCGCCTCCGCGCCGATCATCAGCACGGTGTTCAGACCGGCGAGATCGAACTCGGAAACCTCGCCGCATTCGTTGTAGGCGCGGTGCAGGAATTCCAGCGGCGTCGATGCGAATTCGCCGTAATGGCCGATGCCTGCCTTGGCGCCGCTGACGAACGGAATCGACCGTGTGCCGGCCGGAAGCTCACCAATAAAAGTAACGG
>DATBAZ010000399.1:0-5177 GCA_036271255.1 Alphaproteobacteria bacterium
ATCGCCTCGGGCTTGGCCTCCATCGCCGCCCGCAACTTCTGTGGAAAGTCCATCGAATCCCCGTTCTTCAACCAGCCAGGCAACCAAGCGCCCGATTGGTTTTCATATCGGCCTCAGCGGAAAGAAACAGTCAAGCGGCCAAGCACTTAAAACCGCACCTTCGGCACCGGCTGCCCCGCCACATCGCTGCGCGCCTTGTAGATCCAGCCGTCCTTCTTCAGCGGTTTGCGGTAGTCGCCGGCGGTGACGACGTAGAGGTCCCTGAGGTCGGCCCCGCCGAAGGTGAGGCTGGTGATGCGGCAGCCGTCGAAGCGGTCCGAGAAATCGTGGAACTGGTCGACCGTGCCATCGGGCAGGAAACGGGTGATATTGCCCTTGGCATAATTGGCGGCCCAGATGCCGCCCTCGACGTCGACCTGCAGCCCGTCGGCGCCGGAGAATTCGGCCAGCAGGCGGCGGTTGGCCAGCGTGCGGTCCGGCGTCAGGTCGAAGACGACCACGCCCTGCAGTGTCTCGGCAAAATAGAGCTGCTTGCCGTCCGGGCTGAACCCCATGCCATTGGAGACGGCGATACCATCGGCCAGCATGGCAGTCTTGCCCGACGGATCGATGCGATAGATCGCGGTATGGCGCGGCAGGCCGCGTTCGTCGATGTCGGGGGTGTGCGTGCCGCCGACGAACAGGCTGCCCTGTGCATCGGGCTGGATGTCGTTGATATGGACGATCGGCTTGCCCTGATAGAGGAATTTCAACGGCCGTCGCTCGCCGGTGCCGGGGTTGAAATATTCGAGTCCGGGCCGGCTTGAGAACACAAAGCCGCCATCCTGGGTCAACGCCAGGCCGCCGATATATTTGCGGTCGGTGACGAAACCCTCGGTCTTGCCGTCGGGTGACAAGCGAAAGACGCCGCCGTCCATGACCTCGCTGAACCAGAGATTGCCCCGATCGTCGACTCGCGGCGCTTCGAGGAAGGTGAAACCGTCCAGAATTCGTTCGAAATGCACTGCCTTCCCCTCTCACGAATCCGCTTTTCGGCATATTGCCGCAAAACCCGCCAGATTGATCGAGAATATCGCCCTTTCCGTCAGCTGGGCCGATTCAACCCGACAGGTCAGGAACCTAGACTTATCTGAGGATTTGAATACCCGTCAGGGAGGGCTTTGCGATGCATGACATTCTGGTAATCGGCGGCGGCAATATCGGTGAGACGATCGCCGAACTGCTGACCCGCACCGGCGAATATACCGTGACGGTCGCCGACCGGTCGCCCGGCGCGCTGGCGAAGCTCGAAGCCCAGGGCGTCAAGACGCGGGGGCTGGACGTGTCGGACAGCGCCGCGCTGGCCGCCGCCATGAAAGGCCGCTTCGCCGTGTTGAGCGCCGCCCCCTATCGGCTGACCGCCGCCATCGCCGGCGCGGCCCATGAGGCCGGCGTCCATTACCTGGACCTGACCGAGGACGTCGCCTCGACCCGTATCGTCAGCGAGCTGGCGAAGACCGCCCAGAAGGCTTTCATCCCCCAGTGCGGCCTTGCGCCGGGCTTCATCTCCATCGTCGCCAACGACCTGGTGAAGGATTTCGATTCGGTCGAGGTGCTGCGCATGCGCGTCGGCGCCCTGCCGCTCTATCCGTCGAACAGCCTGACCTACAACCTGACCTGGTCGACCGACGGTGTGATCAACGAATATTGCGAGCCCTGCGACGCGCTGGTCGACGGCAAGCTGGTGAGCGTGGCGGCCCTGGAAGACGTCGAGCATTTCGCCCTCGACGGCGTCCATTACGAGGCCTTCAACACCTCGGGCGGGCTGGGCTCGTTGTGCCAGACGCTGGGCGGCAAGGTCCGCAACCTGGCCTATCGCACCATCCGCTATCCCGGCCACCGCGACATCATGAAGACCTTGCTGCAGGACCTGCGCCTGTCGGAACGGCGCGACCTGCTGAAGGAAGTGCTGGAGAACGCAGTGCCGACCACCGACCAGGACGTCGTGGTGATCTTCGTCACGGCGATCGGCCAGCAGAACGGCAAGCTGATGCAGCACTCCTATGCCAATAAGATCTATGCCCACCACGACGGCAAGCGCAGCTGGGCCGCTATCCAGGTGACCACCGCCTCGGCGATCTGCGCCGTGCTGGACATGCTGGCCCATGGCAAGCTGGCCACCGACCGCGGCCTGATCCTGCAGGAAGAGATTCCGCTGGCGGCGTTCCTGGAGAACCGCTTCGGCAAGGCCTATGCAATGCAGGCCGGCGTTTCGCTGGCGGCGTAAAACCTGGCAACATTTTGATCGTCATTCCCGCGAAAGCGGGAATCCATCCTTCCCCCGGCACGGAAGTCCGAAATGGATTCCCGCTTTCGCGGGAATGACGGCAAAAATGAAAACGGAGCACATTATGGATCTCGCGACACCCGCCTTCGAAGCGGCGACCATACTCGGCCGCCTGGGCGTATCCGAGCAGGCCTGGAACGGCGGCGACCTCACCGCCCGCTCGCCGATCACCGGCGAGAAGACCGCCGACGTGCGTACGATCGACGCTGCCCAGGCGACGGCGGCGATCGAGACCGCACACCAGGCCTTCCTGGCATGGCGCCAGATCCCCGCCCCCAAGCGCGGCGAGCTGATCCGCCTGTTCGGCGAGGAGCTGCGCGCCAACAAGGCCGATCTCGGCCGGCTGGTGACGCTCGAGGCCGGTAAGGTCACGAGCGAGGGCCTGGGCGAAGTGCAGGAGATGATCGATATCTGCGACTTCGCCGTCGGCCTCTCCCGCCAGCTCTATGGCCGCACCATCGCGACCGAGCGCGCCGACCATCGCATGATGGAAACATGGCAGCCGATGGGCGTCACCGGCGTCATCTCCGCCTTCAACTTCCCGGTCGCGGTCTGGGCCTGGAACGCGGCCTTGGCCCTGGTCTGCGGCAACTCGGTGGTCTGGAAGCCGTCGGAGAAGACGCCGCTGACGGCGCTCGCCACCCAGGCTTTGTTCGAGCGCGCCGCCGCCCGTTTCGGCGCGGTGCCGGCCGGCCTCTCCACCCTGCTGATGGGCGACAAGGCCATTGGCGAGGTGCTGGTCGACCATCCGCATGTCGCCGTGCTGTCGGCCACCGGCTCGACCCGCATGGGGCGTGAAGTCGGGCCGCGGCTGGCCAAGCGCTTTGCCCGCCCGATCCTCGAGCTGGGCGGCAACAATGCCGCCATCGTTGCGCCTTCGGCCAATCTGGACCTGGCGCTGCGCGCCATCCTGTTCTCCGCTATGGGCACCGCCGGCCAGCGCTGCACGACGCTACGCCGCCTGTTCGTCCATGACAGCGTCTACGATGCTTTGATGCCGCGCCTGAAAAAGGCAGCCAAGACGCTCCAGATTGGCGATCCGCGCGCCGCCGGCAAGCTGATCGGCCCGCTGATCGACAAGGGCGCGTTCGACAACATGCAGGCCGCGCTCCAGGCCGCCGAGAAATCGGGCGGAAAGGTAAGCGGCGGCAAGCGCGCGGCAGTCGGCAGCGACGCAGCCTATTATGCCGAGCCCGCCATCGTCGAGATGCCGGACCAGGCCGAGATCGTCCGCCGCGAGACCTTCGCACCGATCCTCTATGTCATGAAGTACAACGATCTGACCGAGGCGATCCGGCTGCACAACGACGTGCCGCAAGGCCTGTCCTCGTCGATCTTCACCACCGATCTGGCCGAGGCCGAGATCTTCGTCTCGGCGGTCGGCTCGGACTGCGGCATCGCCAACGTCAATATCGGCCCCTCGGGCGCCGAGATCGGCGGGGCTTTCGGCGGCGAGAAGGAAACCGGGGGCGGCCGCGAATCCGGCTCGGACAGCTGGAAAGCCTATATGCGCCGCGTCACCACCACGGTGAATTACGGCAAGGACCTGCCGCTGGCCCAGGGCGTCGAGTTCCCGGTCGATTAACGGATAGAATCAGGCATTCGGATGCTATCGTCAGATATGCATCCGAGCCGCCTGAAGCACGCCCTCGCCCACTATCTCTCGCTCCGCTTTCCGGTTGCCTGGACTCAGTACAACCGGACGTTCCGCAAGCATCATTTCGATGCCGAATACTGGCTGATCCCGCTCTTCTGCCGGCCTGACGGGATCGCGGTCGACGTCGGGGCGAATATGGGCATCTATGCCTTCGCCATGCAGCGCCGTGCGCGGCAAGTCATCGCCTTCGAGCCCAATACCGACCTTTGGCCGTTCCTGCGCCGGTTCCTGAGCGCCCGCGTGCGGCTGGAAGATGCGGCGCTGTCGGATTCGGCTGGTCAGGCCGAATTCCGCGTCGTTGCCGACAATACCGGCGTCGCCACGATCGAGACGAGCAACCCGCTGTCGATGATCCACCGGCGCGAGACCATCGCCGTCCGACCGGTCGCCACCCGGACGCTGGATTCGTTCGGGCTGACGGACGTCTCATTCATCAAAATCGACGTCGAAGGACATGAGGAAGCGGTGCTGGCCGGCGGCCGGGGGACGATTGCCGCCAATCGACCGGTCGTGCTGGTCGAGGCTGAGGATCGGCATAATGCCGGTGCGCCCGGGCGGGTCGCGGATTGGTTTGCAGCGCTGGGTTACGACGGCTTCTTTATCAAGGATCGGCGGCTGTTGCCGGTTGCTGCGTTGTCCTTTGAGGATACCGATCCGGCGGGGCTGGATGGCGGCAGCTATATCAATAACTTCCTCTACTTGCCGCGTGAGAATGCTGAGATGATCGAGCGTATTCGGTTTGCAGTGGAGCGATAGCCCGGCATTTCACTCCGCCGCACAGCTTTAGGAAAAGCCTACTTCGGCGTCCTGGTCGACAGCACGATTGCCGACCTCGTATCCAGCACCCCATCCGTATCCCGGATCGCATCCAGGCACTGGTCCAGTTCCACGGTGCTGTCGGCCTGAATAATGGCGATCAGGTCGTCCGCGCCGCTGGTGGTGAAGAGTGTGCCGACGCCGCGCAGCTTCAGAAGGGCGCGCTCGACGGCAGCTTGCAGCTTGGGCGCGACGCTGATCGAGACGTGGGCCTGGACGACGTTCTTCTCGCTCTTGGGGTTGAGCTTCAGCGTATAGCCCTGGATCACCCCGGTCTGCTCAAGCCGCTCGATCCTGGACTGGATAGTCGAGCGGGACACGCCGAGACGCCGCGAGAGTTCCGAGTTGGAGAGGCGGGCGTTCTGCGTCAGCAGCTGG
>DATBAZ010000400.1:0-6652 GCA_036271255.1 Alphaproteobacteria bacterium
CCGCGCCAAGGCCGAGCCGCAAGCCGGCGTCCGGATCGCGTCCGGACCGTTGGTCGGATGGGTGGGCCAAAACGGCTGGGGTCAGCCCAGCCGCGCGGCCAGCGCGTCGATCAGCCCGTCCAGGCTGACGCCGTCGGCGCGCGCGGTGAAGGACAGCGCCATGCGATGGCGCAGCACCGGGCGGGCCAGGGCCACGACATCGTCCAGCGACGGCGACAGCCGCCCCTCGAGCAGCGCCCGGGCGCGTGCGGCCAGCGCCAGCGCCTGGCTGGCGCGGGGTCCAGGGCCCCAGGCGACATGGCGGCGGATATCGGCCTGGTCGGTATCCATCGGCCGTCCGGCGCGCACCAGGGTCAGAATCCCTTCGACCACCTTTTCGCCGATCGGCACGTGGCGGACCAGAAGCTGCGCCTCGATCAGCTCCTGCGCGGTCATCACCTGGGCCGGCTTGGCTTCGATGGCGCCGGTGGTCTCGATCAGCATCCGCCGTTCGGCGCCGAGATCGGGATAACCGACATCGATCTGCATCAGGAAGCGGTCGAGCTGCGCCTCCGGCAGCGGATAGGTGCCCTCCTGCTCCAGCGGGTTCTGGGTCGCCAGCACGTGGAACGGCGCCGGTAGCTCACGGTCGGCGCCGGCACCGGAGACCTTGCGCTCCTGCATCGCCTGCAGCAGCGCCGACTGGGTGCGTGGGGATGCGCGGTTGATCTCGTCGGCCATCAGCAGCTGGCAGAAGACCGGGCCGGGAATGAAGCGGAAGGCGCGGCGGCCGTCGCCGGCCTCCTCCAGCACTTCGGAGCCCAGGATATCGGCGGGCATCAGGTCGGGGGTGCATTGGACGCGCTTGGCGTCGAGGCCGAGGCCCAGCCCCAGCGTCTCGACCAGTTTGGTCTTGGCCAGGCCGGGAACGCCGATCAGCAGCACGTGGCCACCCGCCAGGATGCTGACCAGCGTATGCTCGATCACGGTTTCCTGGCCGAAAATCACCCGGCCGATTCCGGTGCGCAGCGCCTTCAGCCGGTCCGCGGCCGCCTCGATCCGGTCCGCCAGATGGCGGGCCTCGATCTCCGCCCCGGCGGCGCCCTGTGTCTCGGTCAAACTCATCAACCCCGATCCTTCCCTACTACCCTCGTGCCCTCATGCTTATCTAGGCATATTAGAGCGACCATGAGTATGGACAAAATGCCCACCCCCAGCACGCTTCCGTTTCCGCCGGGCGACGGCCGGCCGGAACAGCAATACGATATGCGGATCGCCCGGGACGGGAGCTGGTTCTATCACGGTTCTCCTATCGGGCGAATTGCCCTGGTCAAGCTGTTTTCGACCGTTCTGAAGCGCGACGATGCCGGCGACTACTGGCTGATCACCCCGGCCGAGCACGGGCGGATCGCGGTCGACGACGTGCCCTTCGTCGCGGTCGAGGTGAAGGTCGAAGGCAAGGGCGAGGGGCAGATTCTGTCCTTCCGCACCAATCTGGACGAGTGGGTGACGGCCGGTCCGGACCATCCCATCCGCGTCGCCCACGGTGCGGCCGGGGACCCTGAGTTGAGCGACGCACCCGCACCCTATATCCTGATCCGCGACCGTCTGGAGGCGCGTATCGGGCGCGCCGTCTTCTACGAGCTGGTTGAACTCGCCGAGGAACGGCAGACGCCGCAAGGAACCGAGCTGGGCGTATGGAGCGGGCAGACATTCTTTCCGTTGGGGCAGTTGCCGGGGCCGGAAGCGACGGCGTGAAGCCGGCGCCCTCAGTTCCGGCCAAGGGGGGCCTGACGAAGGGCGACATCCGCCGTGTCTTCCGGGACCGGCCCCCGGGCCCCGACCGGGGCGGCGGGCTGGGTCGCGGCGACCATGAGCTCAATCCCGGCATGTTCCCGGCGGGCGCGCTGCGGGCCGCGGCTGTGCTGGTGCCGCTGGTCGACCGGCCACAGGGCTTCTCCATCCTGCTGACCCAGCGCACCGAGCATCTGAAGCAGCATGCCGGCCAGATCGCCTTCCCGGGGGGGCGGGTCGAGGACGGCGATGCCGACGCGGTCGCAACGGCGCTGCGTGAGGCGGAGGAGGAGGTCGGCCTCGTCCGCACCTATGTCGAGCCGGTGGGCCGGCTGGACCGCTATGTCACCCGCACGGGGTTCACCGTGACGCCTGTCGTGGCCCTGATCGAACCCGAATTCACGCTCAAGCTCGATCCCAACGAGGTCGGCGATGCGTTCGAGGTGCCGCTCGACTTCATCCTCGATCCTGGCAACCGGCAGACCGAGAGCTACGACTTCCAGGGTGTCACACGCTATTTCTATGTCTTCCGCTATGAACAGCGGAACATCTGGGGCGCGACCGCCGGCATGCTGGTCAATCTCGCCGAAATCTTCGCCGGCTGAACCGCGGCGATCATGCCGGCAACCCGCATGCTAAAGGGCCGTTCCTGGCTGGACGCCAAGGCGACGCGGACGCTGATCGCGGCGCTGGACGCCGGCGGCATCGATTTCCGCTTCGTCGGCGGCGCGGTGCGCGACGGCCTGCTCGGCCGCAAAGTATCCGATATCGACGTCGCCACCCCCGCGATGCCTGAGGGGGTCGTTCGCGCGGTCGAGGCTGCCGGCCTGAAGGCGATTCCAACCGGTCTCGCCCATGGCACCGTCACCGTCATGGTCGGCCGCCAGCCGTTCGAGGTGACGACGCTGCGCCGCGACGTCGAAACCGACGGCCGGCACGCGGTGGTCGCCTTCACCGACGACTGGCGGGCGGACGCCGCGCGGCGCGATTTCACCATGAATGCGCTCTATGCCGACCGCGACGGCGCGATCACCGACTTCTTCGGTGGTGAAGCCGACGCCCGCGCCGGCCATATCCGCTTCATCGGCGAGGCGGTACAGCGCATCGCCGAAGACGCGCTGCGCATCCTGCGGTTTTTCCGCTTCCACGCCTGGTACGGGCGCGGCGCGCTTGATGCCGATGGACTGGCGGCGAGCGCGAAGCTGGCCGGCATGATCGAGCGCCTGTCCGGGGAACGTATTCGGGTCGAGCTGCTCAAGACCCTGGCCGCGCCCGATCCCGCCCCGGCCTGGGCGGCGATGATCGAGGCCGGCGTCATGGCACATACCCTGCACGCCGCCGTGAATCTGGCAGGGCTTTCGAGGATGGTCGCGCTGGAACGGGAGCTTGGCCTGCCTGCCGATCCGCTGCGGCGGCTGGCTGCGCTGACCGGCGCGCCCTCGACCGAGCTGCTGGGTGCGCTGAAGGACCGGCTGAAGCTCTCAAATCGCGATGAGGCGCATCTGCGCCTCATCGGTGGCTACACCGATCGTATCGGGCTGGTCGCCCGGCGCAAATTCGGCCGGGCGCTCTATGGCGCTGAGCCGGCATGGCTGCGGGACGCCGCGATGCAGGCCGATATCGAGACCGGCACGCTGGCTGGTCTGATCCGCTTCATCGAAGGCTGGACCGAACCGAAATTCCCGCTGACCGGTGCCGACCTCAAGGCTGTGGGCATCGAGGCCGGTCCCGGCATGGGCCGGACGTTGGCCGAGCTGGAACGCTGGTGGATCGAGGCGGATTTCGCGCCGGATAAAGAGGCGTGCCTGGCTCGCCTGCGTGATCGCTAGGCGACGGCTTCTGTCAGCCTGCCTAACGTTTCCTTCCAGTAAGCCTTGGTCGCCTCTACCGCGTGGGCATCCAGCAGCTTGCCGTGCTCGATGGCGACGTTGCATTTGGCATCGCCTTTCTCGGTGATCCAGACGGCGACGATGCTGTTGTCCGGCCAGGTCATGCGGACCGAGACTGGGCGGCGCGCGGTGCGGATCGTGACATCCATGTCCAGCCAGCGGCGACGGTTGGCCTCGTCGGTGAAGAAATCATGCGCCCTGGCGGCACCGGCCGGAACGATCTTGCTGGCCGAGGCTGCATAGGCGCCGTCGCGGCCCTGTCGTTCCTGGCGCAAGCCGCGCAGCCGTTCATAACCCACCGCCACCATCTGCGACCACCATGAGCCGCCGTCATATTTGTCGTGGACGATGGCGACGATCTCCGGATGACTCATCGCCGCGGCGCCATCGCCGTCCAGAAGCGCACACCAGGTTGCCCAGTCGCGGCCGGTCTTGTTCCGGACGGCTTCGTCGCCGCAGGGCGGCTTGGCGTCGGATGTCATATGGGATCAGCCCCACCCCGCCAGCGGCGGCAGGGACATCAGGATTGCTTCGACATTGCCGCCGGTCTTCAGTCCGAAGACCGTGCCGCGGTCGTAGAGCAGGTTGAACTCGACATAGCGGCCGCGCCGCTTCAGCTGATGGGCGCGGTCCTCCTCGGTCCAGGGCGCGTCCATGTGCTGTCGCACGATCGGTTCATAGGCCTTGAGGAAGCCCGCGCCGACATCGCGGGTGAAGGCGAAATCCGCCTCCCAGTCGCCGGTCGCCAGATAGTCGTAGAAGATGCCGCCGACGCCGCGCGTTTCGCCCCGGTGCGGCAGGTAGAAATACTCGTCGCACCATTTCTTGAAGCGCGGATAGTAATCGGCGTCGTGGCCGTCGCACGCGGCTTCGAGCGCGCGGTGGAAGGTGGCGGTGTCGGCCTCGTTAGCCAGCATCGGCGTCAGGTCGGCGCCGCCGCCGAACCAGCTCTTCGAGGTGGCGATCAGCCGCGTGTTCATATGGGTGGTCGGCACCTTGGGCGAGCGCGGATGGGCGACCAGGCTGATGCCGGTGGCGAAGAATTCGCCGGTCTCGGCCGCGCCGGGGATCTGCTTGCGGAAATCCGGGCTGAAGGTGCCGTAGGTGGTCGAGATATTGACGCCGACCTTCTCGAACACCCGGCCCTTCATTACCGACATGACGCCGCCGCCGCCCTCATGGCCCCCACCCCCATGGCCGCCGTCGGCTTCACGCTTCCATTCCTTGCGTTCGAACCGGCCGGCGGGCAGGTCGCTGTGGGTGCCGGTCAGCGTGTCCTCGATGTCCTCGAAGGTGGCGCAGATGCGGTCGCGCAGGGACTGGAACCAGGCGCGGGCGCGCTCGCGTTCCTCGGGCGTGGCGAAATGGGTGGCGGTGACCCTCGTGTCTGCATTTGCTTGGGCGGTCATGGCAGCTGTCCGGTCTGGCGGAGGGCCTCGGCGATGCCTATGGCGGCGGCCTGGGCGACATTGATCGAGCGTATGCCGGGACGCATGGGAATGCGAATGCGGGCGTCCGCCGCATCGTGCACCTCAGGCGGCACGCCGGCGCTTTCGCGGCCGACGATGATCCGGTCGTCCGCGCGGAAGGCAAAGTCGGCATGGCTGACATCGCCCGCGGTGGTCAGAAGGATCAGCCGTCCGCCGGGCATATTCCTGAATGATTCCCATGACGTATGGCGCACCAAATCCAGCATCGGGAGGTAGTCCATTCCAGCCCGCTTCATCCGCTGATCGTCGAGCGGGAAGCCACAAGGCTCGACAAGATCGAGAGATATGCCCATACAGGCGGAAAGACGCATCATGGCGCCGGCATTTTGCGGAATATCGGGTTGAAACAGGACGAGGCGGATCACTGCGGAAACCGGGCGGCGGAGCGGTCGCGACACTATGTCGTGCGCCCCCGCTTTGCAAGGCGATGGACGGCATGTATATCGGTCCCGTCGTCGGGTCCACGCTCGTGCCTTGGTCTGTCAGCTAGCCGAGGTTCAGCCCCTGCCGGCGGCGCATTCGGAGTTTCGGGAGAATATTGATGGTCGATGCCACGCACCACGGCGAAGGCGACGGGCAGACACGTCGCGAATTCATTTATCTGGCGGCTGGAGCGATCGGCGCGGTCGGCGCGGCCGGTGTCGCCTGGACGCTGGTCGACAGCATGAACCCGGCAACCGATACGCTGGCCCTGTCGTCGATCGACGTGAACATCGCGAACATCGCCGAGGGCATGGGCGTCGTCTATATGTGGCAGGGCAAGCCGGTCTTCATCCGGCACCGCACCGCCCAGGAGATCTCCGAGGCCGAGAACGTGAAGGCGGGCGACCTTCTCGACCCGTCCGAGCCGTGGACCGACAAGGATCGCGTCAAGAAGTCCCCCTGGCTGATCCTGATCGGCATCTGCACCCATCTGGGCTGCATTCCGCTGGGCAACAAGCCGACCGACATGCGCGGCGAATGGGGCGGCTATCTCTGCCCCTGCCACGGCTCGCAGTACGATACGTCGGGCCGCGTGCGCCATGGACCGGCGCCGGCGAATCTCGCGATTCCGCCCTATAATTTCACCAGCGACACCGTCGTCCGCATCGGCTGACGGAAAGAAGGACCGCTCGCATGGCCCATACAAAAACCCCCTCCACGTTCCAGAACCCCGTGATCCGCTGGGTCGACGATCGGCTGCCGGTCTTCACCATGCTGTCGAAGGAATATGGCGTCTTCCCGACGCCGCGGAACTTCAACTATCTCTGGAATTTCGGCGCGCTGGCGCTAGTGATGCTGGTGATCATGATCATCACCGGCGTGTTCCTGGCGATGCAGTACACGCCGAACACCGACCTGGCCTTCGCCTCGGTCGACCGCATCACCCGCGACGTCAACGGCGGCTGGCTGCTGCGCACGCTGCATTCCAACGGCTCGTCGATGTTCTTCCTGGTCGTCTACGTGCACATCTTCCGCGGCATGTATTACGGGTCGTACAAGCGGCCGCGTGAGCTGCTG
>DATBAZ010000401.1:0-16221 GCA_036271255.1 Alphaproteobacteria bacterium
ACGCGCTATTGCCCAGGTCATGGTCGAGGAAGAGGGATGACCACCCGCTTCGCAGCCTATCTCGCCGACAAGCACGCGATCGAGCAGGTCTATATCCGCTATTGCGATCTCATCGATCAAAAGGCGTTCGACCGGCTGGACGAGGTCTTCACCGAGGACTGCATCGGCGATTACCGCTCGACCAACGGCAAGGTCCAGGAAGGCCTGGCGCCGCTGATCGCCCACGTCACGCGCGGCATGGGCCCGGGCTCGGACTGCGGCGCCACCCACCACAATGTCTGCAACTTCCGCGTCACGGTCGACGGCGACACGGCGGCGTCAAAGGCACATTTCTACGCCGTCCATGAAGGCATCAATCATTGCGACGGCGAGCATTACACCTGCTGGGGCGAGTATGACGACCAATGGACCCGCACCGGCGGCGGCTGGCGCGTCAGCCGCCGCACGTACCACAACTTCCTGATCGACGGCACGACGGACGTCGTGCGGAAGGTGCGAGAGTAAAATGCCGCTATCATCGAGGCCCGGGTAATGCCGACAGTCCTCAGGGTAGCGGGGTTTCGGTTCTTCTTTTACAGTCTGGAGAACGACGAGCCGCCGCATATCCATGTTGAGCATGGCGACCGCGTAGCCAAATATTGGTTGGACCCCATAGAACTTGCGAGTTCCTATGGTTTTCGATCACAGGAGTTGAACCGGATTCGCCTTATGGTGATCGAGAATCGCGTGATGTTTCAGGAGGCATGGAATGCCCACTTTGGCGGTTAAGTTCGACGCCTCGGCAACAGACGTTCAAACCGACACCTCGCTATTGCGGGTAACGCTGGCGGACGGGCGTGAGCTGGCGGCGCCCCTGGAATGGTTCCCTCGACTGCGCGATGCCACGCCCGAACAACGCGGCCATTGGCGGTTCATTGGACGTGGTCAAGGCATTCATTGGCCTGACCTTGACGAAGATATCTCGGTCGCGAGCCTGCTTCGTTTGACCTGAACGCCTGACATCCATCCAATCACAAAAGATCGAGAACATGGCCGGGAAGAAAATCCTGATCGTCGGGGCATCGGGGCTCGTGGGAACGGCTTCGGTCAAGCTGTTCTCGGGGGCGCCGGATTGGGAGGTGGTGGCGGTGTCGCGGCGGGTGCCGTTCGTGCCGTTGGGCAAGGCCAGGCATATCCCGGTGGACCTGCTGAACGAGGCGCAGTGCCGCGAGGTGTTCGGCGCGATGAGCGACGTCACTCACATCGCCTACTGCGCGGTCAATGAGCAGGAAGGCAACATGGTCGCCAGCTGGCAGGATCCGGTCCAGGCCGGCAAGAACATGGCGATGCTGCGCAACGTGTTCGATCCGCTGATCGCGGTCGCCAAGGATTTCCGTCATATCTCGCTGGTGCATGGGATGAAGGCCTATGGCTCCCATATCTGGGACCGGGTGATGCCGATCCCGTTCGTCGAGAGCCTGCCGCGCGTTCCGCACGAGAATTTCTATTACCATCAGGAAGACTATCTGCGGGCCAAGCAGGCCGGGCAGAGTTGGGGCTGGACCATCATCCGGCCGGCGATGATCGCGGGCGACGCCATCGGCTCCAACATGAATTCCTATCTGGTGCTGGGCGTGTTCGCGGCTTTGCGCAAGGAGGCCGGGCTGCCCCTGCCCCAGCCGACCGGCGCCAGCATGGTGACCGATGTCACCGATGCCGACCTGATCGCCGATGGCCTCAAATGGGCGGCGGAATCCCCGAATGCGCGCGACGAAAGCTTCAACCTGACCAACGGCGACGTCTTCTCGCTGCACAACGCCTTCCCGATCGTGGCCGACGCCCTGAAGATGGAACTGGGCAAGCCGCAGGAATTCCAGATCATCGCCGAGCTGGAGAAGCTGCTGCCGCTGTGGCCGGGCATGGTCCGCAAACACGGCCTTCGCGCGCCTGAGGACCTCAAGGCGCTGTTCGGGGAGTCGCTCGAGGTCGGCGGTTCATGGACCGCGCCGATCGCGCCGGCCGATGTGGTGCGCTATGGCATCGCCAGCACGATCAAAATCAAGCAGGCCGGCTTTCACGGCTGCATCGATACGGCCGAGATGATCCGCAAATATATGCGACGCTATCAGGAGCTTGGGATCATCCCGCCGGTGGCATGACCGGCGGCGCTACTGGAACAGCGCGATCGCCTTCTGCACCGTCTGGCTGAAGCCCCACAGAAAGGGGATGCCGACGATGAGCCAGGCAAGCGCGATCAGCAGCGGCGAAGTTTTCCGCATTCCGTCCTCCTCAGGCCTCGAGCGGCGTGCCTTGATAATGATGGCGGTCGTCGACCGGCTTCATGAACCAGTTCGATACGAAGCCGACTGCCAGCAGCACCGCCATCAGGTACATGGTGACGTCGTAGACGTCGCTCTTCGCCACGCCCTGCCCTAGCTGATATTCGCGGATATAATTGACCAGCACCGGGCCCAGCACGCCCGCCACCGACCAGGCGGTCAGCAATCTTCCGTGGATGGCGCCGACATGCATCGTGCCGAACACGTCTTTCAGATAGGCCGGGATCGTCGCGAAGCCGCCGCCGTACATGCTGAGCAGGATGGCGCAGACAATGACGAAGAGCGGCACGGAACCCATATGGCCGATCGACGGGATCGTCGCATAAAGCACGATGCCCAGCGTGAAGAAGACCATGTAGGTGTTGCGCCGGCCCATATAATCAGAGGTCGAGGCCCAGATGAACCGCCCGGCCATGTTGAAGATGCTGAGCAGGCCGACGAAGCCGCCCGCCGTCACTGCGCTGACATGGCCCGGAAACATCTCCTGGATCATCGGCGAGGCCGTCTCCAATATGCCGATGCCGGCGGTCACGTTCATGCACAGCACCAGCCAGAGCTGCCAGAACTGGCGCGTCTTGAACGCCTGGTCGACCGTCACGTTACCCACGGTGATGAGCCCGGCCGAGGCGGCGCGCGGCACATACCCCTCCGGCCTCCAGCCTTCGGCCGGCAGGCGGACCAGCAGGACGCCGATCATCATGAACAGGAAATAGACGATCCCCATGGTGACGAAAGCCTCAGCCACCCCGGCCGAGGTCGCAGTGGCGAAGCTTTTCATCAGCATGACCGCGAGCGGGGAGCCGATCATCGCGCCGCCGCCGAAGCCCATGATCGCCATGCCGGTCGCCATCCCCGGCCGGTCCGGAAACCATTTGATGAGGGTCGAGACCGGCGAGATATAGCCGATACCGAGCCCGATCCCGCCGATGAGGCCATAGCCCAGATAGACGATCCAGAGATTGTGCAGCTTGACGCCGAGCGCCGAGACGAGGAAACCGGCGCCGAAGCAGCAGGCCGCCACGAACATCGCCCGCCTGGGTCCGCCGCTTTCGACCTAGCGCCCGAACAGCGCCGCCGAGAGGCCGAGCACCGCGATGGCGATCGAGAAGATCCAGCCGATCTGCGACTGCTTCCAGTCGTCCGGCGCCGACCGGGTGATGCCGATCAGCTTGGTCATCGGCAGCTTAAATACCGACAAGGCGTAGACCTGACCGATGCAAAGATGGATGGCGAGGGCTGCGGGCGGGACGAGCCAGCGGCTGAAACCGGGGCCCGCGATCTGGCTGCTGCGGTCGAAGAACGACGGCATCTGCACCTCCTGCTTCACCGTGACTCGTGCGGTGATTTTCGGACAGCCTAGACGCGGATAATATTCCCCGCAACGACGAGTTGCAGTCTATCTAGCCCCGCGCATCTTCGCGGATCATCGCCGCGCCCTTCTCGCCGATCATGATCGACGGCGCGTTGGTGTTGCCGGTAGTGAGCGTCGGCATGATCGAGGCGTCGACGACGCGCAGCCCCTCCAGCCCGCGCACCTTGAGCCGGGAATCGACCACAGCGCCCGGGTCCTCGCCCATGCGGCAGGTGCCGACCTGGTGATAGAGGCTGGTGCCGCCGACCCGGCTGAAGGCGATCAGCTGCTCGTCGGTCATCACCGCGTCGGTGGGCAGGGTTTCGCCCAGGCTGTGCTTCGCCAGGGCAGGCTGGCTGAAGATGTGCCGTACCTTCTTGATGCCCGAGAGCATGACGTCGAGGTCGCTCTCAGCGGTGAGATAGGCGGGCTTCAGCTCCGGATAGTCGAACGGGTCGGCCGACTTCGCCATCACGCTGCCCCGGCTGTCTGGCCGGGTGGGGCAGACGGCGACGGTCATGCCGGATTTGCGCTCCAGCTGGCCGAAGCGGTTCTGGTCGTAGCTCGCGGGCGTGAACAGCAGCTGCAGGTCCGGGCTCGCCAGCCCCTCGCGGCTGCGGCAGAAGACGGTGGCGCTGGTGACGCCGAAGGTGAGCGCACCCTTACCGGCTGTGGCGAACTTCACCGCCTCGGCCATCAGCCGGCCGCCGCGCGACAACTGGTTGATCGAGATCAGATCCTTCACCCGATGGGTGATGCGCACCGCGTAATGGTCGATCAGGTTGTTGCCGACGCCGGGGACGTCATGCAGCACATCGACCCCGATCGATTTCAGGTGCTCGCCCGGCCCGACGCCGGATATCTGCAAAAGCTGCGGCGAGTTGATCGAGCCGCCGGAGAGGATCACCTCGCGCGCCGCCAGCGCTTGGCTCTCCTGCCCACCGCGCCTGAAGGCGGCGCCGATGCAGCGCTTGCCCTCGAACAACAGCCGGGTCGCCGCCGCGCCGGTCAGCACTTCCAGGTTCTGGCGGCCCCTGGCGGCGCGCAGGAAAGTCTGCGCTGTCGAGCCGCGGAAGCGGCCCTTGCGGGTCATCTGGGCGTAGCCGACACCCTCCTGGACCTTGCCGTTATAGTCCCTGGTCAGTCTATGGCCGGCCTGCTGCGCCGCTTCGACGAAGTGATGGGTCAGCGGAAGGATCGTGCGGTATTCCTCGACCTTCAGCGGCCCGCCCTGCCCCCGGAACTCAGGATCGCCCTCCTGGACGAAATGCTCCGACCGGCGGAACATCGGCAGCACGTCGTCATAGGTCCAGCCGCGGCAGCCCATCTGCGCCCAGCCGTCGAAATCGGCCGGGTTGCCGCGCACATAGAACATGCCGTTGATCGAACTGGACCCGCCCAGCACCTTGCCGCGCGGCCAATGGATCGGCCGGTTGCCGGTCGCGGGATCGGGCGCCGCGGTATAGTTCCAGTTGACCAGCGGATTGTGCAGCAGCTTCAGGATGCCGGCCGGGATATGGATCATCGGATGCCAGTCGCGCGGCCCTGCCTCGAGCAGCAGCACCTTGGCTCCGGTCTCACTGAGCCGCGCGGCCACGACACAGCCGGCGGACCCGGCGCCAATGACGATATAGTCGGCCTGATACTCGGCCATTCCCGCTTCCCTTTATTATTGTCATTCCCGCGACAGTACGATGTTGGGCCATTCCCGATTTCGCAGGAATCGAGGACTAACATTTACCCATGATTAATAACCACGGTCTTGGTCGCCGAGAATTCCTTCAGGGCCTCCAGCCCCTTTTCGCGGCCATGGCCTGAGTTCTTGAAGCCGCCGAAGGGCAGCTCCACGCCGCCACCCGCGCCGTAGCCGTTGATATAGACCTGGCCGGAGCGGACCTTGCGGGCCATGCGCATGGCGCGGCCGATATCGCGGGTCCAGATGCCGGCGGCCAGCCCATATTCGGTGTCGTTGGCCAGCCGGATCGCATCGGCCTCGTCATCGAACGGGATCGCCGACAGGCAGGGGCCGAACACCTCCTGCTTGGCGAGCGCATGATCGATCGGCACCGGGCCGAACAGGACGGCCGGCACGTAATAGCCCGAACCCTCGGCATCGCCGGCGACCCTGCCCTCGGCCAGCACGCCGATACCGTCGGCCTTGGCGCGGCCGATGAAGCCCTTAACCCGGTCGCGCTGCTTGGCGTTGATCAGCGCGCCGAAATCGTAGTCGCCGGAATGCGGGCCGGTGACCAGCCGGTTGAAGCGCTCGGCGAAGGCGGCGACTACCCGGTCCCAGGCGGCGCGCTCGACCAGCAGGCGGCTGCCGGCGACGCAGGTCTGGCCGCTATTGACGGTGATGGCGCTGGTGATGATCGGCAGCGCGGCGTCGAGATCGGCATCGGCGAAGACGATCTGCGGGGACTTGCCGCCGAGTTCCAGAGTCACCGCGACATGATTGTCGGCCGCCAGCTTCTGGATGATCGTGCCGACCTCGGGCGAGCCGGTAAAGGTGATGAAATTGACCTGCGGGTGCGCCGCCAGCGCCGCCCCGGCCTCCTCACCCAGCCCGGTCACGATGTTCAGCACGCCAGGCGGCAGGCCCGCCTCCAGCGCCAGCTCGGCAATACGGATGGCGGACAGGCAGGCATCCTCCGCCGGCTTCACCACCATCGTGTTGCCCATCGCCAGCGCCGGGGCCGAGGTGCGGCCCAGCATCTGGGTTGGGGAGTTCCAGGGTAGGATCGCACCGACCACGCCGTGCGGCTCGCGGAAGGTCATGGCAGTGAAGCCGCCCGGCAGGGGAATGGTCTCGCCGCCGGTCTTGTCGGCCGCGCCGGCATAGAATTCGTAATAGCGCGACAGCACCGTTACATCGCCGCGCGCCTGCTTGATCGACTTGCCGACATCGCGGGCGTCAAGCTGCGACAGCTCCTCATGATGCTCGGCGATGAGCACGCCCAGCTTCGCCAGGATGCGACCGCGCTCGGCCGGCGCCATCGTCGCCCACGGCCCGTCCTCGAAGGCGCGCTTCGCCGCCTTGACGGCCCGGTCGACATCGGCGGCACCGCAGCGCGGGATCGAGGCGAACGGCCGTCCGTCCGACGGAGCAACCATATCCAACCGGGCGCCGGACGCAGCCTCGACCGCCTTGCCGTCGATGATCGCCCGGTAATGCTCCGCGCCGCTGGCGACTTCGTTCAACGCGACCAATCGATCCTCCTGGAAATCCCCCTCACCCTCCCAGCCTTCGGCTGGGCCCCTCCCTCTCCCGCTTTCGCGGGCGAGGGGTGTTTACGGCGAGCCCCTTACGCGGCGATAAGGTAGTCGTACTGACCGAGCAGCGGCAACCTCTCCAGAGGCGAAAGTGATCTATCTCGTCCGTCACGGCCAAACCGAATACAACGCGGCGAAGCGCCTTCAGGGGCAGTGCGATTCCGTGCTGACCCCGCTGGGCATCGAGCAGGCGCGGCGGATGGGAACGCATCTGAAGCAGCAGATCGACGACCCTGCCCGCTGGGTCATGATCGCAAGCCCGCTCGGCCGCACGGTGGCGACCGCCGAGATCATCCGCGAGGCGGCGGGTCTCTCATGCGAGATCCAACTCGATCCGCGGATCATGGAGCTGCATGTCGGCCAGTGGGAGGGCCTGCATCACCATGAGATCGAGGCCGTGTCGCCGGGTGTCGTCGGCCCGCCGGGCTGGCTGCTGACCGCACCGGGCGGCGAGCGGCATGGCGATCTCACCGGCCGCATCTCAAGCTTCATCGACGAGATCGACGAGACCGACGGATACAACAGGATCATCGTCAGCCACGGCATCACCGGCCGCATCCTGCGCGCCCTCTATAGCGGCGAGGCGGCCGACCAGCTTTGGGTGACACCCTCGCCGCCGCAGGACGCGGTGTTCCACCTCTCGGGCGGCAAGGTCGCCCGCATCGACATACGGGAAGACGCATGAGCAAGGATCTGTGGCCTGAAGTCGCCAAAGGCCCGTGGGCGGAATGCTTGTCCGGCTTGAAGATCCTCGACCTGTCGCGCCACCTGCCGGGACCGCTCTCGTCGATGCTGATGGTCGATCTCGGCGCCTCTGTGCTGAAGGTCGAGCCCCCGGTGGGCGATGAGATGCGGATGCTCGGCCCCGTCGGCGAGCGCGGCAACTCGGTCTATTTCGAGGCGGTGAATGCCGGCAAGGTCTCGATCAAGCTCGACCTGCGCAGCGATGCCGGCAAGGCTCGCCTGCTGGAGCTGGCCGACGAGGCCGACATATTGCTGGAATCCTTCCGCCCCGGCACCTTGGAGCGGCTGGGCCTTGGCCATGAGATGCTGCTGAAGCGCAATCCGCGGCTGATCTATTGCGGCCTCTACGGCTTCGGCGCCACCGGGCCGCGCCGCGACCAGGCGGGGCACGACAACAACTACCTGTCGCTGGCAGGCGCGCTGGACGGCACGGGGCTGAAGGACCAGCCGGTCTTCTTCGACCCGCCGATCGCCGATGTCAGCGGAAGCATGATGGCGACCATCGCCATGCTCGCCGCCGTCAACCGCCGCACCCTGACCGGCAAGGGCGGGTTCCTGGACATGTCGCTGGCGGATTCGGTGATGCCGCTGATCAGCTTCCCGCTCGCCGCCCTCGATGCCGGGCGCGGGGCCCCGGTGCGCGAAGCCGAGCTGCTCAATGGCGGCGTCGCCCGCTACCGCGTCTATCGCTGCGCCGACGGCAAGTTCGTCACGTTGGGCGCGGTCGAACCCAAATTCTGGGCCGCCTTCTGCGAGGCCGCCGGCCACCCCGAATGGACCGCCCGCTATGACGAGCCCATGCCCCAGACCGGCCTCATCGCCGAAGTCACGGAATTCTTCGCCACCCTGACCCGGGACGAAGCCACCGCCAGGCTGGAACCGGCCGACTGCTGCTACGCCCCGGTCCTGACCCTCGACCAGGCAGTCGAGACCCAACAGATGAAGGCCCGCGGCCTGGTCCGCCGGGGGTCAGACGGACACTGGCAGGCGCTGTTCCCCGGCCGCATCGACGGCGAGGCGCCGGCAATCAGAGCGCCGTGGCGGGAGATTGGGTAAAAATAATCCCTCGCCCATGAAATGGGAGAGGGAGGGGCCCGCCGCGCAGCGGTGGGAGGGTGAGGGGGATTTATCTCTTCAGCGCCCGAACGATTTCCTCGTAGACGCCAGCACTGTTCTTGAGAATCTCATCATTCCAGAAACGGACGACCGTCCAACCCTGAGCATTTAGCCAAGCGGTTCGCCGCTCGTCCGGCAAACTATCGGCATGCTGACCACCGTCAGCTTCGACGATCAATCGCATCTCAACGCAGGCGAAGTCGGCCACATAAGGGCCGATAGGATGCTGACGACGAAATTTGTAGTCATCTAGGCCGCGATCACGCAGTAGCGACCAAAGCCTGCGCTCCGCGTCCGTAGCCGCCCTTCGCAGTTCTTTGGCTTTTAGGTTCGGCATGATGGGAGAAATACTCAAAGCCCCTCACCCTCCCAGCCTGCGGCTGGGCCCCTCCCTCTCCCGCGTTGCGGGCGAGGGAATTTTAGGCGACCGGCCAGACCACCGGGCAATCCGGATGGTCCATGACGGCGCCCTCAGCCACCTGATCGTGGTGCGGCTTGCGCGGGACGCCCTTGCGCAGGCGGTAGCGGGCGTCGTCGCCGCAATAGCGGACCGAGACTGCGCGGCGGCGGATGGCGGTTGAGGCGTTGCCGTCGGCGCCGTGGATGGTGCGGGCATGGTGCACGGTGATGTCGCCGGGCTCGGTGACGAAGCTCAGCATCTCGTGGTTGCGCCGGGCCTTGTGGAAATCCGGCACGGCCTCACCCTCTGTGTCGGGCAGCGGCAGTTCGGTGATGAAGAAGTTCGGGCGAAAGCGGGCCTTCCAGAGGTGGCTGCCACGGATGAACTTCAGCGCCCCGGTCTCGACCGTGACCGGGTCGAGCGGCACCCAGGTGGTCAATATCTGCGCCCCCTCGGCATGGAAATAGGCGATGTCCTGGTGGAAGGCGGTCTTCTCCAACGTTCCCGGCTCCTTCACCAGGATGCTGTCTTCGTAGAGATTGATCTTGCTGGATTTGAGCAGCCGCGCAGCGATCTCGACCAGGGGTGACTTGGTCGCCAAGTCGCGGAAAGCCTGTCGGTGAGTCCAGTGATCTGTGCCACTATAGAAGCGGCCGCGCCTTGTGCCGGCATCGGTCAGCACCTCCGCGCCTGCTGCCTGGGCCATCTCGGTGCCGTAAGTGGTGAAATCGAGACAGTCGGGCGAGTTCAGCCACGCCTCGACCGCCTCGGCGACACTTTCGCGCCAGGATTGCGGAATGACGCCCCGCAGGCAGACGACACCATCGCGCCAGAAGGCTTCGATATCCGTGTCGGAGACCAGCATTCCCTCCCCCTTTTTGGGGAGGTTAGCGCCTTCGCGCCCCGAGGGGGAAGCTTATTGCGCTCCACTCCGTATCAGCCTGCCCGGCCTTGCCCCGGTCTCCTTGCCCTCGCGCTGGACGATCTCACCGCTGACCAGGGTCGCGACATAGCCCTCGGCGGTCTGCATCAGGCGTTCGGCGC
This sequence comes from Alphaproteobacteria bacterium, assembly GCA_036271255.1. Lineage (GTDB taxonomy): Bacteria > Pseudomonadota > Alphaproteobacteria > BOG-932 > Roseiterribacteraceae > BOG-932. Next base: position 10,247 of record DATBAZ010000401.1, read on the forward strand.
CGGTCGGCAGGTCGTTCGCCATGAAGGGCTGGTTGAGCTTCAACCGGGTGAAGTCGATCAGGTTGATGTCGGCCTTCTTGCCCGGCGCGATAAGGCCGCGATTCGGCAGGCCGTAGAACTTCGCCAGGTCTGAGGTCTGGCGCTTAACCGCATATTCCAGGCCCAGCTTCGGGCCGCGGGTGCGGTCGCGGACCCAGTGGGTCAGCATGAGGGTCGGCGCGCTGGCATCGACGATGGCGCCGCAATGGGCGCCGCCGTCGGAGATGCCGACGACGGTGTCGGGGCTGGTGATCATCTCATATTCCGGGTCGAGGCAACCATCGGAATAATTCTGCACCGGTACCCAGATCAGGCCCTCCCCGTCATTCTCCAGCATGACGTCCAGCACCATCTCGCGCGGATCGACGCCGCGCTGCCTTGCGTGGGCGGCGATGGTGTCGCCGGGGCCGGGCTCGTAATTGCCCCACATCGGATAAATGCGGTCCCAGGCGTCGGATGAGAACATCGCCTGGATCATCGGGTTGAGGTCGGACGGAGCCGGCTCGATGCCACCCATGCCCTCCCGGGCGATCTGCTTGCGTAAGGCCCCATCGGACTTCAGCCGGGCGATGCGCGCAGCATAGGGCATGTCCATCAGCCCGCGCAGCGTGGTCGAGACCATGAAGGGGCCGAAGCGGCTTTTGAGGCCCAGCAGGATGCCGACGCCACGGATGCCGACCTGGGGCGTGATAAGTGCGCCGCGTTTGCGCGCCGCGGACGTCAGCGCCAGTTGTTCCCGCCACAAATCCGGCGCGGGCGAGACCTGGACGACGACATAGGTCATCGGGCAGCCGGTCTCGCGCGACAGCCGGTCCATCCAGTCGATCTCCTTCGCGGGGGCCAGCAGATCCTCGCCGATGACGCCGGCCGGGGAGATTTCCAGCACGCCGCGCCCGTTTTCGGCGACGGCCTGGGCGAGCGCCCGCAGTTCCGCCTCGGCGGCGAAGGTGCCGGGCACCGGCTCGCCGTCGATGGCGCGATGCGCCAGGGTGCGGGACGTCGAGACGCCGAAGGCGCCGGCCTTGAGCGCCTCTGCTGCGATCCGCTTCATGCCGGCGATGTCGTCTTCGGTGGCGGGCTGGTTCATCGCGCCGCGCTCGCCCGTCACATAGGCGCGCAGCGCGCCATGGGGCAGCTGGGTGGCGATGTCGATCGCCCGGCTACCGCGTTCCAGCGCGTCGAGATATTCGGGGAAGCTCTCCCATTCCCATTTTATGCCGTCGGCCAGCGCAGCGCCGGGAATATCCTCGACGCCTTCCATCAGGCCGATCAGCCAGGATTCGCTGCCGGGCCGGACCGGGGCGAAGCCGACGCCGCAATTGCCCATCACCACGCTGGTGACGCCGTGCCAGAAGGATGGGGTCAGCAGCGGATCCCAGGTCGCCTGGCCGTCGTAATGGGTGTGGATGTCGATCCAGCCGGGCGTGACCAGCAGGCCGGAGGCATCGACCGTCTCGCGCGCCGCGCCGCTGACGCGCCCGACCTCGACGATCCGGCCGTCGGCGATCGCCACGTCGCCGGTGAAGGCGGGCGCACCACTGCCGTCGACGATGGTCCCGCCTTTGATAACACGATCGTACAAGCCAGCCTCCCCGGATTTATCCTTGTATAAAACGCTTTTTCAGGGCTGGGCCGCAACGGCGTGAAGTACCGGCGGACGACGAATAACGGAGAATAATAATGGTCTATCTCGCAGCACTTCTGATCGGGGTCATCTGCGGCCTGCGCGCCTTCATGGGTCCGACGGCGGTAAGCTGGGCCGCGCGGCTTGGCTGGCTGCCGGTCGAGGGCAGCTGGGCCGCCTTTATGGGCTATGCCTACACGCCCTTTGTCTGGACCGTCCTGCAGCTGGTGGAGTTCGTCACCGACCAGCTGCCACAGACGCCCAGCCGCAAGGTGCCGGTGCAGTTCGGTGCGCGGCTCGTGTCCGGCGGCTTCAGCGGGGCGGTGATCGGCACCGCCGGAGGATCGCTGATCGGCGGGCTGGTGGCAGGGATCGTCGGCGCCGTGATCGGCACGTTCGGCGGCGCGGAGCTGCGCGGGCGGATGGCGAAGGCATTCGGCAATGACAGACCGGCCGCCTTGATCGAGGATGCCATCGCGATTATCGGCGCCTTCCTGATCGTGCACAGCCTATGAGCCGCGCGTTCGACGCCATCGTCATCGGCGCCGGCCAGGCCGGCCCGCCGCTGGCCGAGCGGCTGGGCCAGGCCGGGATGACCGTGGCGCTGATCGAGCGCAAGGATTTCGGCGGCACCTGCGTCAACACCGGCTGCACCCCAACCAAGACATTGGTCGCCAGCGCCTATGCCGCCTTCATGGCGCGCCGCGCCGGCGATTTCGGCGTCACCATCGGCGGGCCTGTCGGCGTCGACATGAAGGCGGTGAAGGCGCGCAAGGACAAGGTCGCCGGCGGCTCGCGCGCCAATGTCGAAAGCTGGGTCGCGGGCATGAAGGGCGTCACCGCCTTTCGCGGCCACGCCCAGTTCGAATCCCCGACCGAGGTCCGGGTGGGTGGCGAACTGCTCAGCGCGCCGAAAATCTTCCTCAATGTCGGCTGCCGGCCGATCGTGCCGGACATGCCGGGCGTGCATCAGGTCAAGCACCTGACCAGCACCGCGATCCTGGAGCTGGACACGCTGCCGCGCCACCTCGTGGTCATCGGCGGCAGCTATATCGGCCTGGAATTCGCCCAGATGTACCGCCGCTTCGGCGCCGAGGTGACGGTCGTCGAGAAAGCCGACCGCCTGGTCCAGCGCGAGGACCCGGACATCTCGGCAGCGGTGCAGGACATATTGGAGGCAGAAGGCATCCATGTCCGGCTGAAGGCCGAATGCATCTCATTCCGGCCGCAGGGCGACGAGATCGGGGTCGGCGTCGATTGCACCGACGGGCCGCCCGAGATCGTCGGCTCGCACGTGCTGCTGGCGGTGGGGCGGCGGCCCAATACCGACGATCTGGGGCTGGACAAGACCGGCATCGCGATGGACCAGCACGGCTATATTCCGGTCGACGACCAGTGCCGCTCCAGCGTACCGGGCATCTGGGCGATCGGCGACTGCAACGGCAAGGGCGCCTTCACCCACACATCCTGGAACGATTTCGAGATCGTGGCCGCCAACCTGCTGGACGATGACCCGCGCCGGGTCAGCGACCGGATTCCGGTCTACGGCCTGTTCATCGACCCGCCGCTGGGGCGCATCGGCATGACCGAGGCCGAGGCGCGCAAGTCAGGCCGCAAGGTGCTGATCGGCACGCGGCAGATGACCCGGGTCAAGCGTTCCGTGGAAAAGGGCGAGAGCCTCGGCTTCATGAAGGCGCTGGTCGATGCGGACACAAAGGAAATCCTCGGCGCCGCGATCCTGGGGCTCACCGGGGACGAGGTCGTGCACGGCATGCTGGACGTGATGTACGCCAAGGCGCCCTACACCACGATCAGCCGGGCGATACATATTCACCCCACCGTGTCGGAGCTGATCCCGACCCTGCTGCAGAGCCTGAAGCCCTTGGATTAGCCCCGCTTGGCGCGGCGACGGCGGACGAAGCCGAGGGCGCTCAAGCCCGCACCGAGCAGGGCCAGGGACGCCGGCTCGGGCGTCGCGACAACGGTGCCGCTGCCCGGCAGCGTGCCGGTGAAGCTATAGCTGTGCAACTCGCCGTTACCGGCCCAGCTCGCGGCGAACAGGCCGCCATCGATTTGGTTGTTGTTGGTGACGGCCGCCTGTGTCGCCAGGACAGTGCCGCCGAGCAGTGTGCCGATATTCAGGGTGGTCGCCTGGTAGAAGTTCCAGATGATGTTGTTCGCGCCCGTGACGCCACTGTTGTCATTGCCGTTCAGCGTAATGTTGGTGCCCGACACGTTGACGATGATGGAGGATGAGCCGTTCAGGTTCATCACGAAGCTGGCGAAGGACGACAGCTGTGACCCGGTGATGTTGAAGACGCTGACGCCGTTCGCGCCCGGGGTCGCCTGGAACTTGACACCATTCGAAGATCCATCGGTCGGCATCACGAGCGAGCTGTTGGCGCTGAGCTGAGAGAGCTGCGTCGACAGGCTGTTCAGCGACGTCTGGAAATCCGTGATCGTGTTCGGGGGCGGCGTGTAGCTGAAGCCGCCGCCGCCATTGAAGCTGATCGACTGGCCATGCGCGCCGGCGACATAGGCGCTGCCGCCATTGTCGATGTTCATCCCGTTGCCGGATGTGCTGCCGTATACCGTCAGCGCGTTGTAACCTGACGGCAGGGTAACCGTGCCGCCGTCATTCGGGTTGTTGTACATCGTCGCGCCGGAGAAGCTGCCGCCGATCACGGCGGCGCCCTCGATGTCGGCCTGCGTCGTCGCACTGCCGAAAATGACGGCGTTGAAGTCCGCCAGGATCGTCGACGCGGCGATCGTCGTCGCGAAGGCCGGAGCGGCGCCGAGGGTGGAGAGAACGAGGCCGAAAGCGATGGCGGCGTAACGCATTGATCCTGCTTTCAAAAAACTTCTTAAATCGTCAACTATAACGATCTGTCAGCGTTCTTTCTTACGCAACATCCGTGCCACAGAAGGAAGATCGTTCTAAATCAACATCCTGGAAGCTTTTTGTTGCGCCACAACATCCGAAGTGTAAAGGAATTCGACGGATAAAAACCGACGAATTCACGCCAGAACGCTCAGAGCCTCTCTAAGCCGCGCGGGCTCCAGATCGAGACGGCTTTCGATCGCCGCATGGGTCGCCTCCCAAATCGGCACGCCGGCGGCCAGCACTGCCCTGCCTTCGTCCGTCAGGGTCAGGAGACGGCCGCGCCGATCGGCGGGATCGGGCGCAATGTTGACCAATCCTCGCCGCTCCAGCGGTTTCAGGGCGGCGGTCAGCGTCGTGCGGTCCATGCCCAGCAGGTTGGCCACCGAACTCATGCCGGCCGCCACTGGGCGATTGAGCGACATCATCAGCGAAAACTGCCCATTGGTGAGCCCGACCGGCCGCAGCGCCTCGTCGAACCGCCGCGCCAGAGTACGCGCCGCCCGCTGCACATGCAGGCACAGGCACGTATCCCGCACAAGCAGGGTCGTCGAGAACGGGACCTCGATTCGCTTTGACATGGACGAATAATGTTGATACCAACCTATTTAGTCAAGGCGAGGTCCCTTCAATTCGCCGCCCGAAACTCGCAGGAGGACTCATCATGGAATCCCATCCGGTCGTATCGCGGGAAGACTGGCTGACGGCGCGGCGCGCCCTGCTGGCCAAGGAGAAGGAAGCGACGCATCTGCGCGACGCGCTGAACCGTCAGCGCCAGGCCCTGCCCTGGGTGAAGGTGACGGCGGATTACACGTTCGACACGCCGGCCGGCAAAAAGAGCCTGGCCGATCTCTTCGACGGCCGCAGCCAGCTGATCGTTTATCATTTCATGCTCGGGCCCGACTGGACGGCAGGCTGCCCGGGTTGCTCATTCCTGGCCGACCATCTGGACGGCGCCCTGCCCCACCTCACCCATCATGACGTGACCCTGACCGCCGTGTCGCGCGCGCCCTTGCCCAAGATCGAGGCCTACAAGAAGCGGATGGGCTGGCGCTTCCCGTGGGTGTCGTCGAACGGCGGCAGCTTCAATTACGACCTCCACGTCTCCTTCACACCGGAGCAGCTGGCCGCCGACGCGGTCGACTACAACTTCACGAAAGTGAAACCGGAAAACGCTAATGATGAGCTTCCCGGCCTCTCGGCTTTCTACAAGGACGAGGCGGGCCAGGTCTTCCACACCTATTCGACCTACGGCCGCGGGCCTGAGGAGTTGATCGGCACCTTGATGATCCTCGACCGGGCGCCCAAGGGCCGCAACGAGGATGGGACGATGAGTTTCGTCAAGCGCCACGACGAATATGACGGCGAGCCCGACCATCACTGCCACGCCTGCTGAACGACAGCCTATCCAACAGGGAGATTCGCGATGTC
>DATBAZ010000402.1:0-1813 GCA_036271255.1 Alphaproteobacteria bacterium
CAAGAGGGCCGTTCGCGCCGATTGAGCGCGCCATGATCGCCTGATCGGCGAGGGTGGGGCCATTGTCATGGCCGTTCAGCTTCGGTATATCCCCGCCACTCGAATGCTGGCGAACGCGAATGCCAGGATTCGCTGCCGTAGCTCAGTGGTAGAGCACTCCCTTGGTAAGGGAGAGGTCGACAGTTCAATCCTGTCCGGCAGCACCAGCTTTCCCCAAACCATGCATCGGCACAGCCCCCGTAGCCCGACTCAGCCGTTACGGTGTAGCGTGGCCGGATCATGGACGAGCGGGATCGGACGAAAACCAAGGTGACGGATGCCGGCAAGGCCGCACAGACCAGCCGTGAGGCGCAGCGTGCGGAGGCGTTGCGGGCCAATCTGATGCGCCGCAAGACGCAGGCGCGCGGGCGGGCCGACGGCGTGGACGAACTTGCAAAGAAACCAGGCGAAGCTTGAGGGAAGCCGGCCGCTGGTCTACAAGCGCAGGGCGTTCCGGATTTGGTTTTACAGCGCCATTTTGGCGACATCTTTCTAGCCCGATCATGTCCCGCCCGGCCAAATTTTTGCGTCGCGTATTTCGAGGATAGAGCGTTGGACAAGATCGTTATCAAAGGCGGCAAAGCGCTTTCAGGCGTTATCCCGATCAGCGGCGCGAAGAACGCGGCCCTGCCGATCATGGCCGCCAGCATCCTGACCGATCAGACGCTGTCGCTCTCCAACGTGCCGCATCTGGCCGACATCACGACGATGGCCAACCTGCTGCGCCCGATGGGTGTGGAAATCGGCATTGGCGACCGCGTAAACGACCCGCATGGCGGGCACGTGATGGAGCTGTCGGCACGGCAGATCGTCGACACCACCGCACCCTACGACTTCGTGCGCAAGATGCGGGCCAGCGTGTTCGTGCTCGGGCCGTTGCTGGCGCGCGCGGGCGAGGCCAAGGTGTCTCTGCCCGGCGGTTGCGCCATCGGCGCGCGGCCGGTCGATCTGCACTGCCAGGGGTTGGAGCAGATGGGCGCGGTCATCACGCTGGACGGCGGCTATATCAACGCCACCGCGCCGCACGGCCTGACCGGGGCGAAGGTCGTCTTCCCTAAGGTCTCGGTCGGCGCGACCGAGAACCTGATGATGGCGGCGACCTTGGCCAAGGGCGAGACCCAGCTGATCAACGCGGCGGCGGAGCCCGAAGTCATCGACCTGGCCAACTGTCTCAATGCCATGGGCGCGCATGTCGAGGGCGCGGGAACGAACATCATCACGATCCAGGGTGTTCAATCCCTGCATGGCGCACATTATCGGATCATCCCCGACCGTATCGAGACCGGCACATATGCCATCGCCGTCGCCGTTACCGGCGGCAGGGTGGAACTGCTCGGTGCGCGGATGGCGCATATAGCGTCGCTGGCCGAAACGCTCGGTCGCGCGGGCGTCGATGTCAGCGAGAGCGAGGACGGGTTGTCGGTTTCCCGCCTCAACGGTCACATCAAGGGCGTCGACATCATGACGGAGCCTTTCCCCGGCTTCCCGACGGACCTGCAGGCACAGGCCATGTCGCTGATGACTGTTGCCGAGGGCGCGGCGATGATCACTGAAACCATCTTCGAGAACCGCTTCATGCATGTGCCTGAACTGGCGCGCATGGGGGCCAATATCACCGTGCATCACGGCTCCGCCCTGGTGCGCGGCGTTGACAGGCTACGCGGCGCGCCGGTTATGGCGACCGATCTGCGCGCCTCCGTCTCGCTGGCCCTCGCGGGCCTCGCCGCCGAAGGTGAAACTATCCTCAACCGTATCTATCACCTCGACCGCGGTA
>DATBAZ010000403.1:0-3213 GCA_036271255.1 Alphaproteobacteria bacterium
ACAACAGCCACGCCGTGGCTAAGAATATCGCGCTCTACGCAATCCTGCGCGACACCAAGGGCGACATCACCGGGTATGAGCACCAAACTGTCGGCGGCGATATCGCGGCGGGCGGATCGCAGACATTCGAGATCAGTCCGACGATCTGGGGTGGCCCGGTCGCCAAGATCGAGGTCATCGCGCTGCCGACGTCACCGCCGGCTTTGTGAAGGCTTGGCTCACGCGGCCATGGGCACTAAGGTGCCCGACCGTTGGCATACAGGCATTTCATGACGCGGACACCCTTCTTCCCCTCGATCGAACCCTACAGGTCGGGCCGTCTCAAGGTTGACGGCCTGCATGAGCTTTATTGGGAGGAGTGCGGCGCGCCGGACGGTCTGCCTGTGGTGTTCCTGCATGGCGGGCCGGGCGCGGGCGCATCGCCCGCCCATCGCCGCTTCTTCGATCCCCGCCGCTATCGCATCGTCGTCTTCGATCAGCGCGGCGCCGGCCGCTCGACCCCGCTGGGCGAGGTCACAGACAACACAACGCCGCATCTGGTCGCCGATATCGAGAAACTGCGCCAGCATCTGGCGATCGACCGCTGGTTCGTGTTCGGCGGCTCGTGGGGCTCGACACTGGCCCTGTCCTACGCCAAGGCGCATCCGGACAAGGTGCGCGGCCTGTTCCTGCGCGGCATCTTCCTGATGCGGAAAAGCGAGATCGACTGGTTCCTTTACGGCATGAAGACGATCTTCCCGGAGGCCTGGGATCGCTTCGCCAACTTCCTGCCGGAGGAAGAACGCGGCGACCTGCTGAAGGCCTATAGCCGGCGCCTGAACGACCCGGATCCGGCGGTGCGGATACCCGCGGCGCGGTCCTGGAGCGTCTATGAGGGCTCCTGTTCCACCCTTCTACCGAACCCTGAGGTGTTGTCGACCTCAGGCGAGGAACGCCATGCCGTCGGGCTGGCGCGGATCGAGGCGCATTACTTCAGCAACAACATCTTCGAGCCGGAGGACACGCTGCTACGTGACCTCGACGCCCTGCGCCGGATTCCGGCGGTGATCGTGCAGGGCCGCTACGATCTGGTGTGCCCTATCATCTCGGCAGACGCGCTGCACCGCGCCTGGCCGGAGGCGGAATATATCGTCGTTCCCGATGCCGGCCATTCGGCGTTGGAGCCTGGCATCCGCTCGGCGCTGATCGACGCCACCAACCGCTTCGCCGACCGTGCCGAGCTGGAGCAGCGCCGCGCGGCACGTTGATACGCTTTTCCGTCAAATCACTAAGGGAATGGTTCTGGGATGAGTGGAATTCGGACTTTGGACGGCGTCGATGTGGCCGGCAAGCGCGTGCTGGTGCGCGGAGACCTGAACGTGCCGATGCAGGATGGGCGCGTCACCGACACAACCCGCATCGACCGTCTGGCGCCCACCGTGCGCGAGTTGGCGGGCAAGAAGGCCAAGGTCGTTCTGCTCTCCCATTTCGGCCGTCCGAAGGGTCCCGATCCAAAAGAATCACTTGAGCAACTGGTGCCGACCATCTCCAAGCAGCTGGGGCTGAAGGTCGCCTTCGCCGGGGACTGCGTCGGGCCCGAGGCCGAGAAGGCCGTGGCCGCGCTGAATGACGGTGAGGTGCTGCTGCTGGAGAACCTGCGCTTCCACAAGGGCGAGGAGAAGAACGAGCCGGACTTCGTCGCCGGCCTCGCCAAGCTTGGCGACCTCTATGTCGACGATGCCTTCTCGGCGGCCCATCGCGCCCATGCCTCGATCGCGGGCAGCACCGAGAAGCTGCCGGCCTATGCCGGGCGCGGCATGGAAGCCGAGCTGACCGCGCTGGACAAGGCGCTGGGCAACCCGGCCCATCCTGTCGCCGCGTTGGTCGGCGGCGCCAAGATCTCGACGAAGCTGGACCTGCTGTCGAACCTGGTCGGCAAGGTCGACCTGCTGGTGCTGGGCGGCGGCATGGCCAACACCTTCCTGGCCGCGCGCGGCGTGAAGATGGGTAAGTCTCTGGTCGAAGCCGAGATGCTGGACCAGGCCCGCGCCATCGAGGCGACCGCCAAGCAGAAAGGCTGCACCATCCTGCTGCCGGTCGACGCGCTGGTGGCTGAGAAATTTGGGCCCGGCCACGCCGAGACAGTTTCGGTCGACGCTGTTCCGGATGACCGGATGATGCTGGATATCGGCCCGGCGAGCGTCGCGAACGTTATTGCCAAGCTGAAGACCTGCAAGACCATCGTCTGGAACGGCCCGATGGGCGCATTCGAGATCCAGCCGTTCGACACCGGTACGGTCGCGGTGGCCAAGGCCGTCGCCGGCCTCACCAAGGACGGTACGCTGGTCTCGATCGGCGGCGGCGGCGACACGGTGGCGGCCCTGGGCGCGGCCGGCGTGGAGAACGACTTCACCTATATCTCGACCGCCGGCGGCGCCTTCCTGGAATGGATGGAAGGCAAAGTCCTGCCTGGCGTCGTGCCGCTGATGCAGTGACGGGGGCGGGCCCAACAGTCCGGACCATCCCGCCGGGGGACGACCGCGAGCGGCTGACCTGCCCGGATTGCGGCTTCATTGCCTATGAGAACCCGAAGATGGTCGCGGGTTCGGTCGTGTCGGTGGATGGCAAAATCATGCTGTGCCGCCGCGCCATCGAGCCGCGCCACGGCTATTGGACCCTGCCTGCGGGATATCTGGAATTGCACGAGACGCCCGAGGAGGGCGCCAAGCGGGAAGCCTGGGAGGAAGCGCGGGCCCGGATCGCGATCGACGCCCTGCTCGCGGTCTATTCCGTACCGCGCATCAGCCAGGTCCAGCTGATCTACCGCGCCACCCTGGCCGAGCCGGGCTTCGAGGCCGGGCCGGAAAGCCTGGAGGTCGCCCTGTTCGACTGGGCCGACATCCATTGGGAGGACCTTGCCTTCCCCTCCGTCAAATGGGCGCTGGACGAATACCGCACGCACCTCGGCCAGGATGTGTTCGCACCCGGCGTCAACCCGCCGGGCATGACCGGCGACCGGTTCTGATGCCGCCGATGACCGACGACGAGCCCGCCCAGTCCAATTCAGGCCGTGGCTGGCTCGTGCCGGTCGCCATCGCCTTCGCCGTCGGCTTCCTGGTGCTGTCCGGTTTCTACGTCGCCGTCGACACTTTCGCCCCGCCCAAACAGCCGAACGGCAAAGACACGCCGACGCTGAGCGAGCCCACAACCTTTCAGACGATCCTGAAATCCGTG
>DATBAZ010000404.1:0-23165 GCA_036271255.1 Alphaproteobacteria bacterium
CTTGCCCAGCTGCAACCCATTGAAGCTGTCGAGAAAATGCTCACGGGGATGCAAGGCCGCCTGAAGATAGGAGCCGCGCGGCTTCAGGCTCGCGGTGCCGTCGGTGTGGATATAGACCTGGAGGCCGATCTCATTTGAGACGTTGCTGTGGGGGCCGACCAGAGGGTCGAGGTCCTTGGCGAAATTGACGCCTGGCACTTGCGATGGATCCATGCCGACATGCCGGATCGAGGCCCGGGAGCAAGCGGCGTTGAAGGTGACGAAGCCGGTGCAAGCCTTGGGGTCGGCCGCTACAAGATGCGCCACCTGGAGCTGCGCGGTTCCGCCGGCCTGGCTTTGGCCGGTGGCGATCAGCGGCACGCCCAAACGATCCGCCTCGGCCTTTGCCTGGTCGGCGAAGGTCAGAGCGGCCCCGAGCGATGCGGGCCGGAAACCGGTCATCAGCCCGACATCGGTCCAGGCGTCGGAGCCGAGGCCGCCAGGCTCATGCAGGACCACCGGCAGGCGGCACAGGCGGCTGGCGATCAGCACAGCCTCCACCTTGTCCGCCGCGCCGAGCAGGCCGAACATCAGCCCGTAATAATAGTGGGCGGCAAAAGGCGGCGCGAGCAGGCGATAACGGCCGGCAACGCCGGTGATGTCGGTCGGCGGGGCGAAACCCGGCACGGATTTGAAGCCGCTGGTGCGGTCGACGGCATCGCCTTCGTGCAGCGGCTGCTTGACCGCTACCGCGGCGGCATCGGCTGTCCAGCCGAGCAGCAGCTTGGCATCGTCAACGAAGGACGGCCCGTTCGCCTCGGGCAGCCGGTCGAGGAAATCGAGGTGTGCAGCCCCGTTTGGCAGCGCTGCCTCGGCCGGCCGGAGAGCGGCGAGCGCGGGCGTTGCGGCGAGGAAACGGAGCAGAGCACGGCGCGTCGGCATCAGAACCACCTTTCCAGCCAGTCGACCATGATCCTGTTGGTCTCCTCGGGCTGCTCCTGTTGAGTCCAGTGGCCGGACTGCTCGATCACGCGGCGTTCCAGGTTGTCGAAATAGGTCAGCAGATTGTCGGACAGCGAGACGTCGCAGATACGGTCCTGGCGGGCGACGACCATCAGCGCCGGAATCAATTGGCGCGGAATCTTGCCGCCGGGGAACAGCTCGCCTTGAAGCTCCCAGTTGCGGACGATCGAGCGGTACCAGTTCAGGCCGCCGCCGAAACCCTTCCTGGCATAGGCGTCGGCGAAATAGGCGAGCTCGTCCGGGGTCAGGAAGACCTCGCCCGGCCAGGAGGATTCCGGGTCCTTGAACCAATGGATGAAGGACATGCTCTCCGGATCGTGCTTGCCGGAGCGCGACAGGTTGGTGCCGTGGCCGGTGTCCTTGCGCATGAAGAAGCGGAAGGCCTTTGCGGTGTCCGCGTTCAGCTCCTCCTCGCACTGCTTCGTCTTGAAATAGGCGACGTAATTCCGGGGGCCGTAATGCTGGAGGTACATCTCCTCCGGGTTCATCGGGATATAGCCGAAGGGCGTGTTCAGGGTGATGACGCCGGCGGTGGACTGCGGCTGATAGAACGGCATCATCCAGGAAACGAAACCGCCGAAATCGTGGCCGACAACCACGGCCTTCTCATAGCCGGCATCGGCGATCAGCCCGGCCACGTCGGCGGTGATCCGGTCCATCGTGTAGGCGTACGGGTCGTCCGGGCCGTTCGACTGGCCGTAGCCGCGCAGGTCCGGCGCCATGACGTGGAAGCCGGCGGCGGCAATCGGCGCCAGCTGGTGGCGCCAGGAAAAGCCCAGTTCGGGAAAGCCGTGGCACAGCACGACGCAGACATCGCGGGTCCGCTTCTCCGGCTTGGCCTCGAACACGGCGAGGCGGACGCCGTTGGTCGACACGAAACGCGGCTCAGGAAACATGTTACCTCCCGGATGTTTCGGGAAGCTTAGCACGCGCCGCAAGCCGGTCACATGCGGAACGGCATCGCATACCCGCCGTTCACTAAGGTAGAACGCCCTAACCGTGAGGCAGATCATGCATACCGGACTGACAGCGATTTCCCTGATCCTGGCGCTCGGCGCCGTGCCGGCAATGGCGCAGGCAACCGGCGGCGCGGGCAGCGCCACGGCCGGCGGCACCCAAAGCCCGGGCAACGCCAGGGCCGGCGTCACGACCGATTACGCTACCGGCAAGTCCAGCGTCACCCCGACCGACACCACCGCCGTTCCGGCCAGCCCGGCGACGAACACGGCCGCACCGGGCTTGGCGCCGAGCCAGAATCGCATGGGCACCATGCCCAGCCAGAACGGCGGCGGGAACTATGAGCGCAACGGCACGCGCGATACCGGATCGGCCAGCACCTCGCCGCAAAACCGATAGGCGGTCTCAGGGGGACTTCGACCCCTCTTCGCGCTGATAGAGGATGAAGTTCTGCTGGTCTCCGCCGAATCCGATCGGCGGAGACGGCCGCGGCGCGTCGTAGACGGCCTTGACCATCGCCGCATCCGCCTCCTCTCCACATGAGGCCTTCGGCCCCTCGGGCTGCGCGAAAATCACGTGGCCGTTCTGGAAGCCGACGACCAGCACCGGAAAGCAGTGATAGCGCACCGGCTCCGCGTTGTAGGTCTCGGTGATGCTCTTGGCCCAACGCGCCAGGAACTCGCTGTAAATCCCGTTCCCTTCGCCGTCCTCAGGCTGCGCACCGATGCGCGCGGCCTGCTGCTGGTCCTTCTTGCGCGGCACCGTCGGGGCGTATAGCCCCGCCTGCGGAGTCGGCGTGTTTCGCGGCAGCGTGCCGCCCTCCTCCTGCGCCTTCTCGGCGATCTTCGGCTTCATGCTCTGAAGATTTTGCTGCCGATGCTGATCCTTGTTCGCCTCCTGCTTTGGGGGAGGAGGTGGTGGTGGCGGTGGGGGCGGGGGCGGAGGCGGAGGGGGCGGCGGCGGCGGCGGAGGCGGAGGCGGAGGGGGTGGCGGCGGCGGCGGAGGGGGTGGTGGCGGAGGCGGCTGGAAGTATTGCGGCGGAACCTTGTCCATCAGCGTGACGTCGACGCTCTTATCTTTCTCGATCTTGTCCGGATGCTTGTCGATGAAATCCTCGAACAGGAAGATCAGGCCGAACTCCAGCAACAAGACCAGAGCCATCAGCACCGGAACGCGGGCCCGCTGCCGCAAGGTCGGCCGCTCTCGTTCCTCGACCCAGGTGGAGAGCGTGGAGAGTTCGGCCGGCAGATCCGGCGAGGTGAAGATTTCGTCCTGCTCGTCCACGAAGATCCGGTCGTCCGCTAAAAATCCGTTATCTCAAATACGCCGGCCACAATAGCAGGCCGAGTCGCGCAACTGTAGAATAACGCTGCTGTTTCCGGCAGCCTGCGCGCTGTTAAACGCGCCGTTACATATGAGCGGATTCGACCAGGCGCAGCAGGAAGGATTCGCAGCGCTGAAGCTGCGCCGTCTGGATGAATTCGTCCGGCTTGTGCGCCTGAGCGATATCGCCCGGGCCGCAGATAACGGTGGGGATGCCGGCGCGGCCGAACAACCCCGCCTCGGTCATATAGGCGACCTTGCCGACGGCGTTCGCGCCCAATGCCCCTTTCACCATCGCCACAGCCGGATGATCCTCGGCGATTTCATAATCCGGCAACGGGTCGCGCGGCTGAAGGGTGAAGCCGGTCCCGGGCTCGACCGCATGCATCTCCGGTTCCAGATGCTCATGCGCATGGCGCTCGATCTCCGCCACCAGCGCGGCCGGATCGTGGCCCGGCAGGTTGCGGATCTCGAAGGTGAAGTCGCAATCGGCGGGCACGATATTCTGCGCTGTGCCGCCCTTGATCGTACCGCAATGGATCGTGGTGTAGGCCGGGTCATAGGCATGATCGAACGGCCCCTCGTCACGGATGCGCCGGGCCATCTGCTTGATCTTGGCGACCAGTTCGGCCGCTGCCTCGACCGCGTTCACGCCGTAGGGCGTACGCGAGGAATGGGCGCCGTGGCCGTGGACCTGGCAGCGGAAGACATGCAGCCCTTTCTGACCGATGATCGGCTGCATCATGGTCGGCTCGCCGACGATGCAGGCCAGCGGTTTTGCCTCGGCCATGCCGATCTGCTCGATCAGCCGGCGTACGCCTATGCAGCCGACCTCCTCGTCATAGGAAAAGGCGAGATGTACCGGCGGCCCATTCGCGTTACGCGAGGCCGACACACGCTCCTTCAGCGCCGGCACCATCGCCAACACCGTGGCGATGAAGCCCTTCATATCGGCGGCGCCGCGGGCGAACAGCTTGCCGTCGGCCTCGCGCAGCTTGAACGGATCGCCGGTCCAGTCCTGGCCGTCGACCGGCACCACGTCGCTGTGGCCGGAGAAGATCAAGCCGGGCCTATCGGCAGGGCCGATGGTGGCGAAGAGGTTGGCCTTGCGGCGATCGTCGTCGAAGGTGAGGCGGGATTCTATGCCGTGCCCGTCCAAATAGTCGCGGATGAACTCGATAGCGGCGAGGTTGGAGTTGCGGCTGACCGTGTCGAAGGCGACCAGCCGGCCCAGCATTTCGGAGCTGCTGATGCTGGCAGCGGTCATCATCGCTCCGCGTAGGCCCCGGCATCGTCGGCCGGCAGACAGCGTTTGAATCGCCGGACACGCTCGCCGAGATCGATCAGCTCCGACGTCGGCAAGGCGATCTGGCAGGCGAGCGAGGCCGGCACCTCGGCGGCGCGGGCCTTCAGCGCCTGGCCAGCCTCGGTCAGCTCGACGATCACCCGGCGCTCGTCCGACGGGTCGCGGCGGCGGCGGACGAGGTTCTGCTTCTCCAATCGCTTGAGCAGCGGCGTCACCGTGCCGGAATCGAGGTCCAGCGCCTCACCCAGCGCACCGACCGTGCGGGGCGAATGCTCCCACAGCGCCAGCATCGCCAGATATTGCGGATAGGTCAGCCCCAGGGCCGACAGCACCGGCCGATAAAGCCTGGTCACACGGTTGACGGCCGAATAGAGGGCAAAGCAGAGCTGCTGGTCGAGCCTGGGCAGGGCACCGCCGCCCAAGTTTTCCATGTGTTCCGGCTGCACCGATGTCTTCGTCAAAGCCACGTCTCCGCTCTACCCTTCAATGCAAACCTCGCTGCACCGCCGCATGTTTCCAACGATCCTATACGATTGCGGCGCGCTTGAAAGTTTATATTGCACACAATTGAATTGCTCGCTATATAAATCGAGCAACGATTTAAAACCCTGGAGGAAATTTCATGCGTCTCAGCATTCTCGCCCTCACGGCAACCCTGGCCGGCGGCATCGGTGTCGCGGCGATGGCCGGCGACGCGCCCGCCGGCGGCGACGCCTATCAGTTCACCTTCACCTCGATCGACGGCAAGCCGATGCCGCTGTCCGAATACAAGGGCAAGACGGTGCTGGTCGTGAACACCGCCTCGCAGTGCGGCTTCACCCCCCAGTACACCGCGCTGGAGGAGATCTATACGAAGTACAAGGACAAGGGCTTCGTGATCGTCGGCGTCCCGTCCAACGACTTCGGCGGCCAGGAGCCGGGCAGCAATGCCGAGATCAAGAAGTTCTGCGAGGGCAATTACGACGTCGATTTCCCGCTGACCACCAAGTACGACGTGAAGGGCGACAACGCCCATCCGTTCTACAAATGGGCGGCGGCGGTCGGCGGCAAGGAAGCCGTGCCCGCCTGGAATTTCCACAAGCTGCTGATCAGCCCGAACGGCGAGCTGGTGAAGGAATTCCCCAGCCCGGTGAAGCCGGACTCCGCCGATGTCGAGAAGGCGATCGAGGCGCAGCTCGCGGCCAAAGGCTGAGCGTAACCTTCGGGATGCCCGGACCGAATAAACCTCGGTCCGGGCACGTCCCACTGCAAACCGTTCTATGGATCGCCGAAGGTTCGGTGCTATAGCGGCGGTAATTGAGAATGACGACCGGTCGGCGCCGTCCAGTCGAGGATAGATTTTGACCACGTTCCGTCTGCTGCTGGCCGCCTTGGCGACCGCCCTTTTTGCCGCCCCTGGGGCGTCCCTCGCCCAGGATGTGGGCGCCGACGGGCCGCATACCTCCGTCAGCCTCATCGCCGAAACCAAGACGATCGCGCCCGGCCAGAAGCTGCGCGTGGCACTGGTCCAGAAAATCCAGAAGGGCTGGCATACCTACTGGGTCAATCCCGGCGATTCCGGCCTGCCTACCACCATCGACTGGTCCTTACCCGCGGGCCTGACCGCCGGCGACATCCAATGGCCGGTGCCCGAACGCATCCCGTTCGGCCCGCTGGTGAGCTACGGCTATGAGAACCGGGTCGTCCTGCCGGTCACTATCGCCGTTCCAGCCAATCTGCCAATCGGCAGCGACGTCGCCCTCACCGGTCATGCCAACTGGCTGGTCTGCTCCAATGTGTGCGTGCCGGAAGAGGCGGACATCAAGGTCGTCCTGCCGTCAGCCGCGGGCCCTGTCCAGCCCGACCCGGCAAACGCCGCCGACTTCGCGTCCGCACAAGCACAGATTCCAGCCGACAACCCCTTCTCGGCCACCGCAACGTACGACAAGGACAAGATCCGAGTTCATATTGCGACCGGCGATGCCGGCAAGCTGACCGACGTCGCCTTCTTCCCGCTCG
Source organism: Alphaproteobacteria bacterium (assembly GCA_036271255.1). Classification (GTDB taxonomy): domain Bacteria; phylum Pseudomonadota; class Alphaproteobacteria; order BOG-932; family Roseiterribacteraceae; genus BOG-932. The sequence goes on from DATBAZ010000404.1 coordinate 6,587, forward strand.
ACGAAGGTATGATCGACAACGACGCCAAGCCTGAGATCGCAACCGGCAAGGACGGCGTCAACGTCACGCTGAAGCGCGCCGACGACAAGAACAAGCCGCTGACCGCCTTCAACGGCGTGCTCGCCTTCCATGATTCGAGCACCGGCGAGGATAGCGCCGGCCATGCCATCAAGATTGCCGCGCGGGCCTCCGCCGGGTCCGTGGCCGGACCTGCGTCCGTTTCCGCGCCCGTGGGTATCGTCGTCTTTCTGGAAGCAGTGCTGGCCGCGATCGCCGGCGGCATCGTGCTGAACCTCATGCCGTGCGTGCTGCCGGTGCTGTCGATCAAGGCGTTGTCGCTGGTGCGCCATGCGCAGTCCCATCCGCGCGAGGTCAGGATGCAGGGTCTGGCCTATGCGGCCGGCGTGCTGGTCAGCTTCGGCATCGTCGCAGGCGCGCTGATCGTGCTGCGCGCGGCGGGAGCTGAGATCGGCTGGGGCTTCCAGCTGCAGTCGCCGGTGTTCCTGACGATCATGATCTATGTGCTGTTCGCGGTGGGCTTGAGCCTCTCCGGCGTGTTCACCATCGGCGACAGCGTCGCCGGGATGGGCAGCGACCTCGCCAATCGCGAGGGCTATTCCGGCTCCTTCTTCACCGGCGCGCTGGCGACCCTGGTCGCCACGCCCTGCACCGCGCCGTTCATGGCCGCTGCCATCGGCTTTGCCATCACTCAGCCCTGGTACGTCTCCTTCGCCGTGTTCGAGGCGATCGGTGTCGGCCTGGCCCTGCCCTACGTGCTGCTCGCCTTTTCGCCCGGCGCGCGCCGCTTCCTGCCCAAGCCCGGTGCCTGGATGAACAGCTTCAAGCAGGTGCTGGCCTTCCCGGTCTACGGCACCGCCGTGTGGCTGGCCTTCGTGCTGTCGTCGGAGACCGGCAGCATCGGCATCACCGCCGCATTGGCCGGGTTGGTGCTGATCGGCTTTGCCGCGTGGCTCTATGAGGCCGTGCGCAACAGCATGGGCGGCGCACGCCTCGCGGGAATGGCCGGCGTCGCCATCGCGGTGATCGCGGCGCTGGTGCTGCTCAAGCTTCCCGACGACGCCTCCGGCACCGCCAGCGCAGCCGAGACAGCGACGGCGGCCGGCGGCATCGCCTGGGTGCCGTTCAGCCAGGCCAAGCTCGACGAGGCGAAGGCAGCGGGCAAACCGGTCTTCGTCGACTTCACCGCCGACTGGTGCATCACGTGCAAGGTGAATGAGCGGGTGGCGCTGACCGGCCAGGCGGTCAAGGACGCCATCGCCACACAGGGCATCGTCATGATGCGCGGCGACTGGACCAGGCGCGACGGCGCCATCACCCACGTGCTGGAGGCCAATGGCCGCGCCGGCGTGCCGCTCTACCTGTTCTATGCCAAGGGCGCCGGCGACAAGCCGGTCGTGCTGCCGCAGATCCTGACCGCCGATGCGGTGCTCAACACGCTAAAGGGCGGCTGATGCGCCTCAGCGCCGCCCTCGTCCTCCTTCTGGTCGCGGCGCCGGCGCTCGCCCAATATTCGGAAATCCCGCGCAGCGACGATGGGATCGGCAAGGTCTATATGGGCCGCGAGATCGCCCACGTGATGGGCCATGAGGGCGCCGACTGGCTGGAACGGCCGGAGCGGGTCAGCGAGGAGCAGCCGGACCGCGTCGTCGACGCGATGCAGCTGAAGCCCACCGACATAGTCGCCGATATAGGAGCAGGCACCGGCTATTTCTCGATCCGCATCGCCCGCAAGGTGCCGCAGGGCCAGGTCATCGGCGAGGATATCCAGCCCGAGATGATCGACCTGATGAAGGAGAGCGTCGCCAAGGCCGGCCTGAGCAACGTCCACCCGCTGCTGGGCACGACCGAGGACCCCAAGCTGCCGCCCGGCTCGGTCGACAAGGTGCTGCTGGTCGACGCCTATCACGAGTTCGACATGCCGAAGGAGATGATGCAGGGCATCGTCAAGGGCCTGAAGCCCGACGGCCAGGTCGTCTTCGTCGAATATCGCGGCGAGGACCCTGCCGTGCCGATCCTGCCGCATCATAAGATGACCGTCGCCCAGCTGTCCGTCGAGATGAGCGCCGTCGGCCTGCATCTGGTCCGCCAGTACGAGGACCTGCCCTGGCAGCACGTGCTGTTCTATGGGCGGTAACATCTTGGCAAATCGCCCCGGATGAGCCCGTAGATGGCGGACCTGACCAAGCTGGCCGATATCGCCCCAGTCGAGAGCGCCGCCCATCTCATCCAGACGGCGCTCACGCCGGTGTTCATGCTGTCGGCGATCGGCACACTGCTCAATGTTTTCAACACCCGCCTGGCGCGCGTATCAGACCATATGACCCATCTGAACGACCTGCTGAATGGCGAGCTCGGCGCCGGTGAGGAGCGAAAGCTGCGCACGCATCTCAAGCGGCTCGTGCGCCGCACGGCGATGCTCGACGCCTCGATCGCGCTCGGCGCGGTCGGCGGCGCCTCGACCTGTGGGGCGGCGCTCGTCCTGTTCGTGGGCAGTATCCGGGATTCCGCCGTGGGGAGCTGGCTGATCGGCATGTTCGCCGTCGCCCTGGTCTGCACGGTCGCCTCTCTCGTCACCTTCATGGGCGACAGCCTGCTCGCCTGGCACGGCCTGCGCCGTGAGGGACCGCTGCCAAAATCCGCCCAGACAATGAGCGGCGGCCAATAACACCAGGTTCGTACACGACGGATCACACGCGCCGCTCGTTTAAAGAATGGCAATCGAGCGCCCACCGTCTATCATTTCGCCCAAGCCCGCGAACACAAAGCCGTTCGGGTAGTCGGGGCCGAAATGGGGAGGAATGCGATGCGTCGTAATGCAAGCAGCTTGCTCTGCGCTGTCGCCTTGATCGCGGCCGTCACGGCACAGGCCGCACCCACCGTCGATGGGCGCCAAGCGCCGACCAAGGACTGGCCGATGGTGGCCGGCGACTGGGGCAACGGGCGGTATTCGCAGCTGGCTGAGATCAATGCGGCGAACGTCAAGCAGCTGGGCGGCGCCTGGATGCACAGCTTCAGCGAGGAACATTCCCGCGGAACCCCGGTGGTCGTCGACGGGATGATGTTCGTGACCGCCGGCGCCCATGTCTACGCGCTGAACCCCAAGACCGGAGACGTGGTCTGGACCCATCAGGCCGAGATCGCGCCCTCCAACCTGTTCAAGGGCGTCGCGGTCGGCGACGGCCTGGTGTTCTACGGCACGGCAGACGCCCATATCGTCGCGCTGGACGAGAAAACCGGGGAGCAGAAATGGAGCGTGCCGGTCGGCGACAGCCTGCCGGTCAAGGGCAGCGACAATCCCTCGGCCGCGCTGACCACCACCGGCGAATATATTTCCGGTGCCCCGACCTTCGCCAAAGGCATGGTGATCGTCGGCATGTCGGACGGCGACCATGGTGTGCGCTGCCGCTTCGCCGCCTTCGACGCCAAGACCGGCAAACGCGTGTGGGATTTCTTCGCGATCCCCGCGCCCGGCCAGATCGGGCATGAGACCTGGCCGCAGGACAATGACGAATGGCAGCGTGGCGGCGGGGGCCTGTGGAACACGGCGAATATCGATCCCGACCTGGGGCTGGTCTATTTCGGCGTCGGCAACCCGGTGCCGCAATGGGCCGGGGAGGTCCGGCCGGGCGACAATCTGTTCACCGACAGCGTGGTCGCGGTCGATCTCAAGACCGGAAAATACCGCTGGCATTACCAGGTCGTGCATCACGACCTATGGGAGGCGGATGTCGCCACCCCGCTGGTCTTCTATGACGCCACGGTCGGCGGCAAGACGGTGAAAGCCTTGGGCGCGATGCGGACCGACGGCTATCTGTTCCTGCTCGACCGCAAGACCGGCAAGCCGGTGCATCCGGTCGAGGAACGCCCGGTGCCGCAGGACCCGCGCGCCTTCACCCATGCGACCCAGCCTTATCCTGTGGGCGCCGACGAGGTCGGGCCGAACTGCATCCAGGAAGGCCAGGTGCCCGCCGGCTTCAAGCGGCTGTGTCACTTCGACCTCATTTCCGTCGACACCCCAAATGCGATGTATCCGGTGCTGACCGCGCGGTCGTCGCCGATGTCGTATGATCCGCAGACCAGGTACTTCTACGTCGCCGGCTCGCCCGCCTGGCCGCTCTGGATAAAGCGGTTCGACGATCCGCGCTTTTTCAGTTCGCAATCCGGCGTGCCGGGGATGAAGACCACAGGCATCCTGGCGGCGATCGACAGCCGGACCGACAAGATCGTCTGGCAGAAGAACACGCCCTACGAGATGCAGAACGGCAGCGGCGCGACCACCACCGCCGGCGGCCTGCTGTTCCATGGCGAGCCCGACGGCAACCTGCAGGCGCTGGACGCCAAGACCGGCGACGTTCTGTGGCAATTCCAGACCGGCGCGAACGAGAGCGGGCCGGCCGCGGTCTATGAGATCGACGGCCAGGAATATGTCGCCGTGCTGGGCACGCAGAACCTGTGGGCCTTCAGGCTGGGTGGGACCCTGCCGCCGCTGCCGGCCCCACCCATACCACCGACTGAAACCAGCTTCGCCGGGCGCGTAGTGAGCGCCGACGCGGTGTCGATGGCCGGGATGGTGCGCGATACCGGGCTGGAAAAGGTCCGGCAGGCCTATAACGAGTTCGCCTTCCTGCCCACCCGCATCAAGGTGGCGGCGGGCACGAAGGTGACCTGGACCAACAACGGCAAGGTGCCCCACAACGCGACCGCGCAGGATGGATCCTGGTCGACCGGCGACGTCCCGCCGGGCGGCACAGCCACGGTCACTTTCGCCAAGCCCGGCAGCTACACCTATATCGACAAGGACCACCCGTTCGCGTTCGGGCAGGTCAACGTGCAGTAGAGCGCGGGGTCATGACGCTGAGCACCGCGATCAATCTCACCATCTATCTCATTGCGCTGGCGTTCGGCGTGTTCGCCGCCGTCCGGTGGCGCAGGCAAAGAGAGCCTGTGCTTGCCGGCTTAGGCCTGCGGATCGACCGCAATACGGCGCCCGATATCGGCATCGGCCTGGCGATCACAACAGCCGCGATGGTCGGCATTCTCGTCATTCTGACAGGCGCGAATGGCGTCAGGGTAAGCGGCGGGGTATTCGATCCCGCCGCGGTCCTGACCTTTGGGCTGTTCCTCGTTATCCAAAGCATCATCGACGAAACCATAATGCGGGGCATGCTGATCTCCGGCCTTGCCCTGTTGCTGGACGGACGGCGCATCGCCGCCGTGCTGGTCGCCGCCATCCTGTTCGGGCTGACCCACGCCTTCTTCGAAGGCGCCTCGGCGCTGTCGGTGATCAGCAACAGCCTGGGCGGCGTCATGTACGGCCTCGCCTTCGTGCTGACCGGCCGCATCTGGCTGGGGGTGGGCCTGCATTTCGCCTGGAACTTCGTCCAGGGCCCGGTCCTGGGCTTCATCCTGAGCGGCCATCCCGTCCCCGGGGCACCCCTCCATATCGACGATCTGGGACCCGTTTGGCTGACGGGCGGCAATTACGGCCCGGAGGGTGGGATCGTCGGCATCGGCTTCCGCTTCGTGGTGATCGCGGCGGTGGTCGTGTGGACGGGACAGCGGGGTATCGCCATGGAATCCGCACAATAAATCCCTTCTTCCGCTGCATTCGTCCCCCAGGATCGTGGTACGCCACCGAAGAGACTGGATGCCGATGAAACGCCTGACCTTTGCCGCCGTACTGATCGCCGCCTTCGCCGCCTCTCTCGGCGTCCTCTATACGCAGCACGGGCTCTACGGCTTCAACGTACTGCTGCGGCGTGGCGGCAGTTTCTGGATACCGGTAACCGCCGACGACCCGCGCCTGTCGGACGCGATGAAACAGGCGCTGTCGACCGACCCGCCGACAGCGACGGCCGGCCCCTTCGCCTGGAAAGAGGTTGGGCCGGGATTCGAGGTCGCTGAGCTGCCGGTCATGGCCAATGGTGCCGAGATCGACCGGATATTGTTGTCGCGGATCGATCCGGCACGGTACCGCTTCATCGTCCGCAATGCGCCGGCCGGCAGCACAGACCTTAAAGGGTGGATGCGGGAACTGGGCGCCGCATTCGTCATCAATGGCAGCTATTTCGGCAAGCGCGGCACGCCGGATACGCCATTCCTCAGCGATGGCAAGATGCTTGGGCCGGTCGACTATAGGGCAACCCACGGGGCCTTCATCGCAGCGGATACGACGACAGCGGTCTATGACCTGACAGCAAACGATTGGAAGACGGTCTTCTCCGGTGCGCACGACGCGTTGGTATCTTATCCCTTGCTGCTGGCCGCCGACGGAACGACCCGCCCTGCCCTGAGCAGCCGTTGGCTCGCCAACCGAAGCTTCGTCGGCCAGGACCATGCCGGCCTGATCGTGCTCGGCACCACGACCGATGCCTTTTTCCCGCTCGACCGGCTAGCGAAATTCCTACGCGACGCGCCGTTGGACCTTGCGACCGTGCTCAATCTCGACGGCGGTCCGGTTGCCTGCCAAGGGGTCGCCGTCGGCAGCTATCGCCGCGATTTCTGCGGCAAGTGGGAATTGGAAGACAATGACGGCAAGCTCAGCCTGCTAACCTGGAACTGGGGTAGCTGGTCCCTGCCCGTCGTTCTGGCGGCAATTCCGAGATGATCGGCTAGCCGTGGCAGCCGACCCTATTTCTCCGCTGGCATCGCCGCCGCACTGTCCACCGATTGTATCTTGGCCGGATCGCCGAGCAGAAGCTCAGGATTGATGCGGGCATTGTGCCAACGGGCGCCGAAGAACAAATGCGCGCCGGTCGAGCGGCCGGTGTCGCCGACAAGGCCGATCGTCTGGCCTTTCCTGACCCTTTGGCCCGCCTTCACCTTGATCTTCGAAAGGTGAAAGTATTCGGTGACCAGGCCGTCACCATGGTCGATATAGACGGCGTTGCCGGCGAAGAACTGATCGGCGGCGAGAGCGACCCGTCCGTCGCCGACCGCGTGCACCGGCGTGCCCAGATTGATCGTGTAATCTGCCCCCATATGCGGCTGGCCGGCCGGGGTATCGTTGAATACGCGCTTGGAGCCGAAATCGCGGCCTTCCGGCAACGGTTTGGCGGGCGCACCGAGCGGCAACGCGAACCGCGCTGGTCCATCCTTGCGCATAAAGACCCTTTCGGTCTGCGCTTCCTCACGCTTTGCCCGCTTCATTTCCTCATGCGTCGGGTCGGCCTGCGGGATGTTGCCGAGATCGACCGACTGGGTCGGATAGTCGAAGGGCTGCACGGAGATTTGCGCCGCCTCGGTACGCCCGTGGCCTGATCGCGTCACCTTGATCGCACCTGGATTCTCCAACAGGTCGACCGGGTAATAGCAGGTCTCACGCAGGGCCGGCCAAGACCGTTTGCCCATGCCGCATGTTTTTGTACCGGGCGCCGACCAGCGGACGATGGTTCCAGGCGCAGCCGAAACCGTCGGTCCGGGATCGACCTCCACCTGGTGATGCGGCTTCGCCGCTGCGGGGACGCTGGCCAAGACGAGCAGGCCGAGCCCCGCGATGAGACACGATGCGTGCATGGTTTTTCTCTTCGATTATGCGCCGCGATTGGGCTGGAACGCCCGGCCTCTGCGATGGCCGTTCCGATCTGCCCGCAAGAAAAACCCCGGAACGCGGGATTCGCTCCAATCCAGAGCCGTCGCGGGGCTGGCATTGTTTAAAATTATGAACTATCCCATCCCCAACACCGAGGTTCAGGGGGATGGGGGAGATGGGTAACGCTTGGCGCTTGGGGCTGCTCGCATCGGTTTGCGGGCTGCTCGCCGTGACGGCGACGGCGCAGGAAGTGACCACCAAGCTGGGCGGGAACGCGCAGACCGTGGCGGTAAAGGCGCATTCCGAGCCGGTGGTGCCGAGCGCCCGGCATCCGGCAGCGCCGGATGGCCAGAAGGCGCCGGCGGGCGTCGTCATCACCCCCGACGATATCGGCGGCCAGGTGACCGGCCCCAAGGGCCCCGAGGCCGGCGTCTGGGTGATCGCCGAAACCACGGAACTGCCTGTCAACCTGGCCAAGATGGTCGTGACCGACGACCAGGGCCGCTATGTGATCCCCGACCTGAAAAAGGCGAACTACAAGCTGTGGGTCCGCGGCTATGGGCTGACGGACTCGGAATATGTCGTCGGCCATCCCGGCATGGCGGTGAACCTGACGGCGGTGCCGGCGGCCGACGCCAAGGCAGCGGCGGAGTATTATCCGTCGAACTATTGGTACTCGCTGATCCATCCGCCGGCGGAGGACGTGTTTCCCGGCACCGGCCAGGACGGCAACGGCATCAACCCGCAATTCAAGGTGCAGCAGAGCTGGTTCGGCAACCTGAAGGAGAACTGCTCCTTCTGCCATCAGCTGGGCGACCGGGCGACGCGCGAGATCGGCGACAACAGCGTCGACGGCTGGAAGGCGCGGATCGCGCTCAATGCCGGGATGAACAACAACTTCAAGCGCTTCGGCGAAAAGGCGGCGCTGGCCGTGTTCGCCGACTGGACCAAGCGCATCGCCGCCGGCGAGCTGCCGCACGAGGCGCCGCCGCGCCCGCAGGGTGTCGAGCGCAATGTCGTCATCACCGTGCGCGATTGGGCCGACGGCCGGCAGATCCACGACCAGGCGAGTTCGGACCATCGCGACCCGCATGTGAATGCCGGCGGTCCGTCCTACGGGCTGGGCGTCCACGACGGCACCCTGGAGATCCTCGATCCCAAGACCGACACGACCTGGTCGGTGCCGATCCCCGGCTGGAACCCGGTGTCGGACCACAACGAGAAGGCGGTACCGCACGCCACCGTGCTGGACCAGAAGGGGCGCCTGTGGGTAGCGGCGAACTATCGCGAGGGACCGAACCCGTCTTACTGCACGGACCCGAAGAACCCCTACGCGAAGCTGTTCCCGATGGACAATCCGCAGGCGCGGATCACCGATGTCTACGACCCGGTGACCAAGAAGGTCACGATCATCCCGGAATGCGCCGAGAGCGACCATCTGAATTTCGACCGCGATAAGGACAACACGGTCTATTTCAGCGGTGAGTTCACCGCGATGGGCTGGCTGGACACCAAAGTCTGGGACGAGACGCATGACGCGGAGAAGGCCGAGGGCTGGTGCCCGATGGTGATCGACACGTCGGGCGACGGCAAGATCGACCCCGATTCCAAGAACTGGAACTTCATCGACGACAAATCCAAGATCAACATGTCGGAAGGGCCGGTGCAGCTGGCCGATCCGCATCACGACACGCTGATCCGCGGCTTCATCTACGGCATCGGCGTCAGCCCGAAGGACCACAGCGTGTGGGGCGCCGACTACCTGCCCTATGTGCCGGGCGGCATCATCCGCATGGACCGCGGCAAGCATCCGCCGGAAACCTGCAAGATGGAGTATTACGAGCCGCCGCTGGTGAACGGAAAATACCTCGCCTTCAACCCGCGCGGCGTCGATGTCGATTCCGAGGGCATCGCCTGGGTGTCATTCGCCTCCGGCCAGATCGGCCGCTTCGATCGCAGCCAGTGCACCGTCACCAACGGCCCGACCGCGACCGGACAGCATTGCGTCAAAGGCTGGAAAATCTACGACGCGCCGGGCCCGAAAGTGGCCGGCACGACCTTGGATTCCGATCATCTCTATTCGACCTGGATCGACTATTTCAACGTCTTCGGGCTGGGCAAGGACGTGCCGTTCTTCCCGGGTACCAATTCGGATTCGATCCTCGCCTTCCTGCCAAAAGAGGAGAAATGGGTGGTGATCCGCGTGCCCTACCCGATGGGCTTCTACGCCCGTGACGTCGACGGCCGGATCGACGATCCGAAGGCCGGCTGGAAGGGCAGGATCCTGTGGGCGCCCTATGCCGGGGCGGCGATGGGCCACCAGGAGAATGGGGCGCTCTCCCACGTCGCCAGCTTCCAGATGCGGCCCAATCCGCTGGCGCATTGAGAAAATCCCTCTCCCGCCGCCGCCAAAGGCGGCTTTCTGCGAGACGCAAAGAGCGACCTCCGGTCGCGGCGGGCGAGGGGTTAACCGACCACCCGATCCGCCGGGAGGTGAATAGTCGCCGTCGTTCCCTCGCCCAACGCGCTGGTGAGCTCGAGCCGGCCGCCATGGCGCTCGACCAGGGCCTTGGTCAGCGCCAGGCCCAGCCCGACGCCCTCGTGGCGGCGGTTGATCTGGGGCTCGATCTGACGGAACGGCTCCAGCGCGGTCGGAATGTCCTCGGGCCGCATGCCGATGCCAGTATCGATGACGCTGAGCGCCAGCCCTTCCTCTGCGTGCCGGACGCTGACCGTGACATTGCCATATTTGGGGGTGAACTTGATCGCGTTGGCCATCAGGTTGATCAGCGCCTGCTTGAGCCGCAGCCGGTCGCAACGCACACGCGGCAGGCCGGCCATCACCTCGGTCGCCAGGCGCACCGCCTGCTCGTCGGCCCGCATGCGCAGCATGGCGACGCTGCTTTCGATCAGCTCGCCGACCTCGATCTCCTCCTCGTCGAGACGCACCTGGTTCATCTCGATGCGCGACAGGTCGAGGATATTGGTGACCAGCCCGTGCAGATATTGGCCCGACTTGTGGATGTCGGCGGCATAGGCCTGGTAGCGCTCGGACAGGGATCCCAGCAGTTGGCCCTCCATGATCTCGGAGAAGCCTAAGATCGCGTTCAGCGGCGTGCGCAGCTCGTGGCTGATATTGGCCAGGAATTCGGTCTTGGCGCGGTTGGCGCCCTCCGCCTCCATCCGCGCGCGGCGGATTTCTGCCTCGGCCGCCACCTGCTTGGAGATATCCTGCGCGGTGCCGCGATAGCCGCGGAACGTCCCCTCCGCATCGTAGATCGGCATACCGTTGACGTTGAGATGATGCAGGCGCCCCCCGATATCGGGCTGCTGAAGCCGCAGGTTGCGGAAGGGCCGCCGGGCCGCGAGGTCGGCCGCGAAGCCGGCGATCTCCTCCGGCGCCAAGCCCTGCGTCACCAGCTCCCATGACGGCTTGCCGAGCATGGCATCGGTGTCGATGCCGATGACATTGCTGGAGGCGAAGGTCAGCCGCTGTTCGGCATCCTGTTCCCACATCCAGTCGGACGAAATGGCGATATAGTCGCGCAGCTTCTGCTCGGTCTCGATCAGCACCTTTTCCCGCCGATCCTGCGCCAGCGCGACGCGCACCAGCCGCGCCAGCCGCTCGACCAGGTCGAGGTCGGCGGCACAGGGTGCGCGCACATCGGGATAATAGAGCGCAAAGGTTCCCAGCACCTCGCCGTCGCGGCCCAGCACCGGCTGCGACCAGCAGGCCCGGAGGCCTAGCGGCAGGGTATGTTTGCGCCAGCCGTCCCACAGCGGGTCGGTGGCGATATCCTCGACGATCACGCGCTCACGCCGCCATGCAGCGGTCCCGCAGGACCCGGCGCAGGGGCCGATCTCGGCGCCATCGATCACCGCATTGTAGCTGTCAGGCAGGCTGGGCGCCCCGCCCTGGCGGATATGCACGCCGTCCGGATCGAGCAGATGGATTGTGCACAGCGCAGGCGGGGTCAGCCGCTCGACGATCAGCGCGATGCTGCGCAGCGTGGAAATGAGCTCGCTGCCCGCGGCGATGGCGTCGATGATCTCGCTCTGGGCATCGAGGATCGCGGTCGGCGAAAGCCCGTCGCCTCGGCGTTTCGTTGGATCGAAATTCGACTGTGACACTGTTCGCGTTCCGGTTGCCAAACGCCCTCCCCCCGCCCGGGGCCCCTGAAATATAGCGCCGAATGGACACTGCGTGTGGAAATTCCGCAGAAAACCGCCATTGACGGCGCCGGCTGCCATCGCGGCGCGGCACAATGGGGCGGCCGCCTAACATTCAAACCACCTACACTTTAAAGTTGTCAAAAGTGCGGTACGCTCCCGTTCCACCGCATTTACAAATCCTTGCATTTTAGATTCTTGTTGATCTAGGCTCATGCAAATAAGCGGTCAGGGGATCAAGCATGAAGACACAACCGTTTCGCACCCATGAATAATCGCCAATTTAGAAAAACGCCGCGTTTATCTATAGGGGATATCGCATGAGCGTCGGTCGTTTGCTGATTATTGATGACGAAGCGCCAATCGCGGCTGTGTTGGCACGGATCGGGAAGAGTTGCGGCTTCGACGTATCGACCACGACAAGCGCCGAGGCCTTCAAGGAAAGCTATGCCGCCGGCTCACCCGACGTCATCATCCTGGACCTTGCGATACCTCGGGTCGACGGGATCGAGCTGTTGCGCTGGCTGGGGGACGAGGGCTGCACCGCGACCATCCAGATCATTAGCGGTTTCGGCGGAAAAATTCCGGAGTCCGCCAAGCTGCTGGGTGAGGCGCGCGGCCTCAAGATGGGCGGCATCGTCAGCAAGCCGTTTCGCGTAGCCGATATCCGCGCCATTTTGACCGAACTGGTTCCTACATCGTGAACAAAGCCACCCCCACCCCGCAGCCGACCGCCGCCGAGCTGGAACGGGCCATCCACGGGAACCGGCTGAAGCTGGTCTATCAGCCGAAGGTCCACCTGGTTTCGAATGCGCTGGCCGGGGTCGAGGCACTGGTCCGCTGGACGCATGAGCGGCACGGGCCGATCGGACCAGCCGATTTCATTCCGCTGGCGGAGCAGAGCGGGCTGATCGAGCCGCTCACCCGATGGGTGCTGTCGACCGCGGCGTCCGACTGGGTTGCGTGGGACCGCGACGGGCTGGCGATCGATATCGCGGTCAACATCTCGGCCAAGAACCTGGATCAGCTCGATTTCCCCGACCGGATGGCCGAAATCTGCCAGTCCCAGGGCATGCCCTGTACGTTCCTGACAGTCGAGCTGACCGAAAGCGCGACCCAGGGCGCGATCGAGCTGCTGGACACGCTGACGCGCTGCCGGCTGAAGGGCATGAAGATCTCGCTGGACGATTTCGGCACCGGCTATTCCTCGCTGATCCAGCTCCAGCGCCTGCCCTTCTCCGACATCAAGATCGATAAGTCCTTCGTCATCGACGCACCGAAATCGCGCGACGCGCGGGTCATCATCCGGGCGATCATCGAACTGGCGCACAATCTCGGCCTGCAGGCGACCGCCGAGGGGATCGAGACCGAGGAGACACGGCGGATGCTGCTCGATTTCGGCTGCGACATGGCCCAGGGCTTTTTCTTCGCCCGCCCGATGCCGGCCGGGGAACTGAAGGACTGGGTGAACGGCCGCGGCGCCTGATCCCGTTTTGCGGGAAGCGCGGCGGCCGCCTTACGCTCAGAGTCCTTTCAGGAAACCTATCAGCCCGTTCGAGACCGCTTGTGGATCCTCCTGCTGCACCCAGTGACCGGCATCGACCATGTCGGCGCCGCGCAGGTCGGGCACGACCGACTTCATGGTGTCTACTCCGCGCGCGAACTGGCCCAAGGTCGGGTCGTTCTTACCGCCGATGAAATAGGCCGGCACGACGATCTTGAGATCGGCCCAGGCGGCCGACAGCTCCCAGCTCCGCTTCATGCAGCGGTACCAGTTGAGCGACGTGGTGAAGCCGGTATGGGCATAGGTGGTGGCGTAGCGGTTCAGATCCTCCTCGGTCAGGAAGGACGGCAGGTGGTCCGGCCGTTTCAACGCCGCCATCAGCCCTGCCTTGGGATCGACGCGCAGATTCCAGCTTTCGCCCTTGCGCGCCGCCTCGCCCGACACGCCGTACATCAGGCGCAGGAAGGTTTCATGCGTGTCGCGCTCCATGTCCGCCTCCGCCAGGCCCGGCGGCTGGAAATAGAGCCAATAGAGATCCTCCATTCCGTTCGCCTTGGCGAAGTCGGGCGGCGCCAGCGGCATCCGCGGATTGTGCATCACCGACAATGAGGCGACCGCGCGGAACCGGTCCGGGCGCAACGTCGCCGCCGTCCAGGCGATCGGCGATCCCCAGTCGTGGCCGACGATCACCGCCTGCTCCTCACCCAACGCGTCGAGCAGCGCGATCATGTCGCCGACGACATGCAGGTTGGTATAGGTCTCCGGGTCGGCGTGGCCCTTGGTTTCGCCATAACCGCGCAAGTCGGGCGCGATCACGCGATAGCCGGCCTCGGCCAGCGCCGGAATCTGGTGGCGCCATGACCAGGACAGCTCAGGGAAACCGTGGCACAGCAGGACCGCAGGGCCGCTGCCGGCGGTCAGATAGTGATGGTTGAGCCCGTTCGCCTCGACGAAACGGCTTTCGATCTGCGCAGCCATGCTGAATTCCTCCCAGGGTCGGCTTTGATCTTTCCGGTACCGATTATGCCCGATACATGCCGCCGTTTGAACGTGGGTATTCGAGGCATAAGTTTCACACAAAACCTCCGGTTTTTAGTTTAACAGCACGGTCGAGTGTGATAAAATAAATTTAGGTTAACTGAGGGATAACGTAACGATCCTTCAAGCCTAGCAAACGGGCAATGCAATTGTCCCATGGAAACTTTGTTCAAAAGGATTGATGTGGGCAAACGGCGATTGTTGATTATTGACGACGAGCCCGATATCGGCGCGATCCTGAAATATATCGCCGAGGATTGCGGTTACGAGGCCAGTGCAACCTTGTCCGCCGACGAATTCAAGGCAGCCTACAAGAATTTCAAGCCGACCGCCGTCGTCGTCGATCTCGCTTTGCCCAATACCGATGGGATCGAGCTGTTCCGCTGGCTGGCGGATCAGGGCTGCACTCTTCCGATCCTGATCCTCTCGGGATTTGACGACAAGGTGCTGGAATCGGCCAAGCTGCTGGGGGAAGCGCGGGGCTTGAGGATATGCGGCACCGTCACCAAGCCGATGGACATCAAGGGCGTACGCGGCATGCTTGAAGCGTTGTGAACCTCACCCTTCCACCAGGCTCGACGATAGCTCCGCCCGTCGCCCTGCCCGGTCCCTACGGATAGCGCCGATACCCGTTGGCCCTGTCCTGAGGATCGCGTATGTCATTCAGACGAGGGCAAAGACCACCAGGCTTTAGAACAGCGTGCCGGACGACAACCGAACCTATCTCGGCGAAAGCACGCCGTCCGTGCTGGAGCGCATTCCCACCGGCGCGGCGCGGGTTCTCGACCTCGGCTGCGGGTGCGGCGGCAATGCGCGTCTGCTGTCGGCGCGGGGCATGAAGGTAGACGGGGTAACCGTGTCGGGGCGTGAAGCGGCCGAAGCATCCGCGCATTGCGCCGATGTCTATATCCGGAATTTGGAGGAGGGCCTGCCCGATCTGCCACCCGGCCGGCTCTACGACGCGGTGATCTGCAGCCATGTGCTGGAACATATCGCCGATCCCGACAGGATGCTGGCCGATATAATCCCGCGCCTCAAGCGCACCGGCGTGCTGATCGTCGCCCTGCCCAACCTGATGCTCTGGAAAAGCCGGCTGAAGCTGCTCGCCGGCCGATTCGAATATACGGAAACAGGCCTGATGGATCGCACCCATGTCCGCTGGTACACGTTCGCCTCGGCCCGCCGCCTTCTGGAGGCGCACGGATTTACGGTGATCGAGGCCTTGGCGGACGGCGGCCTTCCGCTCGGACCGCTGAGGCGGCTGATGCCGAAAGGCCTGACAGCGCCGCTGGACCGTGCCGCGTGCAGGGCGGCGCCGGGCCTTTTGGGCTATGAGATGATCTATGTCGCGCGGGCGGCCTGACCGCGCTCACCCCTCCAGCGACTTGATGATGTCCTCGCACATCTTCTTGGCGTCGCCGAACAGCATCATCGTGTTGTCGTAGAAGAACAGCTCGTTCTCGATGCCGGCATAGCCCGAGGCGAGCGAGCGCTTGATGAACAGCACCGTGCGCGCCCGCTCCACATCCAGGATCGGCATGCCGTAGATGGGAGAGGTGGGATCGGTCTTGGCGGCGGGATTGGTGATATCGTTGGCGCCGATGACGAAGGCGACATCGGTCTGCGCGAAGTCGCGATTAATGTCGTCGAGTTCGACCACGTCGTCATAGGGCACGTTGGCCTCGGCCAGCAGCACGTTCATATGGCCCGGCATGCGGCCCGCGACCGGATGGATGGCATAGCGCACCTGCACGCCCTCCTTGATCAACGTGTCGCCCATCTCCTTCAGCGCATGCTGCGCCTGGGCGACGGCCATGCCGTAGCCGGGGATGATGATCACCGACGCAGCATTCTTGAGGATGAAGGCGGCGTCCTCGGCCGAGCCGGCCTTGACCGACTTGTCGCCCTGCGCCCCACTGCCCCCGGCCACGCTCTCGCCGCCGAAACCGCCGAGGATGACCGAAATGAAGGACCGGTTCATCCCCTTGCACATGATGTAGCTGAGGATCGCACCGGAGGAGCCGACCAGTGAGCCGGTAATGATCAGCAGGTTGTTCTCGAGCGTGAAGCCGATGCCGCAGGCCGCCCAGCCGGAATAGGAATTGAGCATCGAAACGACGACCGGCATGTCCGCGCCGCCGATCGGGATGATAATCAGCACGCCCAGCACCAGCGACAGCAGCACGACCAGGACGTAAGCCATGGGCGCGTTGGTCACGACCAGCATGACGATCAGCGCGACCAATGTCAGGCCCAGTACGGCGTTCAGCGCGTGCTGCCCCTTGAAGGTGACGGGCGAGCCGGAGACCAATCCC
>DATBAZ010000405.1:0-4652 GCA_036271255.1 Alphaproteobacteria bacterium
TTCACGATCACGACCGTGCCGTATTTGGTTCCGTTCTCGACGATATTGGTCACGGCCCGGGTCAGCGCGCCCGGCCGGCAGGCGCAGGCGAGGCGGTTGGGCCCCTGATAGCTGACGGCGTGGCCGACATCGGCGAATTCGGCCGAGATCGTCTGCAGCAGGCTGGGCAGATCGACGCGCTGCTCGGCCTCGGCGCTGGTGCCGTCGCGCAGATAGACCAGGGTCTCGCCCAGCATGTCGCTGATCCGGGCGATGTCGGAGAGCATGCCCTCTTGACCCTCCCCTTGGCCCAGCCGTTCGGCGCGGAGCCTGAGCCTGGTCAGCGGCGTGCGCAGGTCATGGCTGATCGCGGCCAGCATGCGCGTGCGCGCCTCGACCAGCGCCTGGATGCGCGCGCCCATCTCGTTCAGCGCCCGCGCCACCTGCGATATCTCGCGCGGCCCTGCCTCGCTGAGCGCGGGTTCTCCAGGCAGGTTGCCGAAGGCCTGCGCCGCCGCCGCGATCGAGGACAGCGGCGCGATGATCGCCCGCACGGCGTAGATCGACAGCAGCAGGATGAAGATGCCGGTGATGCTGATCACCAGCAGCGCCGGCGCGACGACATAGCGGGGCGGCCCAGCCTCCTGCAGGTGATGGAAAACCAGCCTATGCCGGTCGTCCAGCCAGACCGTCACGATCCTGTCGGGGCCGGCGATGCCGTCCGCCGCCGGGATCCGCCAGTAGAATCTGAGCACCTGGGTAACCGCGGTCGCGACGGGCGGCTTGGCGTTCAGTATCGATTCCGGTCCGGACGGCTCGGCGGTTTCGACCAGCTCGACTTCGAACCCCGCCCGGCGCGCCGCATCCACGACAGCGGCGCGCGCGGCGGGCGTCGCCTGATCCCGGGCGATCTGCGCGACAGCGGCGAAGCGCCCGGCGGCGACACCCGCCCCATCCCGGGGGCCCGCCGTGTTGATGACCTGCAGCGTGATCGTGGTCAGGATCACACCGAGGATTACCGCGACCCCGACCAGCCCGGCGATCTGGCCGGTGATCGATTTCGGTAGGAAACGCTCGGAAATGCGCAACTAGACGGACCCCACCGTGGCGGTGAAGATATAGCCGCTGAGGCGGACGGTCTTGATCAGGGTCGGCTGCTGCGGATCGGGTTCGATCTTCTGCCGCACCCGGCTGACATGGACGTCGATGCTGCGGGCGATCGGGCCGGCCTGGCCGCCCGGCGTCAGGTCGAGAAGCTCGTCGCGCGACAGCACCCGCCCCGGATGGCGGCAGAAAGCGTGCAGCAGGTCGAATTCGGCGCTGGTCATCGTCACCTGGACGCCCTCCGGGTCGTAGAGCTGCCGCGCGACGGGATCGAGCTTCCAGCCTTTGAAGCCCAGGCTGCGCAGGCGATTCTCTGCCTGCCCCGTCCCGCGCGCCCGGCGCAGCAGGCCGCGGATGCGGGCGACCAGCTCCCGCGAATTGAACGGCTTGGTGATATAGTCGTCGGCGCCGATCTCGATCCCGACGATGCGGTCGATATCGTCGGCCAGCGCGGTCAGCATGACGATCGGGATATTGGATGCGGCCCGCAGCCGCCGGCAGATGCTGAACCCGTCCTCGTCCGGCAGCATCGCGTCGAGGATGACGAGATCGACCACGCGGCGGGCGAAAACATCCTCCATCTCGGCGGCGCGGGTGGCGCTGGACGTCTCGAAGCCGTTGCCCGTCAGCACGTCGGTCAGCAGGCGGGCGATTTCGGGGTCGTCTTCGACGAGAAGAATATGCACGGCGTGTATCGCCCGGTCCGAAGTGTCTTTGCTCAACCCTAACGCGCCGGCGCGGCACGGAATATCTTTTTGTCCCGCACGGCCGGCTCCCGTGACTTCTAGACCGGAAGCCGCCGGGCGTTCTGCAAAGTTAGGTTAAGAAATATTTCCGTGGGGTCTCAGACCGGCGACCAGTCGATCTCCCGCCGCACCTCGATGCGGTGATCGGCATCGACGGCGAGGCCCTTGGGCAGGACGAAGCTGAAGCCGTGGCGGCCGTCGCCGACGCCGGCGGCTTCCAGGTCGGCGCGGTAGCGGTCGGCGACGACCCGGCCGACGACGGCGCCGTTCAGCAATACAACCAGCGAAGTCGGACCGGCATCGACGCCTGAGAAGGCCCAGCCGGCGACCTCCGCGTGGGTGGCGATGTCCAAATGGCCGCGCCGTTCCAGGCCGGCCGCCGTTCCGTTCGGCCGCAGGCGCGCGGCGCGGCGCGCCAGGGTTCGCCGGATCGTGTCGAGCGCCGCGCCGACCTCGACGCGCGGGGCGCAGAACCGGGCGGACCGGCCGCGGGGCTCGTCTGGGTAGAGCGCCCGGTATTCGTCGGCATTGTGGAACAGCATCCGGCTGTCGTCATCGACGAAGCTTTCTGCTTCGGCGCCTTCCGCCAGGACGATGACATGGCGGTCGAACTCCAGATGGAAATAGTCGATCTCCTCCATTCCGGTCATCTTTACGATCGACCGGCCGTTGGTCAGATGACGTGCCGGGATCAGCATCCCATTAATGAGCATCGCATGTTCCGGCGAGACATAGAGGCAGCGGCGCGGCACACCGTCGGCGATCGACCCGGCCTTGAATCGGATCGGCTGCGCATCGGCGTTCCCCACCGCCAGCCAGTCGCGGTAGCTGCGCCGTCCGATCCATTTGACCGGCAGGATCGCGCCGTCGGCCGTTCGCACCAGATCGCCGATCTTCAGGTCTTCGACCGCCGTTTCCCCGCCCGGCGTGCCGATCGCCGTACCCCGGCAATAGCACGGGGCGGTGTCTTCCGCGACGAACGTGCCGCCATTGCCGTCGTCCAAAAGATAGAACAACGCCCCGTCATAGTTGCCGGCAAGCTGCTCGGTATAGGTCGTTCCGTTTTCCGTGACGGTCAGGATGTCCGTGCCGGCGTCAAAACTCACCGTGCCGGCACTGTCATAGGCCATGCTTGCCAGGTCCAGAATGCCGCCCGCCTGGATTACCGTGTCGACGGCCGTGCCTCCGGCAACGATCTCCACACCGCCGCTGGCGATCGTCGTGCTGACGGCCATGCCGCCGCTGGCGATATATTCATGGCCGCCGCTGCCGATCAGGCTGTTGCTGGCGGTGCCGCCCGCCAGCACGAAGTCGACCCCGCCCGCGCCGACGGAAACGCCGCTGGCGGTGGCGCCGAAAACCGTCGCGCCGGTTCCGGCCGAGACAAGGACGACACCGGTCGAGACGACGTTGCCGCCGGACGACACCGTGCCGGTAACCGTCCCGCCCTGCAGCTTGATGAGCGTGCCGCCGCTGCTGACCGTCGTGCCGCTGGCTGTCCCCCCGGACGACACGATTTCGACGCCGCCGCTGCTGATCTTGGTTCCGCTGGCGGAGCCCCCCGAATTGACCACGACAAGGCCGCCGCTGCTGACCGTGTCGCCGACGGCCTTGCCGCCGAGGAGCGACTGCACCCCGCCGCCCTTTATCGCGGTGCTGCTGGCCGTGCCGCTGCGGGAGACGACCTGATAGCCGCCGCTGCTGACCACGGCGCCGATGGCCTTGCCGCCCGCGGAAACGATTTCGTATCCGCCGCTATCGATGGTGGTCGCCGAGGCGGTGCCGCCATTGCAGACCAGTTCACCGCCGCCCAGACTGACCGTCGTGCTGGTGGCCGTGCCGTGGCTGATCGCCTCCAGGCCCCCGCTCTCGACAATGGTTCCGACCGCCTTGCCCCTGTTGTAGAGAATCATGCCGCCACCCGACTTCACGTCGGTGCCGCTGGCGACGCCGGTCGAGTAGATAAATTGGATTCCTCCGCTCAGAACCGTGCCGACAGTCGTGCCGCTGACCGACTGGCTCCCGGCAGCCTCCACGACCGTCGCCGACGCGACGCCGCCACGCATGACGTAGTCGCCCGCGTAGCCGCTCACGACATTGCCGCTGGCCTTACCGTAAAGCTGTTCGATGCCGCCGCTAACCAGCACCGCTCCGGACGCCAGTCCGCCCAAGGACACATAAAGGCTGCCGCCGTTGCCGACGGAGATTGCCAGGGCCGTACCGCGCACCAGGACGGTAGCGCCGTTACCCATGACCGTTCCGATCGCGGTGCCCGATTCCTGCACCACCTGATCGCCGCCGCCATTGACGATCGCCGAAATCGCGACGCCGCCGGATTCGATTTCCTGGGCGCCGCTGAGGTTCAGAATGGTTCCGCTGGCGACGCCGCCCGAGATGACATTCTGGAAGCCGCCGCTGTTCACCGTTGTCCCTGTGGCGACGCCG
Organism: Alphaproteobacteria bacterium; assembly: GCA_036271255.1. Classification (GTDB taxonomy): domain Bacteria; phylum Pseudomonadota; class Alphaproteobacteria; order BOG-932; family Roseiterribacteraceae; genus BOG-932. The sequence goes on from DATBAZ010000405.1 coordinate 4,275, forward strand.
CCGCTCCACAGGTCTTCGTCGCCGGCCTTGCCCACCGTCGTGCCGATCGCCGCGCCGCCGGCGAAGATCTGGTCGGAGCCGCCGGACCCGACGGCGGTCTGGATGATCGTGCCGCCCGAGAGGACGTCGATTTCGGAATTTCCCGCCGCCGACGCGCTGAGGCCGGTCGAGGTGACGCCGGAACTGATCGTTAAGGTCATGGCAAGCGATCTCTCGGTTTTAGTGCATGGCCGCAGGAGCAGCGACGCAGCCGTGACGACAGTCAGGCTGTACGGAAACCGGTAATGGAGAAATCTTGTCCTGAGATGTTCAAAGTTGCCCAGTTGTTACGTTAAGTATTCCTCACGAATTTCCGGTGAATTATTCGATCCCGATGAT
>DATBAZ010000406.1:0-2956 GCA_036271255.1 Alphaproteobacteria bacterium
GGCCGAGCTCGCCTTGATCGGCAGCGCGGCGGTGCTGATGGCGTTCTCCTGGATCGATGACCGCAAGGGCCTTGGCCCGGCCATCCGCTTCGCCGCGCAGATACTGGCCGTCGGCGCCGTCATGGCGCTGTTGCCGGCCGACCTGTCGCTGAGCGCGGGCTTGCTGCCGTTGCCGCTCGACCGGCTCGTGGCGGGCTTCATCTGGCTGTGGTTCGTCAATCTTTTCAACTTCATGGATGGGATCGACGGCATCACCGGCGGCACTGCTGCGGCGATGGGATTCGGGTTGATGCTGATCTGGCTGCGCCACGGGCCCGACCAGCTCGAGGCCTTCCGCGGCGCCATGTTCATTCCCGTCGCCGTGGGATTCCTGATCTGGAACTGGAGCCCGGCGAAGATATTCATGGGCGACGTCGGCAGCGTGCCTTTGGGCTATATGCTCGGCTTCTGCCTGATCCGGCTGGCGATGGATGGGGGCCAGATCGCGGCGTTGATCGTCGCCATGTACTACCTGGCGGACGCCACGATCACGTTGCTCAGGCGCGCCAAACGGGGCGCCAAGATATGGCAGGCGCATCGCGAGCATTTCTATCAGCGCTCGACCCAGCTCGGGCGCAGCCACGGCCGCACCGCCAAGACTACGACCTTGGTGCAATTCGCGCTGGCGATCTTCGGCTGGCTGTCGATACTCTGGGGCTGGTGGATGATCTTTCCCGCGATCGGAATCACCATCCTGCTCCTGCGCTGGATGGCGAGCCCGCCGCGGGTCAAACCTGCATAACTAAGGGAGGAACGGGATGAAGACTTTGATGACAGGCGCGGTGGTGCTGATGGCTCTGGCGGGCATAGCAGAGGCGGCGGATGCGCCGGTTTCGTCGCTGATGACGGTGAAGATCGGGGTGACCGACTTCAAGAAATCGACCGACTATTACGTCAAGTATCTCGGCATGAAGGAGGGTGCCCTCTATAATCCGGCAGAGAAGGCGGTCGACTGGCAGACGCCGGGGCAGGGCTCGAACATCATCCTGGTCCACGATACCACGGGTAAGATCAAGCTGGCGCCGGGCGGCGGCTGGCTGCTGTTCAAGGTTCCCGACGCCAAGAAGATCGGCAAGGCGATCGCTGCCGGCGGCTACAAGGTGGACGAGCCGGTCGAGATCAAGGAGATGCACAGCACGGTCGTCACCGCCTACGACCCTGACGGCAACACGGTCGAGCTGCTTCAGATCGGCCCGGCGCAATAATTTGGCAGGGACCATCCTCATAACCGGCGCGACCGGCTTCGTCGGCCAGGGGCTCGTCGCCCATCTGACCGGCGAGGGCCGGCCGGTCCGGCGGGCGGTGCGCGCGGGCGATGGGGACGGCATCATCGCGGTCGGCGATATCGGGCCGGATACGGATTGGGGCCGGGCGCTGGAGGGGGTGGATACTGTCGTCCACCTCGCCGGCCGCGCCCATGTGATGGCCAGGGAACGCGATGCGCTGGCGCAGTTCCGCAAGGTCAATACCTTGGGCACCAAGCGGCTGGCCGAGCAGGCCGAGCAGGCCGGCGTTCGCCGTTTCGTGCTGGTGAGCTCGGTCAAGGCCGCGGCCGATACGACCGGCGAGCATGCGATCGTCGAGACCGAGCCGGCCAACCCGCGCACGCCCTACGGCATCTCCAAGCTGGAAGGCGAACGGGCCCTGTGGGACACGGCGCGAACCATGGAGGGGGTGGTGCTGCGCCCGCCGCTGGTCTACGGGCCTGGGGTCAAGGCGAATTTCCGCGCGCTGCTCAGGCTGGTCGATTCCGGCCTGCCGCTGCCGCTGCGGTCGGTAGAGAACCGGCGCAGCGTCATCTGCCGCGACAATCTTGTCAGCGCCGTTGCCGCCGCCATGACCGCGAACGGCGCGCCGGGCAAGACCTTCTACGTAACGGAAGCCGCGCCGATCTCGACACCGACCCTGATCCGCCATCTGGCGCGGGCGCTCGGCCGGCCGGCGCGGTTGCTGTCCTTTTCTCCGGCTCTGATCGCGGGGCTCGCTTTCCTGGCCGGCAGGCGTGAGACTGCCGACAGTCTGCTGGGGTCGCTGGCTGTCAACGGCCTGGCATTCCGCGCAGCCACCGGCTGGCAGCCACCGGTCAGCCAGGAAGCGGCATTCACGGATGTGGCGAAATGGTATCGGGAGGCGAGGCGCGCCTGACCCGGTCAGGCATCTCTGCGTGTCTGATATAATCTGGATCGAAATGGAGATCGACGCAGACTATTCCATGCCGCGTGATGCGGCTGCCTTCAGGGAGATGTCAGGGCGAAACGGAGTTGCCGCTTCGCCTAGATTACCGCTCAGCGTCCCAATGGCTATCGGTCGGGGCTGACAGGTCGGTCTCGGCCTGGGTGCCGCTGCCGCCCGCCAACCGCTCTCGCAGTCGCGTCAGGACGCCACTCGCGGGAGCCTGAACCGGTGATGTCGTCGCCTGCTCAGGGGCTCGCGCGATATGGACAAAGGGCGGTTTCCGATTTTGCATATCGAACCTCCTCGGTTTTCTGTCCAGATTCATCGCATTATACTGCGATTTGTAACGAAAGTGTTAAGAAATGTTCCCTAGCCTTTTCTACGGCCTGAGGGCCGCCAAGGTTCCGGTCAGCCTCAAAGAATATCTGATGCTGATGGAGGCGCTCGACGCGCGCGTGGCGGGCTGGAACGTCGATGATTTCTACTACATCGCCCGCGCCTCGCTGGTGAAGGACGAGCGCTATCTGGACCGCTTCGACCGGGTCTTCGGCGAGGTTTTCCGCGGCATCCTGCCGGTCGAAGGGGCGACGCCGGAGGAAATCCTGGCCCGAGCGCTGCCGGAGGAATGGCTGCGCAAGATGGCCGAGAAGCTGCTGACCGATGAGGAGAAGGCCGAGATCGAGGCGCTCGGCGGCTGGGACAAGATCATGGAGACGCTGAAGCAGCGCCTGGAGGAGCAGCA
>DATBAZ010000407.1:0-3126 GCA_036271255.1 Alphaproteobacteria bacterium
TCGTCGGTCAGCTGGCGGTCGGTGAAGGCGGAATAGTCCAGGCCGAAGACATTGTCGTCCCGGCGCTTGGCCTTGGCGATCGCGGTGGCCACGTCGGCGGCGCTGCCCTCGAAGCTGTCGGGATCGATCCCGGCCTCGCGCAGCATATAGGCGAGGCCGGGATTGACCGTCTCCTGGTCGCGCTCACGTGGACTGGGGATGCCCAGCGGCGTGATCAGGCGGGCATGGCCGTTGCGGTAGAAATCGTACTGGTTGCGGATGTCGTCCACCGCCGGCAGCAGGGCAGGGTGGGTTATGTGGACGTGATAGGGCTCCAGGAACGCCTCGGCCGCGACCTTCCAGTTGCAGTCCATCGCGATCATCACGTCCTTGACCAGATGCATGTCCTCTATGCCATAGGCCTCCAGCAGGGCCGGCATGGCGTCGAGGAATTCGAGCAGCGGTTCGGCCTCCGGATCCATGTTGATGAAGACGAACCCGCCCCATGTCTCACAGCGCACGGGTTTGAGGTCGATGTCGCCGCAGAGCGCGTCGGCATGGAAATATTCGCGGTCGGTCACCCGCCGGTTCTTCCCGTCCAGCCCATAGACCCAGGAATGGAAGCGGCAGACGAAGCTCGGGCTGCGGCCCATCTCCTCGGTGACGAGCTGCCGGCCGCGATGCTGGCAGGCATTGTGAAAGGCGCGGATCGCGCCGTCGGCGGCGCGGGTAACGATGAAGGATTCACGGCCGAGATCGAACTTGAACCAGCTTCCCGACACCGGCAGATCGGAAATCCGGCCGGCGCAGGTCCAGCATTTCGTCCAGATGCCCCGCCATTCCCGCTCCATGAATTCGGGCGAGGTGTAGCGGTCGGCCGAAACGATCCGGTAGCGGTCGATCTCGGGATAGAGGTCTTTCAGCGGCTGCGATTTCGCCGAGGGCGATCCCGCCGCGGCATCGGGATTGAGCGTCGATGCGCCGGGAAAGAACTCCGGGTCGAACTCTGTCGTCAGTGCCATCGCTGCTTCCCCTATCGCGCTATCCTTGAGAGGACAGTGCGGAGGGGCCGGCGCGCTGTCAACGACGGGCCGAATTTTACCGCGGAGAACGCAGAGAGCCGCAGAGGGCGCAGAGAGATAAATTAAACTCCGCGTTCTCAGCGGTCCTTCGCGCCCTCCGCGGTAAAATCATATCAACTACCGCCGCTTGCCCGGCGTTGCCTCCAGCCGCGCCACGAACCCGCCCTTGGCGAATTGCTGCCTGAACGTGCGCGGCGCCGCCCCCGTCGCGCGGCGGAAGGCCATGGAGAAGCTCGACGGGTCGGTGAAGCCGATGCGCGAGGTGATCTCCTTCAGCGGCAGCTCGGTGTCGCAGAGCAGGGACTTGGCCTTCGCCACCCAGGCGTCGCGGACATATTCGTGCAGCGTCTGCTTGGTCGTCTGCTTGAACAGGCGGCGCAGGTGCCGGCAGGAGATGCCGCACAAAGCGGCAAGCTCGGTCACATTGCCCATCGCGCCCGGATGGGTATCGACATAGCCGATGATGCGGCGGAGCTGCCAGGGGGCGAGACCGCCGGCCACCATCTCCGGCTCCGGGTCGATCGAGCGCAGGTGGCGGATGAGGTCGACCGCGATGGTGGTGCACAGGCCCTCGGCCAGCACCTCGACATTATAGCCGGGCGCCAGCACCTCGTGCGCCAGCCGCATCATCGCCTCGTGCAGGCGGGCATCGCGGATATCGAGGCAGTGCTTGAGGATTTCAGGCGTCCAGTCGGCGTCATTCATGCCGGTCAACCGGGCGAAGCGCTCCGGCGTGTAACGGCAGCGCACGAAGCGGATCGGTCCGCCCGAGGCGCGGGAGCGCAGCGGCATGCCAGCCGGCACCATGATGAAGTCGCCGATATCGACGAAGGCGCGGCGATTATCCTCGATCTCGAAATAACCTTGACTCAGCCGGTGCCGGGCCGAGAGCAGCATGGCGATCGTGTAATCGTCGACCGTCTGGGTATTCTCGCCGGTCTGCTCCTCCCACACGAAGCTGCCGACCTGGACCAGCATTCCCGGTATCTGCAGTTCCGCCTCGACGATCGTCGGATCGTCGATGTGCTCGATGTCCTCAGCCATATCCCGGTTTTGGTCATTTTCGCCTATTTTGTCCATGTTCGTGACATCGGCGCGGTTCTCACACTGGCGGGAGCGGTCTAATCGGTTGAGCCATAGGGTAAATCCGAGGGGAAGACATGTCCGATAGCGAACGCCGCAAACGCGGCATGACGATGTTCAACGAAGTCTATGGCGGCATCGTCCCATTCCCGCCTGAGGAGCTGCACGACGACTTCCTGTTCAACACCGTCGACCAGCTTTTTTCCGAGGTCTGGACCCGGCCGCAGATGTCGGTTCGCGACCGTCGCCTGTTCGTCATGGGCATGATCGCCGCCCAGGCCGAGGCCGACACGTTCGAGATCCAGGTCCGCGCCGCCCTGCATAAGGGTGAGCTGTCGCCGGAGGATATCCACGAGTTGGCGGTGATCCTGCCCTATTATGTCGGCTATCCGCGCGGCAGCCGGATGCGCGCCGTCACCCAGAAAGTGCTGGGCGAGCTGAAGAAGAAACAGGCAGCCGCGAAATAACGGCCAAATGTCTCAGGGAGGAGCGACCATGAAAGTCGGATTTATCGGGGTCGGCAATATCGGCAAGCCGATGGCCGAGCAGTTGGCCGGGAAGTTCGATCTGACCGTTTTCGACGTGTCGCCGGCAGCGACTGAGCCCTTTGCCGGCAAGGCGAAGATCGCGGCGACGCCGGCCGAGCTCGGCCGCGACGCAGAGCAGGTCGGCATCTGCGTGCGGCATGATGCCGACGTCACCGCCGTTGTCGCCGGCCCGGACGGGCTGCTCGAAACCATGCGGCCGGACACGATCATCGCCGTCCACAGCACGGTGAAGCCCGCCACGGTGAAGACATTGGCGGAGACCGCGAAGGCCAAGGGTATCCATCTGCTCGATGCCGGCGTTTCCGGCGGCCCGATGGGCGCGGCGGCGAAGAAGCTGGTGACGATGATCGGCGGCGAGGCCGCCCAGGTCGAGCGGCTGAAGGTGATGGTCGATGCCTTCTCCGGCACCATCATCCATGCCGGCGGCACCGGCA
>DATBAZ010000408.1:0-3365 GCA_036271255.1 Alphaproteobacteria bacterium
CCACAGATAGGTCTGGGCCAAGGTCAGCGGGTCGCCGGGACGACAGAGGCCGCGCGCCTGGGCTTCCTTGATCGCGTCGACGCAGAGATCGACGCAGCCCGAACCCCAATGGTCGGCGGCGGCGGCGGCCAGCTCGGGGAACGGCAACGCCTCGGCGATGATGATGCGGTAGAGGCGCAGGAACTCGCCGTCGAGCACAATGCCCAGCGCCCGGCGCCCCATCTCCTTCAGGGTCGCCATCGGATCGCACGCCTCGGCCTCCTCGGTCGCCGGCATCATCGCATCGAGCCGGCGGCGGACGACCTCACGAAACAGGGCGGCCTTGTCCGGAAACCGGCGGTAGAGCGTCTGTTTGCCGACACGCGCCTGCGACGCCACCGTCGCCATCGATGTGGCGCCGTAGCCGTTCGCAATGAACAGCGCATCGGCGACCGCGACGACATGATCGCCCAGCGCCTCGGCCTGTTCCTTGGGCGGTCGGCCCGCCCTGACTTCGATCCTCTGATCCATCGCGTCCCCTGGGGCAAATTCTATACCGTCTCTTGAAAACGGTACAGGTCTGTTCTATTTGTGCAGTGCACCCCGATATTACGAGTACCCAGCATGCCTGACGGTCATCAGAACTCAAGCCAGTTCGCCGTTTCCGAGCCTGCACCCTGGCACAAGAAGCACCGGCGCGTGCTGATCGGCGGCATCGCACTCCTCGTATTGCTCGCGGCCGGCGGCTGGTTCCTGCGCTATTGGACCGTCGGCCGATTCCTCGAATCGACCAACAATGCCTATCTGCGCGCCGATGCCGTCGTGATCTCTCCCAAGATCAGCGGCTATGTGACCGAAGTGTCGGTCGGCGACAACCAGACAGTCGCCAGCGGCCAGATGCTGATCCGCATCGATCCCGTACCCTATCAGGCCGCCCACGATATGGCGGCCGCCGAGATGGCGCAGCGCCAGGCAGATCTCGTGCGCTTCCGCGCCGATGCCGCGCGTCAGCAAGCTGTCGTGACGCAGACGACCGCCCAGGTGTCCGTTGCCGAGGCGGCAGCCCGTTTCGCCGCCCAGGATGCCGTCCGCCGGGTCAATCTCGCGAAGGTCGGCGCCGATGCCGCGCGCGGCGGCGAGGAAGCCATATCCAATCGCGACCAAACCTCCGGCCAAGTCTCCGCCGCACGGGCCGCAGTCGATGTCGCGACACGCCAGCTCGACTCGCTCACTGCGCAGATCGGCCAGGGCGAGGCTGCCCTCAAGGCGGCCGAGGCAAAGCTGCGCAGCGCCGAGAGCGACCTTCAGGGCGTGGCCATCGCCGCGCCGGTGGCGGGACAGGTCGGCGACCGCACCGTGCGTGTCGGCCAGTATGTTCAGCCCGGCACCCGGCTGATGACCGTCGTGCCGGTGCAGGACCTCTATCTCGTTGCCAACTTCAAGGAGACCCAGGTCGGCAGGATGCGCCCGGGCCAGCCGGTCGAGATCACGGTCGATGCCCTGCCCGGCGCCAAGGTCGACGGCACCGTAGACAGCCTGGCGCCCGGCACCGGCTCGGAATTCGCCCTGCTGCCGCCCGAGAACGCCACCGGCAACTTCACCAAGATCGTTCAGCGCGTGCCGGTACGGATCAGGATCGCCGCCGATGCGGCCATCCGCGCGGCGCTGCGTCCCGGTCTCTCCGTCGAGGCAGAGGTCAACACGAAGTGACCGCCGAGCAAAAGGCCGATCCGAAGGCCTGGATCGCCGTCGCCGGCGCGATCTTCGGCACCTTCATGGCGCTGCTCGATGTCTCGGTGACCAACGCCTCCCTGCCCCAGATCCAGGGTGAGATCGGCGCGACCGGCACCGAGGGAACCTGGATCGGTACCGGCTATCTGGTGGCGGAGATCGTCATGATCCCGCTGACCGCCTGGTTCAGCCGGCTGATGGGCGAGCGCAATTTCCTGATCGCCGCCTCGGTGCTGTTCACGCTGTTCTCGATGCTGTGCGGCCTGTCCGGCAGCTTGGCGGCGATGATCGCCGGCCGCGTCGGCCAGGGCTTCTTCGGCGGCGCGCTGATCCCGGCCTCGCTCACCATCATCGCCACGCGGCTGACGGACAAGCAGCGGCCGATGGGGCTGATGATCTATGCCGCCGTCGCGGTGCTGGCGCCGGTGATCGGGCCGGTCGTCGGCGGCTGGCTGACCGAGAATGTCAGCTGGCACTGGCTGTTCTTCATGAACCTGCCGATCGCCATCATCCTGATCCCCCTACTGTGGCTCGGCATCGACCGTCAGGAGCCAGACCTGGGCGAACTGCGCCGCGCCGACTGGATGGGCATCGCCGGGTTGGCGATGTTCCTCGGCAGCCTGACAGTGGTCCTGGAGGAAGGCCAGCGCGAGAACTGGTTCGATTCCGACATGATCACAAGGCTGAGCTTTGTGTCGGCGCTCGGCTTCGTGCTGGTCATGATCGCCCAGATCCGCAATCCGCGCCCGGTGGTGAAGCTGCGCCTGCTGCTGAACGGCAGTTATCGCGCCGTGTTCGGCATCGTCATGCTGATCGGCGCCGGGTCCTTCACCATGCTTTATGTCGTACCGGTCTTCCTGGGGACGATCTCCGGCTACAACGCCCAGCAGACCGGCGCGGTGGCGATGTGGACCGGCTTGGCCACCTTCATGATGATGCCGCTGCTGATGGTGATGATGCAGAAGGTCGATATCCGCATCATCGTCGGCGTGGGGATGGCCGTCTTCGCCATAAGCTGCCTGATGACGCTGAACCTTACCGCCGACAGCGTCGGGCAGGATTTCGTGTGGCAGCAATTCATCAACGGCATCGGTCAGCCGATGGTCGGCCTGACCCTGAGCCAGGCGGCGACCGCTGGCCTTGCGGAGGCGGATATCCCGGACGGCACCGCCCTCTTCAGCATGGCCCGCAACCTGGGCGGCTCGTTGGGCTTAGCCTTGACCGGCATCCTCATCGACCGCCGCACCGCCTTCCATATCCAAGAGCTGGGCCAAGCCCAGACCGCCAACAGCGCCGTCGCCCAGGAACGCATCGGCCAGATCGCCGCCAGCCTGCTGCGCGACGGCGCCGACCCCGCCTATGCCACCGCCCGCGCGCTCCGCATGATCGGCGGCGAGCTGCAGCGGCAAGCGCTGGTGATGAGCTATATCGATGGCTTCTGGCTGATGGGCGTCGGCATCATCCTGGCGATCCCGGCGGTGTTGTTCCTGCAGCGCCCAAAGCCGGGCGCGGCGGCTGTTGCACATTAAGATTTAAGCCCCTCGCCCTCCGGGAGAGGGATACGAAGGCTTAGTGAACGGAGTGAGCTTAGCCGCAGTTGGGTGAGGGTAACCCTGCCCGGCACCGCACCCTCACCTTCCCACCGCTTCGCGGCG
>DATBAZ010000409.1:0-2986 GCA_036271255.1 Alphaproteobacteria bacterium
CTCGCCCGGCGTATTCCATTCCACCCTACGATAGCCACATTGAAGCGGTGCCGGCCCTATCCGAAGCCGGTCCTTCCAAAAGGAACGCACGATGGCCGTGGAAAAGACATCGAGGCCGAGTCCCGAGCCTCGCCATGTCGAGGATCTGTTCGCGCCCGAGCTATTTGCAACCGAGGCTTCGTCTTTTTCGATCGATTCCGGGGTGGTCTCGATCACCTTTTCATCCCATCGCTATGATCACGGCGAGGCGCCGCCCGGGCTGAAGTCGGTCGTCGTCGGCCGGGTCGTGCTGCCGCCCGCCGGCGCCAAGAAGCTGGCCGCCGCGCTCTACGATTTCCTGGCCAAGAACGGCATGGAGCCGGTGCAGCGTCCGAAGGAGGCGACCGGCGTCCAGTAATGCCACCGGTCAGCCCGGATCGTCACGCCAGCCGCCGAAGCGGTAGGTGCTGGTCATGAAGGCCGAGGTGGTATCGCCGTCGATGAAACGGGCGACATTGTCCATCTCCCGCTTCAGATGCGCCTGGAAGGTTTCCTCCGAGCCGTTCGCCTTCCAGTAAACCAGATGATCGGTCAGCGCCTCGATCGGGTAACATTCGTCGACGATACCGTCGAGCGGGGGCGCACCCACGGTTAGCGCGCGGGTAACGATGTTCTGCCCGTAATAGAACGTATCCTGAGTCGCCGGACCGACGATGGTCTGGTCGCGCATCCAGATTTCCAGAAACCCGTCATAGGCGATCCCCGGCAGCTTGCTGAACATGGCGATCTGGGAAAAACCCCGGACCCGCTCGCCGTCCGCGTGGGTCTCGGCGATCGGCAGCACCACCGATTCGGCCACGGCATAGCCGGCGATGCGCGGCGCCGCCGCCTCCAGCACCGCCTCGTGGGGCGCCCTTGCATGGGCGGCGTTGAGCCAGAACGACACCACCGCCGACGGCATCGGCCGCATCGTCTCGAGCCTCATCTTGGCGCCCGGCGCCACGGCCTCGTCCACCACATGGACCTGCAGCCGCTTTGCCCCCTTGGCGATCAAATCCCGTTGAACCGGCCCCAGCAACGCGGCATTGAATTCCGCCTGCGCCCTCCCGGCATCGTTCCACAGCAGATAGATCAGCTTTTCCATAAGACCCTTCCCCAAATCTCTTCGCTCTCTTTATCGTCTTTTCGGGGATCAAATCGAGCGTCAAAGCGGATTTACAAAGCACGATGAGTGATACGACCACACCGATGAACGCGCTGGCCGGCAGCGGCTTCGCCCGCGTCGCCGACGCCGCCCTGTCGGAAGGCAATGCGATCGAGCTGCTGCGCGATGGGCCGGAGAATTTTCCCCGCTGGCTGGACGCCATCGCCAAGGCCGAACGCTTCGTCCATCTCGAAAACTATATTTTCGACGACGACCGGACCGGCACCGCCTTCGCCGACGAGCTGATCGAGGCGGCATCGCGCGGGGTCAAATGCCGGGTGCTCTACGACTGGATGGGCTGCAGGATGCGCACGCATCCGGCTTTCTGGGAACGGCTGACCGACGGCGGGGTCGAGGTCCGCTGCTATAACCCGCCCCACTTCGGAAATCCGATCAGCTGGATCAGCCGCGACCATCGCAAGGTGCTGTGCGTCGACGGGCGCATCGCCTTCACCGGGGGCCTGTGCATCGGCGACGAGTGGGTGGGGTTTCCCGACAAGCAAGTCCCGCCCTGGCGCGACACCGGCCTTGTCGTCCGCGGCCCAGCCGTGGCCGAGATCGACGCGGCCTTCGCCGACAGCTGGAAGACCACCGGCCCGGCGATCCCCGCCCATGAGATGGCCGGCCGCAAACCCCAGAAGGCAGGCGACCTGAAGGCCTGGGTCATCGCCGGCCGGCCCGACGAGATGGGCCTCTACCGGCTGGCGCAGCTGGTGGCCGAGATCGCGGAGAAGTCACTGTGGCTGACCGACGCCTATTTCGTCGGCACCACCAATTATGTCCGGGCGCTCACCGGCGCGGCTGAGGCCGGGGTCGATGTTCGGCTGCTGGTGCCGGGATCGAATGACTGGCCGGTGGTGGGCACCCTGTCACGCGCCGGCTATCGCCCGCTGTTGGAGGCCGGGGTACGGGTGTTCGAGTGGAACGGCCCGATGCTGCACGCCAAGACCGCGGTTGCCGACGGCTGCTGGTCGCGCATCGGCTCGAGCAATTCCAACCTCGCCAGCTGGACCTCCAATCGGGAGCTCGACGTCACGATCCAGGATTCCGAATTCGCCGCCCGCATGATGGCGATGTATGAGGAGGATCTGGAAAATGCGACCGAGATCGTGCTCAAGGCCGGCAAGGTGCGGCGTCCGAAGCGCAGCCGCTCGACCAAGGCGGTCAAGAAGCGGAAGCGGTATGCCGGCCGCAGCCGCCTGCTCGCCGGGACGGCGGGGCTGGGCGCGACCGTCGGCGCGGCGCTGACCCGCCACCGCGCCCTGGGCAGCGCCGAATCCGCCGTGCTGGCGGCCGGTGGCCTCCTGGTCATCCTGCTGGCCCTGGCCGCCCTGCTGGCGCCGCGCCTCGTCGCCTACCCCCTGGCGCTGATCGGACTATGGGTCGGCAGCGCCCTTATCGCCCGCGCCTGGAGGACACGGCGCAGACGATGAAGATCGTCTCCTGGAATCTGCTGCACACGATCGGCGCGACCGTCGACGAGGTGGTGCACCTCGCGCAGCATGAAAGACCCGACCTGCTGCTGATGCAGGAGGCAACGACGGCGGTCGACGTACTGCCGGCCCGGATCGGCGGCCATTATGCCCGCAATCCTCTGCCCGGCCGCCTCCATGGCCTGGCCGCCTGGAGCCCGAATCCGTTCCAGGCGACGCCGCATCAGGTGACCTTGCAGCCGGGCGTCTTCGTCAAGCGCATCTGCCAGATCGTGACCCTGGAGCGGTTCGGCGTCGCCAATGTGCATCTGTCGCACGGCCAGCTGATGAACCGGCGGCAGTTGAGGCTGATCGCCGGCCACCTGCCGTT
>DATBAZ010000410.1:0-8231 GCA_036271255.1 Alphaproteobacteria bacterium
TGCATTCGTAATGCCGTGCAAGCGGACGGATGGATTCCCGCCTTCGCGGGAATGACGGAAAGAGGGTGCGGGAATGACGATGTGAGGGGGCCGGCGTCCGACCCTACGCGTTAAACCAGCCGGCTCTGATGCATCGCCGCCTCGATGAATGAGGCGAAGAGCGGGTGAGGTTCGAACGGCTTGGATTTCAGCTCCGGGTGGAACTGGACGCCGACGAACCAGGGATGGTCGGGAATCTCGACGATCTCGGGCAGCTCGCCGTCGGGCGACAGGCCGGAGAAGCGCAGGCCCGCATCCTCCAGCGCCGAGCGATAGTTGATATTCACCTCATAGCGGTGCCGGTGCCGCTCCGAGATCTCGGCCTGGCCGTAGATCGCGCGGGCGCGGGTATCCTCTAGCGTGTGGCAGGGATAGGCGCCCAGCCGCATCGTTCCGCCCAGGTCGCCGTTGGCCCGGCGCTCCTCCAGCTCGTTGCCGCGCATCCATTCGGTCATCAGGCCGACAATCGGATGCTCGCACTGGCCGAACTCGGTCGAGCCGGCGCCCTTCAGCCCCGCCATGTGGCGCGCTGCCTCGATCACCGCCATCTGCATGCCGAAGCAGATGCCGAGATAGGGCACGGCGCGTGTGCGGGCGAACTCGGCGGCGCGGATCATGCCCTCGGTGCCGCGATTGCCGAAGCCGCCGGGCACCAGGATGGCGTGGGCGCTCTCCAGATGATGGATGACATCCTGCGGATAGTCGGGCCGCTCGAAGATCTCGCTGTCCAGCCATTGCAGCTTGACCCGGACATTGTTGGCGATGCCGCCATGGGTCAGCGCCTCGGCCAGCGATTTGTAGCTGTCGAGCAGCGATGTGTATTTGCCGACGATGGCGATGGTGACCTCGCCCTCGGGATACAGCACCCGGTCGACGATGCCCTTCCAGCGCTTGAGGTCCGGCCCCGGCGCTTCGATGCCGAAATAGGCCAGGACCTGCTCGTCGAAGCCTTGCTCCGAATAGCTGATCGGCACCTGATAGATGGTCGGCACGTCCAGCGCCGCGATCACCCGCTCCGGCATGATGTTGCAGAACAGGGCGATCTTGCGCCGCTGGTCCGGCGGGATCGGCATGTCGGAACGGCAGAGCAGCATCGCAGGCTGGATTCCGACCGACAGCAGTTCCTTCACCGAATGCTGGGTCGGCTTGGTCTTGAGCTCGCCCGCCGCCGAGATATAGGGCACCAGGGTCACATGGATGAACAGCGCGTTGTTGCTGCCGACCTCGTTACCGAACTGGCGGATGGCCTCCAGGAACGGCAGGCTCTCTATGTCGCCGACCGTGCCGCCGATCTCGCACAGCACGAAATCGGCATCGCCGACGTCGGAGCGGATGAAGGCCTTGATCTCGTCGGTGACGTGGGGAATGACCTGGACGGTGGCGCCCAGATAGTCGCCCCGCCGCTCTTTCGCGAGTATGTCGGAATAGATGCGGCCCGTGGTGATATTATCGGTCCGGCGCGCCGAGACCCCGGTGAAGCGCTCGTAATGGCCGAGATCGAGATCGGTCTCCGCCCCGTCGTCGGTGACGAACACCTCGCCGTGCTGTGTCGGGCTCATCGTGCCCGGATCGATATTGAGGTAGGGGTCCAGCTTGCGCAGACGGACCTTGAAGCCCCGCGTCTGCAACAACGATCCTAAAGCGGCTGATGCCAGGCCCTTACCGAGCGAGGACACCACGCCGCCTGTAATGAAGATAAAGCGTGTCATACGCGACCGCGCATTCCTTCCGGCGACTCGACCGAAACAAAAAGAAGTGTAAACGCCCTTGGTAGACCCGTCACTGTCCTGACGGGTGGGTCTTTGCTTTCTTCGCCTTTTTCTCAGGCGCCTCAGCCGGCTGCTGGACCGGCGCCGCCGGAGCGGACTCAGCCGGCGCCGAGGCGGCGGGTGCCGGAGCCGGCGCAACCGGAGCCGGCGCGGGCTGAAGCGGATTGGTCGTCACGCCCGAATTGGGCGCCTCGCCCGGAACCGGGACAGGAAGAACCGGACCTTCAGCGGCCGGGGCGGGTTGCGGCGCCGGGGTTTCGACCGGCGGGGCCGTCACGGGTGCGGAGGCCGGCGTCGGGGCATCGAAGATGGATTTCGGCGCACCGGTCGGCTTGGCGAGTATGGCCAGGGTCAGACAGGTGACCATGAACAGGCCCGCCAGGATCGCGGTCAGGCGGGTCAGGAAATTGGCCGTGCCGCGCACGCTCATGAACGAGCCGGCGCCGCCGCCCGAGCCCATGCCCAGCCCGCCGCCCTCGGAACGTTGCAGCAGCACGACGCCGATCAGGCCGACAGCCAGGAAAACCTGGAGGACGCGAAGAACGATTTCCATCAATAACCCGCTCGAAGACCCGGCTTCGTCCTGAGATAAACTAAACGTGAAATACACCAAAAGCGCCGCGCCCTCAAAAGAACGCAACCATATCACCGCACGCTTCTACCGGCTTGCCACCCTGCTTGCCAATAGCCGCGGCGGTTAAACCGCCTCGGCGATTGCCATGAAGTCGCCCGCCGCCAGGCTGGCGCCGCCGATCAGCGCGCCGTCGACCAGTTCCAGGCCCAGGATTCCAGCGGCATTGTCAGGCTTGACCGACCCGCCATAGAGGATCAGCCCGACCCCTTCATGACCGCATTTGGCGGGAAGCAAGCTGCGGATGACTTGGTGAATGCCGACGATATCGTCAAGTGTCGCCACTTTGCCGGTCCCGATCGCCCAAACCGGCTCATAGGCGACGACCAGCCTGTCGACCGGAATCCCATCCGGCACCGATCCGTTGACTTGGCTGGTGACGATCGCCGCGGCCTGCCCGGCCTCGCGCTGGGCCAGCGTTTCGCCGACGCAGACGATCGGCACCAGCCCTTCCTTCAGCACGCGCTCGGCCTTGGCCCGGACGACCTCGTCGGTCTCGCCGTGGATGGCGCGGCGCTCGGAATGGCCGACGATGATATGGGTCGCCCCCAATTCCTTGAACATGGCCGCGGAGATGTCCCCGGTATAGGCGCCCTTGACCTCGGCATGGCAATCCTGCGCCCCGGCCAGGACGCCCAGCGCCGCCAGTGGGCCCGCCATCTCGCCGACGATGGTCGCCGGCGGGCAGATCAGAAGCTGCCGGCCCGGCCGCGCCTGCGGCTTCAATGCCGCCAGCGCATCGAGGAAGGTCTTCGCCTCCACGCGCGTGCCGTTCATCTTCCAGTTGCCGGCGATCAGCTTCGGGCGCTTAGCCATGTCAGTTTCCCTCTTTGTCCGGTCTCTTTTGCTTGTTTAAGCACATCCGGCGCAAGACCCGCTTGCGCGCCTCGCCGCGATCGTAATCCGAAACATAAAGTAGCCCGGCGACCCGCCGCAGCAATGCATCTTCGTCGGGGTCGAGCACGCTGTCGGCATAGGCGACCTCCCACAGCATCTCGATCAGCTGCACCCTGCCCGGCTCGTCCAGCCGCTCGACCGCCAGGCGCGTGAAGGCATAAAGCTGATTCGATTCCTCGGCGCGCTTCTCGGCCGCGGCCAGCAGGGTCTTCACCGCATCCGGCTCAAGCTTGAAGCGCTCGCCGAGCAGGCGCTCGATGGTCCTGCGCTCGGCCGCGTCGAACGTATCGTCCATGCTGGCGGCATGGACCATCAGGGCGGCGACGGCCACCGGCAACTGGTCGGGCCGGGCCTGCGATTCGCCGCTCAAGAGCGAGAGGATTTGATTGAACATCGGCAGTGGATAGTCCGGGTCAGCCAGCCGGATCAACCGTCCCGCTCAGGTTCCGGTGCGCGAGCGCCATTTTGCCGGCTCGCCGCGGGCGCCGGAAAAGCGTAGCGACAGCCTCCCGGCGCTCCGTTTTCCAGCGAGTGCCGGCGGAGATTCCGCGGCGCTGACGGGCGGCGCGCTGACGCCGGCGCGTTCCAGCTCTTCGGCCGCGCCATCATGACCAAGCTCAGCCGCGCGGCGCAGCCAGTCGGCGCCGGCCTCGACATCCGGCGCGCAATGAAAGCCGTGCAGCAGCACGCGGCCGTAATGAAAGAAGTCGGAGGCCGCGCCGCCCTCGCACGCCAGGGCCAGCGCGCGAAGCCCGACCGGATGCAGGTCCGGCTGGTCGCCGCCGAGCAGCTCGCGGCCGATGCGCCGCCTGATCTCGAGCGTTCCACCGTCCGCCGCCTTGCCATACCAGTCTGCGGCCTCCCGCGCGCGGCCCTGCGCCGTCAATATCGCGGCATGATTGTACTGACCGCGGAAATAATTGCCCTCGGCAGACTGGCGGTACCAGTCGGCCGCGGCGGCGGGATTGCAGGCCACGCCCCAGCCTTCCTCATGGCAGCGGCCCGCCTGGTTCATCGCGCGGGCATGGCCCTGGGCGCAGGCCTTCAGATACCATTCCATCGCCGCCGGCAGATCGACCGGGACGCCAAGCCCGTCGAACAGCATGTTGGCGTAGTTGTATTCGCCCCAGTCATGCCCGGCCTCGGCGGAGCGCCGGTACCAGCCGGCGGCGGCCTCGCTGTCCTTCGCCGCGCCCCAGCCGTTCTCACAGCAACGCCCGACCATGTTCATGGCGTCGGCATCGCCCGAGCGCGCGGCGGTCTTGAACCAGCCGAGCGCCGCGGCCTCGTCCTTCGCCATGCCGGTCCCGTCGAGCAGCATGCGGCCGAGGCGAAGCTGGCCCGCGGCAAGCCCATGCCGCGCCGCCAGCTCCACCCACGGCGCCGCCTCGGCGGGATCGCCGGAGAGCAGCGCCGCAAGCTCCCGCGGCGTCATGCGCTTGAGGTTCTCGACCGAGACCTCGGCTTTACGCAGCCTCGCCAATTTAGAAATTGGCGCGGGCCACGAAGGTGAAGGTCCGCCCGGCGCCCGGCGTGATGTGGTTTTCGCTGGGCGACGTGTAATAGGCGTTGTCGTAGTAGTTCTCGTCCGTGATGTTCGTGATGTTCATCTGGAGCGAGTAGCTTTCGTTCAGCTTGTACTCGACCATCCCGTTCCACACCCAATAGCTCGGGATGCTCGCGGTGTTCGCCAGATCGGCATAGCGCCGGCCCAGGAAGTTCAAGCCGGTGCCGACCTCCCAATGATCGTCGAGGTAATATTCGGTCCACAGGTTGGCGGCGGCGCGGGCGCTGTTGATCAGCAGCCGCCCGGACACGCCCGGGGTCGGGTTGGAGACCGTCCGGGGGTCGAGATAGATGAAGCCGGCCAGGATTTCCCAGTCCTCGGTCAGGTGGCCGGTGGCGTTGAGCTCGACGCCGTCCACCTTCTGGTTGCCGGCAAGCACGATGACGCCGGGGTGCTCCGGATCGTTGATCTGGGCATTGGTGATCTCGGTGCGGAACAGCGCCGCGGTCGTCGACAGCTTGCCGTCGAGCCAATCCAGCTTGGCGCCGACCTCATAATTCTGCGCCTTCACCGGACCGATCGCCGACGTGCCGGCGGTCAGCGACAGGGCTTCGGCCGAGGGGTCGAACGAGGTCCCGTATGAGAAATAGTAGCTCTGGTTCGGCGTCGGCTTCACCACAAGGCCGAAGCGCGGGCTGGTGATGTTGTCGGTTCGGCCGAAATTGCTGCTGGGCGCGGGGACGATGTCCCCGGCATACTTGAAATTATCCTGCGTGAAAGTCGCATCGAACCGGTCGTACCGGACGCCGGCGATCAGATCGACATACTGGCCGACATGGGCGGTGTCGGTGAAATACGCCGCCTCTTCATGCGCCGCCGTATGCGTTGCGCGGCTGACCAGCAGCGTGTACGGCACGGTCTGGCTCGGATCCGGATTGAGCAGCGGCGTGCGCGGGATCCAGTCGTTGTTGCTGTTGAACGGGTTGTTGTAGCGATCCAGGTCGTTGGTTTCCCGGCTGAGCTCGAGCCCTACGGTCAGGTCGTGCGTTACAAAGCCGGTCTCGAAACGGCCGCGGAAATCGAGCTGATCGTCGAGGTTCTGCTGGATACCGGAGCTGTACGGAGCGTCGCGCCCGACCAGTATCTTGCTGAGCGGTGTCGTCGGCGTCGGAATGTCATCGCCGAAATTGGGGAAGTTACGGTTGTTGTTGAACCGGTAATTGGCCCCGCGGAAGGTGTTGGTGACGGAGAAATCGTCGTTGAATTCATGCCGTGCATGCAGGGTCAGGATATCGACGCTGGTCTTGAAGTAGTCCGACAGAAGACCGAAATCGGTGCCCCGCGGCACCGGTGCCGGCGCGCCGTTCAGGAACGGGATGCCGACCTCGGGCCGGTTGTCCTCTTCCTGATGCAGCCATGACAGGCTGATCGTATCCGGCTCGTTGATGCCGTAGGTGAAGGTCGGCGCAATGCCCCAGCGGCGGTTCAGCACGTTGTCGCGATCGGTGACGCCCGAGCGTTCGGCCATGAAATTGAAACGGAAGGCGCTGGACGGGCCGACCGCCATATCGAGGTCGCCGGTGCCCCGCACCTGCTCATTGGTGCCGAACTGCAGGGTTCCCGCCTGGATCGGGTTCAGCTGGGCCGCCTTGGACACCTGGTTGATGACGCCGCCGGTCGAGCCACGGCCGAACAGAAGCGCCGCGGGCCCTTTCAGCACCTCCAGCGTCTCGAGATCGAACACATCGCGCGTATAGATGCCGGCGTCGCGGATGCCGTCGAAGAAGAAGTCGTTGAAGGCGGGAAAGCCGCGCAGATTGACCGAGTCACCGCGCGCTGTGCCCTCGCCGGCATTCAGCGTGATGCCGGGGATGTTCTTCAGCGCATCCTGCATATTGGTGACCGACTCTTCCTGGAGCGTCTTGGCCGAGACGATGTTGATCGACATCGGCGCGTCCTGGACGCTGCCGCCCAGCTTCTCATTCACCACCGAGCGCTGGCCGGTGACGACGATCTCTTCCGGCTCGCTTCTATCTGTCTTCGGCTGATCCGCCGTCTGGGCATGGGCCCCGGCGACACCCAAGGTCGAACCGACGAATAATGCGGTTGCTCCCGCGCCCTGACGCGCCACGTGAAAAAACGGATACGTCACATCACCGCGAGCGGAAGAACGCATTTAATAGCCTCCAAAAACCCTGAAAGAATTCATCGGCGAACCCCGGATCGCCCGGGTGGCCGTTCAAGCAATTGGAGGGGCTATAAGCGAAGCTATTTGCAAATGCAAACGGTTATCAATTCCATTCGCAACTAGCATCGGACTGTCGCATTTCGTCCGGAATGAAAAAGGGGCGCCCGGCGGTGCCCCTTTCCACACGGCAAAACCCTGCCCGGCTGTCCGAAGCCGGCCTATCCACGGGATTTCGCTCGGGTTGCCGGGCCCATGCCCACCCCTTAAGATGCGCGGCTCTTGAAAAGACCCCTTCGCCGGCGGTCACCTGCATATGTTGGACCAATGCTTCAGACGTTTCGCCTCATCATCAATTCGTTCGTCGGGAAGGTCTTCTTCGGAATCCTGGTGCTGACATTCGGCCTGCTGGGCGTCGGCTACGGCTTCCGCGACCTGCTGCTGGGCGCGACGACGCGGGACGATGCGGCCGTGGTGGGCGGCACGAAGATCACGCTGAACGAGCTGGACCGGGAGTTCCGGCGCACTCTGCAAAGCTATGAGCAGCAGTCGCATTCCTTCAACCCGACCGTCCAGCAGAAGCAGGCGCTGGTCCGGCAGACGCTGGATCAGGCGATCGACAACGCCCTGCTCGCCAACGAGGCGAACGATGCCGGATTCTTTGTCGGCGACAGGCTGGTGCGAGACATCATCGAGCACGAACCTGCCTTCGCCGGCGAGAACAAGCGCTTCGACAAGAGCCGCTTCCGCGCGCTGCTGGAGAATCAGGGCCTGACCGAAGGCGCCTTCATCCCGCAGGTCCGGGCCAGCATGACCCGCCAGCTGCTGATGAACCCGATTGCTTCCAGCGCCACCGCGCCGAAATTCCTGATCGACGACATCTACCGCTATCGCAACGAGCAGCGCGTCGCCCAGACGGTGACGATTCCGAACACGGCGGCGACCGGCGTCGCCGCGCCGACCGACGCCGAGATCGACACGTATTACAAGGCCCACACGGCTGAGTTCACCGCGCCGGAGTACAGGACCTTCACCGTGCTGTCGGTGACGCCCGAGCTTCTGATGGCCGAGATCAAGCCGACCGACGACGATCTCCATGCCGCCTATGACCAGCGCAAATCCGAGTTCATCGATCCGGAGAAGCGCAAGGTTACGCAGCTGATCCTCAACGATCAGGCGACCGCCGATGCGGTCGCCAAGGCG
>DATBAZ010000411.1:0-29257 GCA_036271255.1 Alphaproteobacteria bacterium
GGCTGGGGCCACCAGATCCGCAACTACGTCCTGGCCCCTTACCAGTTGGTCAAGGACCTGCGCACCGGCGTGGAAAAGGGCAACGCCCAGGGCGTGCTCGACGGCGACATCGACGACTTCCTGGCGGCCTCGCTGGCCGCCCGGGTCAAGGGCAACGAGGTCGACGCCTAAGGTCTATGCCGCCTGTGGATCGCCGACGATGGCGTCCGGCACCGGATTGTCGCCGGCTACCCAGCGATAGATAACCCCCGCCAGGATCGCGCCCACGATCGGCGCCACCCAGAACAGCCATAGCTGACCCAGCGCCCAGTCGCCGACGAACAGTGCCTGACTGGTGCTGCGCGCCGGATTGACCGAGGTGTTGGTCACTGGAATGCTGACCAGATGGATCAAAGTCAGGCACAGGCCTATGGCGACCGGCGCGAAGCCCTTCGGCGCGTTGCCGTGGGTCGAACCCATGATCACGAACAGGAAGCCGAAGGTCATCACGACCTCCGACACCAGCCCCGCCGCCATCGAGTAATGCCCCGGCGAATGCTCGCCATAGCCGTTGGCGGCAAAGCCGGCGTGGACGTCGAAGGCGGGATTGCCGCTTGCGATGACATAGAGGATGCCGGCGCCGGCAATCCCGCCCAGGACCTGGGCGGCGATATAGGGGATGAGGTCTGCGCCGGGAAAGCGCCCGCCGGCCCATAGACCCACCGAAACCGCCGGATTGAGATGGCAGCCGGACACATGGCCGATGGCATAGGCCATGGTCAGCACGGTCAGGCCGAAGGCAAGGGACACGCCCGCCAGACCGATGCCGACA
Organism: Alphaproteobacteria bacterium; assembly: GCA_036271255.1. Lineage (GTDB taxonomy): Bacteria > Pseudomonadota > Alphaproteobacteria > BOG-932 > Roseiterribacteraceae > BOG-932. The sequence continues at coordinate 812 of DATBAZ010000411.1, forward strand.
TTGGGGAACGCCGCGGCCAGGACCGCGCTGCCGCAGCCGCCCAGCACCAGCCAGGCCGTTCCGATGAATTCCGCCGTGAGACGCTTGAACACCCGCCCCTCCATTCGCAGTGAGCCGAAAGGATAGCGCGCCGGGCGAGGGGGCGGAGGTAGGTTACAGTAACGGCGGCCCGCTCAGCGGCCGCCGATTACCAGTATGTCGGGGTTTTTGAAGTTCGGTTTGCCGTAGCGCAGCGGCGATCCGTCGACCTCGGTCACCTTGCCGCCTGCCGCATTCACCAACGCGTGGCCGGCCGCCGTGTCCCACTCGTAGGACAGGCCGAAGCCCGGATAAAGATCGGCCGCGCCGCGGGCGACGTCGCCGAACTTGAAGGCGCTGCGCCGGCGCACGCGCTCGGCGATCCGTACGGTCTCCAGATACCGCTCCAGCTTCTCGTTGGTGCGGCGGTACGAGCTGGTGACGGTCAGCTTGCCGTCTGCGGGAAGCGGACGGACGTGGATGGCGTCGCGGCCTTCCTTGCTTTCATGCCAGGCATGGCCGTGACCGGCGGCGGAATAGAGCTCGTCGGCGACCGGGGCGTACATCACGCCCATCACCGGCTGCCCGGCCTGGATCAGCCCGATCAGTACGGTGAACTCGCCGGTCTGGCCGATGAATTCCTTGGTCCCGTCCAGCGGATCGACCAGCCAGAAATTGCCGCGGGAAATATCCGGAATCTCGCCGGCCTCCACGCCTTCTTCGGACACGACCGGGATATCGGGGGTCAGCGCCGCGAGGCCCGGGCGCAATATGCCGTCGGAGGCAAGATCGGCCGCCGTGACCGGACTGCCGTCATGCTTGACGATGACCGGCGTGCCGGACTGGTAAAGGCCCAGGATAGCGGCGCCCGCCTTCCTGGCCAGGATCTCGACCTGCGGCAGCAGGGCGACTCGTTGATTGTCTGTGAGCATGCGTAAAGTTATGGCATGAGTGCGGGCAAAGTCGGCATGCGCGAGTCCGTTACCAGATATACAATCTTAAGGGGCCGTCCGGATGAAAGTTCCTACCTTGTCAGCGCTGTGCGCGGTGTTTCTGGCTGCGGGACTCACCTCTACCAGTTTTGCCGCCGAACGTGTCGTTTTCATGACCGACTGGAAGCCCGAGGCGGAGCAGGGCGGATTCTATGAGGCCCAGGCGCTGGGGCTTTATGCCAAGCACGGGCTGGACGTGCAGATCCGCTCCGGCGGCACGGGCGCCAACCCGCAGCAGCTGATGGCGGCAGGGGCGGTCGACATGGCGATCGGCTCGAACAGCTTCTTCGTGCTGAACCTGGTCAAGGCCGGGGCGCCGGTGGTCGCGGTGATGGCGAGCTATCAGAAGGACCCGCAGGTGCTGATCTTGCACCCCGAGGACAAGGCGGCCGGCCTCGCCGACCTCAAGGACCGTCCGATCATGATCTCCGACGCGTCGATCGACACGATGTGGGCGTGGCTCAAGGGCAAATACGGCTTCGAAGACAAGCAGATCCGCAAATATTCCGGCAATCCTGCCCCGTTCCTTGTCGACAAGACAGCGATCCAGCAGGGCTATGCCACCTCCGAGCCGCTCACCATCGAGAAGGCCGGTGGCTTCAAGCCCAAGCTGTTCCTGCTCGCCGACAGCGGCTACTCGACCTACGGCTCGCTGGTGCTGGTGAAGGGCGACTGGGTGACCAGGAAGCCGGAGGTGGTGAAGGCCTTCGTCGAGGCCTCGATCGAGGGCTGGAAGGCCTACATGTCCGGCGACCCGGCCCCGGCCGACGCGCTGATCAAGAAGGGCAATCCGGACATGACGGACGAAATCCTGGCTTATGCCCGCGACCGGATGAAGGAATTCGGCATCATCGATTCCGGTGACACCAAGACGATGGGCATCGGCGCGATGACCGACGCGCGCTGGGCTGAGTTCGCCAAGATGACGACGGGGCAGGGGCTCTATCCCGCCGATATCGACTATAAGAAGGGCTATACGCTTCGGTTCGTCGACAAGGGCTTCGGGCTGGATGCGCCGCACTGAGCGATGCTGACCCTCGCCGGCATCACCAAAACCTACCCTTCCGGGCTCCTCGCCCTCGACCATGTCGACCTGACGATCGAGGCCGGGTCTTTCACCAGCATCGTCGGGCCGTCCGGCTGCGGGAAGAGCACGTTGCTGAGGATGATCGCCGGGCTGGATGAGCCGACGTCCGGAACCATCGCCGGCAGGCCCGAGGATGTCGGGCTGGTGTTCCAGGACGCGACCCTGATGCCGTGGGCCGACGTCGAGGCCAATGTCCATCTGCCGCTGAGGCTGACGGGTGTGAAGCGCAAGGATGCCGCGCCGCGCATTGCCGAGGCGCTGGCGCTGGTGGGCCTGTCCGAATTCGCCCATGCCTATCCAAGGGCGCTCTCGGGCGGCATGAAGATGCGCGTCGCCATCGCCCGCGCGCTGGTGACGCGGCCGCGCCTGCTGCTGATGGATGAGCCCTTCGCCGCCTTGGACGAGATCACCCGCAACCGCCTGAACGACGATCTGCTGCGGCTGTGGCGCGATCAGAAGTTCACCACGGTGTTCATTACCCACAGCGTGTTCGAATCCGTCTATCTCTCGACCGACATCGCGGTGATGACGCCGCGGCCGGGGCGGGTGATGGCGTTGCACAAGATCGGCGGCCCGCCTGCGCGCGATGCCGGCTTCCGCGCCGACCCGGCCTATCTCGACGGCTGCCGCGCCGTGTCGCATGACCTGGAGCAGGCGCTGAGGGCGCCGGCATGATGCGCTTCCTGCCGCTCTTCGTCGGGATCGTCTTCCTGGCGGCCTGGGAATTCTCGGTGCGCCGGCTTCAGGTGCCGGTCTTCGTCCTGCCGCCGCCATCGGCGATCGCAAAGGCCTTCGCCGATAATCTCCCCGTGCTGATGTCGGCCTTATGGGTCACGATGCAGATGACCCTGGCCGCCTTCCTGGCGAGCTTCGTCGGCGGGCTGGCGCTGGCGATCCTGTTTTCGCAGAGCAAGCTGGTCGAGCGCAGCCTGCTGCCCTATGCCATCGTGCTGCAGGTGACGCCGATCGTCTCGATCGCGCCGATCATCGTGATCTGGGTCGGGCTCGACCATGTCGAGCGGGCGGTCTTCATCCTGGCGACCATCGTCGCTTTCTTCCCGATCCTGTCGAACGCCAGCCTTGGCTTGCGCTCGGTCGATCCCGGCCTGTCAGACCTGTTCCGGCTTTACCGGGCGAACCGGTGGCAGCGCCTGTTCTTGCTGCAATTGCCCAGCGCCCTGCCGGCGCTGCTGGCGGGCGCAAGGATCAGTGGCGGGCTGGCGCTGATCGGCAGCGTGGTGGCGGAATTCGTCGCCGGCTCGGGCGAGGCGACCGGGCTGGCCTGGCGGATCGCCGAGGCCGGCCAACGGCTGGAAATCCCCAAATTGTTCGCCGGCCTGTTCCTGCTGTCGCTGACCGGCCTTGCGATCAATTTCGCGGTGGCGCGGATCGAGCACCTGCTGCTCCGCCGGTGGCATCCGGCCCACGGCGGAGGAGCAGGCTAGGTCTTACGACTTCGGCTTCTCGAATTTCAGCACGAACTGGTCGGTCTTGCCCTTGATCGAGGGGTCGAAGACAGTCGCAGTGTGGGGATCTTCGGGGTTCTTGAGGATGTCGCTCTCACCGACCAGCTTGAAGCCGGCGCCTTCGACCTCGGTCTTCACCGCCGCTTCGTCGACCCGGTGCAGCGTGTTGGTGTCCTGGAAGCCGGACCCGGCCGGGGCGGCATGGTCGATCACCAGGAAGATGCCGCCGGGCTTCAGCGCGGCGAACACCGCCTTGTCCAAGGCGGGAACGTCGGCGTTCGGGAGGTTGTGCAGGTCGTGATAGTTCTGCGCGGTGAAGAACAGGTCGACAGAGCCTGCCGGCAATTCGGTCACCTTCTGCGCCACCAATGTAACGTTACCGTAGGCGGGATCGGACACGACCGGCTTGGTCCTCTCGGTGAATTTATCGGGCGTGCCGGCCGGCCATAGCGCGGTCACGTGGCCCTTCGGTCCGGCAATCTTGCTGAAGATCCGCGTGAAATAGCCGCCGCCCGGCAGGAAATCGACGATCTGCTGCCCGCTCTTGGCGCCGGCGAAGGCCAATGTCTCTGCCGGCTTGCGGTTGGCGTCGCGGTCCTTGTCGGCGGCGGGGCGGCCCGGATCGGCGACGGCGGCGGTGATTTCGGCGGAGACTTTATCGGCGGCGTAAGAGACGGCGGCCGTCAGGCTCGCGGCCAGAATCATCCCCGACGCGAGCATCATTTGGCGCAACATAACGTTCCTCCCAGGTTCGATTAGCCGGCCGCGAAAAGGCGGGTTCCTTCTGTTATTGGCTCCGGCGCGCAAAGGGAAGGCTGTTTGTCGCCCAAGCGCGGGCGTTGGTCGAAGAGGGAAGATCGATAACACCGGCGTTACGCGGCCGGGCCTATCGGTTAGGCATGACGAATCGCAGTCAATCCCTCGATGGTCTTCGCGGCTGCCTCGCCGTCGTGGTGCTGGCCGACCATGTCTGCCTCCGGCTCGACAACATGGCGTTGTTAACGCCGGCGAAGCTCGCGGTGTGGGCCTTCTTCATGATGTCGGCCTGCGTGCTGACGCGCGCGTGGAACGGCGCCTACGTGACCTTCCTTGTCCGCCGGTTCGTTCGGCTCTGGCCGGTCCACGCGGTCTGCCTGACAGCGGCCTACATCATGTCCGGCACGTCGCCGGTCATCTGGCATTATTTCTGGATCCCGCTGCAGTTGCCGACAGTGAACTCGCCGATCTGGTCGCTGACGATCGAGGTGGCCGCCATGTTCCTGATGCCGCTCTTCGTCTTTGTCGCCCGGGGCTCGCTCGCGCGGCTGGTCGGCGCGATGCTGGCGACGTTCGTTCTCCAGTTCTTCATGCCCTATGCACTGTTCGCCTGGTTCTTCCTGCTCGGCGCCTGGCTTAGCCGCTTCGAGCTGCGGTGGGCGCCCCTCGAAACCCGCTTCGTGCAGTGGCTGGGCCGGATTTCGTATCCGCTCTATCTCTGCCATGTGCCGATCATCGTCTTCACGGGCCTGCCGCTGGTGGTATCCGTTCCCCTGGCGTTCGCTGTGGCCGCGTTGCTGACGGTGACGGTCGAGCGGTGGAGTATCCGCGCTTCGCGGGCGATCCGCTTCCAGTCCCTGCGGCCGGTGGTGGGCGCACTGCAATCCGGCTGAACGATAACGGCGGATTAACGCCCGCAAGACATAAGACAAGTAACAACTGTCGGGGCGGACGGTCATGATTATAAAATCTTCAACACAAGCGCTTTCGAATAGGGGCGCAATTCCAGCGCCTGGATTGCAGCGGCGATCGCTGAGACTCATCGATGCCAGGGAAGTCGTTCTGCCTGTCGAAAGCAGCCTGGACCTCACAATTCTCATGCCTTGTCTGAACGAGGCGCGGACCTTGCCGCCGTGTATCCGCAAGGCGCTGGCGTTTCTCGCCCGGTCGGGGCTGTCCGGCGAGGTCCTGGTGGCGGATAACGGCAGCGGCGACGGCTCGCGGGAGATAGCGCGCGCGCTCGGGGCCCGGGTCGTCGATGTTTGCGACAAAGGCTATGGCAACGCGCTCATCGCCGGGATCAAGGCCGCGCGTGGCCGCTGGGTGGTGATGGGCGACAGCGACGACAGCTACGATTTCGGTAACCTCGATGGATTCGTCGAGGCGTTGCGCGGCGGCGCCCAGCTGGTGATGGGCAATCGCTTTGCCGGCGGAATTGCCGAGGGCGCGATGCCTCCTCTGCACCGCTATCTCGGCAATCCGGTGCTCAGCTTCATCGGTCGGCTGCTCTTCAAAAGCCCCTGCAAGGACTTTCATTGCGGCTTACGGGCGTTCGACCGGGCCGCGATACGCGATCTGGAGTTGTCGGCGCCGGGTATGGAATTCGCCAGCGAGATGGTCGTCAAGGCCGCCATCCAAAACCTGCGCATCGCGGAAGTGCCGACCACTCTCACCAAGGATGGACGTGACCGCCCGCCCCACCTGCGCAGCTGGCGCGACGGCTGGCGGCATCTGCGTTTCTTGTTCCTGTTCAGCCCGCGCTGGCTGTTTCTTCACCCCGGCATCGCAATGTTCGCGGTCGGGCTGATGGCGATGCTGGCGCTGCTGGGCGGTCCGGTAACCATAGGGCGCGTCGGTTTCGACATCGGGACTTTGCTCTACAGCGCGGCGCTGACGCTGATCGGGTGGCAATCGGTGCTGTTCTGGGTCTGCGCCAAGCTGCACGGTGTGCACGAAGGCATTGTTCCGCCGGATCCAGCCTTCGAACGCGCCATGCGGCATCTGTCGCTGGAGGCGGTGCTGCTGGGCAGCGTGGCGCTGTTCCTCACCGGACTGACCTTGGCCACCGTTTCATTGACGCGCTGGCAAGCCGCTGGGTTCGGTATGCTGGACTCCACCCACAGCCTGCGGCTGGTCATCGCGGCGGTGACGGTTATGCTGCTCTCGGTCCAGACCGCCTATACCGGCATGTTCCTTGCCGTGCTGCAGATCCGCCGCGCTCCGATGGCAGGTGGCGCCGCGCTGTGAGCGACATGGCGGTTTCCCGTCCGCAAAAATCCAGCCTGCGGATTTCGGCGCCGGCGCTGCTGCTGGCCGGACTTGGGCTGTTGATGGCCCTGATGGAAACGCGTTTGCCGACCATCGCCGGCTATGGGCTGCCGAGCCAGGATATCTTCCTGGCTGGTACCGGCCTGCTGGTGCTGCTCGTGATGCTGCGGACGGCGGGCGAGGCGGTATCGGTCGGCAACTGGCGCATGCCTACGGTCATCGGTCTTGCCTTCGCGGGCTGCCTGGCCGCCGGGTTGATCGGGAAGGTCGGCTGGCCGAATTCCGGCGACGAATACAGCTATCTGTTCCTGGCCGATCTTCTGTCGCATGGCCGGATCGCGGCTGCGCCCCCGCCGGACCCGGTGTTGTTCGGACAATATCATGTGCTCGTCCATGGCGGCCGGCTGTTCAGCCCTTATGCGCCGGGTTGGTCGATGCTGCTGGCGCCCTTCCGGGCGGTCGGCGCCGAGGTGCTGGTCAATCCTCTGCTGACCGTCCTGCTGGGTCTGGCGCTCGCCGGCGCGCAGGCGCGGCTTGGAGTCGGTCCCGCCACGCGGTGGGCGGCGGTGGCGCTCGTGCTGCTCGTGCCATTCACGCTCTTTCTCGGTGGCTCGTTCTTTCCGCAGACATTTGCGGCGGCCGCCGTCGCCGGGATCGTCTGGCTCCAGCTGGGCGATGAAGCCGCGCCGGGACATTGGCGCAAGCTCGCGATCGGTGCCGCCTTCGGCGTGTTGCTGCTGACCCGGCACGACGCATTGGCCGTGGTCGCGGTGGCTTATGCGATCGACCGGTTGGCGGCGCGCAGGGTAAGGGCGCTGGCCGACGCGGCCTGGATCGCGCTGGGCTTTCTTCCATTCGTCGCGCTGCAACTGGTCTACGACACCGCGCTGACTGGAGACCCGCTGATGCCGCCGGAATTCTGGGCTGGCTCGAACGATCTGCAGGTTGCCGGCGATTCTTTGCTTCGCCGCCTGGGCATGGCCGTGGGGCAGGATCTTCAGTTGACCGGTACCCTGGCGCAGTTCGGCGGACTGCCCGTCGCAGCGCTGGCACTCGTCGGGCTGGTTGCGCGCATCCGGGCGCGAACCTGCCGCTTCTGGGATTTTCTGCTGCCGGCCGCCATCCTTTTCTATTCCTTCATCCCCTTTTCCGGGGGCCACCAATACGGGCCACGCTATTGGTTCTGGGCCTGGCCGGTTTGCGTGCTGACCGTGGTGACGGGGCTGGTGGAGGTGCGCGGCACGATGAAAATCGGGTTCCGCCGCGTCAGCTTCGAGCATGTCGTCGCCTGCTCCCTGATCGCCGCGACGGCATCGTTCGCCGGCCTTCTGCTGACCACGCGGGCTTACATGACGGCGCGTCAGGCGGTGTTCGCGGACGTGCCCCAGCGCACCCCGGCGGTGGTCCTGTTGCCGCATCGCATGATCGCCGTCTGGCCGTGGCAAATTCCGGTTCCCGCCTTCAGCATGGATTTCACCCGCAACGATGCGTCCTATTCCGGCCCTGTCCTCTACGGGCGCGCCGACGTGGACGGGGCCCTGGACCGTGCCTGCCGCCTGCCTGGCCGGCAGGTCTATCGATGGATTGCCGTGGGCCGGCTCGAACCCCTGGCTTGCCCATGACGCGTCCCGATCTGACCATCGTCATGCCGGCCCATTGCGGCGAGCGCTGGATCGACGCGACCTTGCGCTCGGTCGCAGCCGAGGCGACCGACAGGATCGAGCTGATCGTCATCGACAGCAGCCCCAGCCCGGCGACGATTGAGATCGCCCGGCGCTATACGGACCGGATCCGCCTGCAGCTCCATCAGCGGCCCGATCTTCTCAGCTGGCAGTCAAAAACGCAGTTCGCGGTCGGCATTGCCCGCTCGGACCATATCTGCTGGCTGCATCAGGACGATATCTGGCTGCCCGGACGCGCGGCAACCGTATTCCGCTGGATCGACGCGGCGCCGGATGCGGCGCTTCATCTGGCGCCGACGGCCATCATCGACGGGCGAGACCGCAGGCTGGGAACCTGGCATTGTCCGCTGCCGGAGGGCCGGCCGGTGCCGAGAGAGATGCTGCTGTCGCGGCTGCTGGTGCAGAACTTCATCTCGACGCCGGCTCCGGTGTTCACCAAAGCGGCCTGGGAAGCCTGCGGCGGCATCGACAGTGCGCTTTGGTATACCGCCGACTGGGATCTATGGCTGAAACTGGCGTGCGCGGGGCCCGTGATCTACCATAATGAAATCACGACCGGATTCCGGGTCCATGGCGGTTCGCTCACCGTCAAGGGCAGTCGCGATATCGATGATTTCACGTGGCAGATGGAGACCGTCCTGAACCGGCATCTATCGTCGTTCGACGGATGCTCACGTGCGGTCGAGCGGGCCGCGCGCGCCTCGATCAAGATGAACGTGGCGCTGGCCGCCGCCGCGGCCGGCCGCAGCGGCGGTATGATCGGCGCCGGCGCGGCCGTGCTGGCGCTCGGGCCGTTCGGCATGGCCGCATACCTGCGGGATTCCCGCTTGGTCGAGCGCATCGCGCCGCGTCTGAAGGCGCAGCTGCTGGGGGCGTTCTGACCATGCGTTGGATCTTCAAGATGCCGATGGTCGGGCAGTCGGCCCGCTACAGCGCGGTCGGAGCGGTCTGTGCCGTCGCCAGCAACATCGTCATCATCGGCAGCAACCTGGCCGGGATCAACGATCAGGTGGCGATCATCCTGGCCGTCGCTACCGTCACCCCGCTCGCCTATGTCCTCCAGTCCTGGTTCACGTTTCACAGCCCGCTCTCGATGCAGCGTTTCCTGCGCTTCGTGGCCGGGGTCGGCGTCGGCACGCTTTGGTTCGTCCTGCTGATGACCCTGTTCCAGCATGTCCTCGGGATGACGGTCTGGGTCGCCTCGCCGCTGACCACCCTCCTGATCTTCATTTGGAACTTCGCCGCGGCGCGCTGGGCCATACTCTGGCGCATGCATAATGCGTTGCCGGGAGCCGATGGGTAATGGAACGATGACGATGGCAGTCGAGCAGGAACGCTTCGATCCGCAAGGGTTCAACCCGCCCTGGATCAGGCACGAACATGCCGCGCGCTTTCGCTTCGGCGCGGACTATGTAGGCGGTGCAACCGTGGTCGATTGCGCCTGCGGCACCGGCCAAGGCACGCATGCCTTCGCCACGGCGGGCGCGCGGCACGTCTATGCCTACGATATCAGCCCTGAAGCGGCGCGCATCACCGCGGACCGCTGCAGGGGCGCCGGCGTGTCGGTCAGCGTCGGCGATGCGGCGGCGTTGCCGCTTCCCGAAGAATTCGCGGACGTGTTCATCTCGTTCGAAACGTTCGAGCATCTTCCGCAGCCCGACCGCCTGGTGCGGGAAGCCCACCGCGTCCTGAAGCAGGGCGGAACCTTCCTGTGCTCGACGCCGAACCGCGATGTGTCCAGCCCCGGGAATACGATCGATTCCAGGCCTTGGAACCGTTTCCATACAAAGGAATACAACACCGCCGAATTCATCGCCCTGGCGGAAAATGTCTTCGGCTCGTGCCGGGTGTTCGGCCAGAACCCCGTTCCGGGCTGGCGCGCGGCGACGATGAGGCGTATAGCCGCCGCCGTCTCGCCGATTGCGTCGGTCCGCCTCAACCAGGCCGCGAAACTGCCCATGTTCCTGTTCGACGAGGGCAGCCGCCACAGCGTCCGGGGCACGCAAGCCGGTTACGAGTACGAATATATTGTGATCGTTTGCACGAAGTAGCGCCGGGAATGGTGGGCGCGGTAGGGATTGAACCTACGACCCCACCCGTGTGAAGGGTGTGCTCTCCCGCTGAGCTACGCGCCCGCCCGAAGGCAGGTTGGTGCTTATAAGGGGCGGGTCGGCTTAAGTCCAGCCCACCCGCTTCCAGCTTTTCGGTGAAAATTCCGGCCCCCGCGGCAGGACCGCGAGAGCCGGACAGTTCGGGAGGAAACGCGCGTCAGGCGCGTCGCCGGCGCAGGAGATGTGCCGGCTCCGGATGACGGGAGGGAACCGTCAATAGGCGAATTTAATATGTGAAGGCCCCGGTTTCTTGGCGGCTTCTGCCCTTTTGGTAGAAAAGCACGGCATTTCGCCCTAGCGGGAAAAGCGCTCCATCGGCTAAAGGGTAAGTGATAATCATTCTCATGATAGGCTCGGGCATGACCGGTTCGGCGTATATTCGTTCCAGCAAGGTGCCGCAGGTCACGCTGGTCTTCTGGATCATCAAGATTGCGGCGACCACGCTGGGCGAGACGGGCGGCGATGCGCTGTCGATGACGTTCGATCTCGGCTATGCGCTGTCGACGGCGATCTTCTTTGTCTTCTTCGCCGGCACCGTGGCCGCGCAGATCCGCGCTCGGTCGTTCCACCCGTTCCTCTACTGGGCGGTGATCGTCGCAACGACGACGATGGGGACGACGATGGCCGATTTCGCCGACCGTTCGCTCGGCATCGGCTATACTGGCGGATCGCTGATCCTGTTCGCCCTGGTGCTGCTGGTGCTGGGTGTATGGTGGAAGGTCGAAGGCTCGGTCTCGGTCAATTCCATCACCTCGCCCAGGGTCGAGGCGTTCTACTGGGTGACCATCCTGTTCTCGAACACGCTGGGGACGGCGCTGGGCGACTTCCTGGCCGATTCCGGACCCGGCTATGAGGGCGGGGCGCTGGTCTTCGCCGGGATGCTGGCAGTGGTCTGGGCGCTCTACGCCTTCACCGGCATCTCCCGCACCTTGCTGTTCTGGGCCGCCTTCATCCTGACCCGCCCCTTGGGGGCCACGGTGGGCGACCTGCTGACCAAGCCGGTCGCCAGCGGCGGACTCGATCTCAGCCGCATCACCTCGTCGGCGGTGATCGCCGTATTCATCATCGCCTGCATCCTCATCCTGCCGCAGCGGGCAGGGGGTCATCCGGGCGCGAAGAGCTCCGCCTAATCCGCGACCGCCGCTCCCGGTGGGGCGCTTTGTCCCGGGCGGGGGACGCGCAGGAAGAATACCAGCGGAAGCATGACGATCGACAGGATCGCCAGCAGCAGGAAGCCGTTGATATAGGCGATCATCCCGGCCTGGCGGGTGATGGAGAAGTTCATCACCTGCATCGACGCGGCATGGCTCATGCCGGGCATCGCCATGTGCAGATGGCGAAACGGCGTCAGGAACTCTGCAAGATTGCTGTGGTGAACCTGGGTCAGCTCCACCACCCGCGCCGACACGATTGCGACTCCGACCGCACCGCCGAGGCTGCGCATCAGGCTGAAGAAGGCCGAACCGTCGGTGCGCAACTGGTCGCTCAAGGTTGAGAAGGTGACGGTCGCAACCGGCAGCGTGATCGCGCCCATGCCCAGGCCCTGCAGGATGCCGGTCCAGACGATCTGGTTCATCTCGACATCGAGCGACCAGCCCGACATCAGGAAAAGCGACAGGGCATTCATCACCATCCCGCCTGCGATCAGCGTGCGCGGTCCGATCCGCCCCTTGAGACGGCCGATCATGATAAATGAAGTGATCATGCCGATCCCGCGCGGCGACGTCGCCAGCCCCGCCGTCAGCACCGGATAGTTCATCTCGAACTGCAGAAGCTGCGGCACCAGCACCAGGGCGCCCAGATAGACCATGAAGATCATCGCCATGATGCCGACACCGATCACATAGGTGCGGTCTCGGAACAGGCGCACGTCGATGAACGGATTGGAGGTCGTCAGGCTGTGGACCACGAACATATAGAGGCCGAACACCATGAGCGCCGCCTCGACGATGATCTCGCCTGACTCGAACCAGCCTTTCTGCTCGCCGCGGTCGAGCACCAGCTGAAAGGCGGCGATACCGAGAGAGAGAAAGAGGAAGCCCAGCCAGTCCAACTTGCGCGCCGGCGTGTTGTTGTCGTCGTGCATGAAGATGAACGCGCCGATGATCGCCAGGATGCCGATCGGCACGTTGATGTAGAAGCACCAGCGCCAGCTATATTCCTCGGTGAGGTAGCCGCCGATGATCGGTCCCAGGATCGGGCCCACCATGACGCCGATCGAGAAGATGTTCATCGCCTTGGCCGTCTGGCTGCGCGGATAGGCGCCCAGCAGGATCGATTGCGACAGCGGCGTCAGGATGGCGCCGAAGCCGCCCTGCGCCAGCCGGAACAGCACCATCTGCGGCAGGGTCTGGGCGGCGCCGCAGGCGATGGAGGTGATGGTGAAGCCGGTGATCGCCATGACGAAGGCGCGGGTGAGGCCGAGCTTGGACGCGGTCCAGCCTGTGATCGGCGTGGCGATGGCGGTGACGACGATATAGGAGGTCAGCACCCAGGAGATCTGGTCCTGGGTCGCGCCCAGGCTGCCCTGCATATGGGGCAGGGCGACATTGGCGATGGTGGTGTCCAGAACCTGCATCACCGTCGCCGCCATGGCGATCAAGGTGATCATCATCTGGTTCGGCGCGCGGGCGACGCGTTCGAACTGCTCGACAGTCGTCATGGCCGAGGCGATCTACGGCAAAAAGCGTGATTTTCTAACGCGCGCATGGGCGTGGATTGCCCGGTTTCGGGCGGCAAGTCCAGCCCTGCGGCTGGCCGGATCCGCGCATTGCCATTTATAAGAAAGCGCCGGCGGTTATGTCGAAACGGCCCCGTCTTCCCCGACATGGGTTCGGTCGGAGCATTGGGTGCTCCGCGCAAAAACCAGGAGACGACATGAAATATATGATGCTGATCCACCACGACGACGAGGCGCTCGCCAAGGCCGACCAGAGCCTGTGGGCCGACTATGCGGCCTTTAACGAGGCGCTGGTGAAGGCCGGAGGTTCCGCCGGCGAGCGGCTGCACCCAGCCGCGGGCGCCACCAACGTGCGTATCCGCGGCGGCAAGGCCGAGGTCCTCGATGGCCCTTATGCGGACACCAAGGAAAAGCTCGCCGGCTATTTCATGATCGACGCCGCCACGCCTGAGGAGGCGGTGGCTTGGGCCCAGCGCTGCCCCAGCGCCCGCTATGGCACGATCGAGGTGCGCCCGATCATGGACATGCAGCGCTAGCCGTGAGCAGCGACAGGGCGTCCGGGGTCGTCGAGCGGATCGCGCGCGAGAGCTACGGCCGCCTTGCCGCACTGGTCGCCGCCAGGACGCGCGACCTCGTCCTGGCGGAAGACCTGCTTGCTGAGGCCTTCGCCGCTGCTCTGGCGCAGTGGCCGGCCGAGGGCGTGCCGGCCACTCCCGACGGCTGGCTGATCACCGTCGCCAAGCGGCGCCATGCCGACCTGCTGCGGCGGGAGCAGGTGCGGATGAACGGCGAGCCGCATCTGCAGATGCTCGCGGCCGAGATCGGCGAGGCGGAGGAATTGCCCGACCGGCGTCTGGCGCTGATGTTCGCCTGCGCCCATCCGCTGATCGAACGTGGGGCGCGGGCGCCGCTCATCCTGCAGACGGTGCTGGGCATAACCGCGAAATCCATCGCTGCGGCCTTTCTGGTGTCGCCGAGCAGCATGAGCCAGCGCCTGGTCCGGTCCAAGGCGCACATCAAGGAGAGCGGCATTCCCTTCGGCGTGCCCGAGCAGACGGAAATGCCGGAGCGGCTGGATGCTGTGCTCGAGGCGATCTACGCTGCTTATTCCACCGGTTGGGACGACACGGACGAAGGCACGTCGGTGCTCGCCCCCGAGGCGATCTGGCTCGCCGGCCTGATCGTCGAACTGCTGCCCGGGGAACCTGAGGCCAAGGCGCTGCTCGCCCTGATGCTCTATGCCGAAGCACGCCGCGATGCGCGGCGCGACCGCGACGGACGTTACGTGCCCATCGATCGTCAGGACATCGCGCTGTGGGACCGCGCCCGGATCGGCAAGGCCGAGGCGCTGATGCATGCCGCCAACAGTGCAGGCCCGACCGGGCGCTATCAGCTGGAGGCGGCGATCCAGTCGGCCCACATCGCGCAGCGGCTCAGCGGCGTGGATTGCTGGCCGGCGGTCGTCGCGCTGTACGATCATCTGGTGGCGCTGACCAACTCCCCCGTCGCCAGATTGAACCGCGCCGCCGCATTGGCCGAAGTCGCGGGGCCGGAGGCGGCGCTGGCGGAACTGTCCGGCATTTCGGCCGACTCGCGCATGCTCGGCTATCAGCCTTATTGGGCGACGCTGGGCCATCTGCACCTGCGCGCCGGCCATGTCGAGGCCGGCCGCGAGGCGCTGACGGTCGCCATCGGCCTTTCGACCGATGACGCCGTGCGGCAGCATCTGAGGCTGCGCCTGGATGCCGCCTCTTGAGGGGTCAGATCGGCGTGATCGTGAAGACCCGCGTATCCCAGCGTGTGATCGTCACCGGGAGCTGCGCCGCCTGTCCGTTCCAGGCCTGGAAGCGGATCTGCTGATTGGTGAACAGGTCGGTGGCGACATAGTTGCCTTGCGCCAGGCCCTTCAGCTTCACGGTGGCGTTCAGGCCCTGGTTGGTCGTGTTCTCCACGGTCAGTATCAGCCGGTTGCTTTGATCATAGAACCCCATGCCGGTGACGCCCGATGAGTAGGTGATCGGCGCGTTGGGGTTGTTGATCGCCGCGCTGAGACTGGTGAAGACGGGGGCAATGCTTTGCAGCTTCGCCGTCTCGTCGGGCGGCAGCGTGTCGAGCACGATCCAGCCCGCCGGCTTGGCCGAGGACTGCAGGTTGTAGAGCGCGGCATTGCTCACATAGTAACCCACCGCGCCGCCGCCCTGCTTAAAGGCAAGCAGATTGTCCGGATTCATATAGGTGGCGTTGATGCCGGCCTGCGGCACCCCAGCTTCTTTCATCCGCTCCGCGGTCATCGAGTAGTAGACGGCGTAGCCGAACGGCCGGGACGGGACGATCGTCTGGATCAGGCGCTGAACCGTCGAATCGAGGTTGCCGACGTCCCAGTAATCCCGCTCCATGAAAGCCAGCGCCCGCCGGACGGTGCCTTGGCGGGTGGCGATGTGAGACCATGCCGTTTCCAGCCACGCGCGTTTAAGCTCCTTGAGGCCACGCTCGTGCTGGTCGTTGTAGCTGAGATTGCCCCAGAAGCCGGAAACCGCCGTCCAGAACGCCGAATCGTCCGCGCTCAGATTGCCGCCGTTGCGGATATCGGGCTCACGCGCCGCCGCCAACACCATGCCGCCGATACCCCAGATCATCGGTTGCCCGTTGCGTCCCCACTGCATCGTCTGGTCGTCCCAGACGCAGATATAGTTCGCGGTGGGGATATTGTGGTTGATGATATAGGCGTCGATCCCCTGGAAGCGCCGCGCGCTCGGCCACTGGCCGCACTGGTCGATAACCAGCGCCTGATGACCGGTATTGTCGCGCAGCCGCGAAGCCAGCGCCCCGAAGAAGCGGCTGTAGCCGTTGCTGACGAAATCGTTCCACTGCGCCATGAAATGCGCGGTGATGTAGCTGGCTTGGGCAGCAATCGATCCGCCGGGGATGGTCTGCCCGATCGTGCTCTGGAACTTGGCGATCAACTCGGGATTGAAGCCGGCGAGATAGGTCGGGGTGACGGGCTGGCTGTCGGTGAAGTCCGACAGCATGATGCCGTAGGCGCCGCTCTGCTGGGCGGTCTGGCCCCAGCGATAGGCGAACCAGTCGCCGTAGGTTGCGTTGGTCATGCCGGGCGGCCAGTCGCCCTGGCCCAGAGGCATCATCGGGCTGATATGGCCCCAGTTGCCGCCCCAGGCCCGGAAGTCGGTGCCGACCGACCCGCCGTCGGAGGCCATCATGAACAGGTTGGTTCGCGCGCCCTGCCACTGCACCCAGGCCTGGGCCTCGGCGGAATTGGGCAGGTTCTGGCTCCAACGGTCGTCGTTGATCCAGCCGGGCTCGTTGTTGTAAGCCGCCGCCGGCCGCGCCGCCTCGTACGTATCCTCCCAGCGTTGCGCGCCGCTGGCCGGAACGACCCCGGTGCCGGTCAGCTTGTCCGCATATTGCCGGGCGGCCAGCATGGTGCTGGAATTCGTGAAGTTCTTGCCGACGTTCCAAAACAGGTTGTTGAAGATCAGCCCCGGCGACGATCCCCAGGATTGGCCGTAGATGTCGCTGGCGAAGGGCAGGGTAGTATAGCTTGTGGTTCCAACTTGGCCGTCGGCGTTGATCGTGGGCGAACATACGCTTGGCTGCCCGGCAAGACAGCCGGCCTCGGCCGTTCCCGCCATTAAGACGGCGCTTGCTCCCAGGGCAGCGAAGCTCAATAGCGACACGGTCGCTTTCTTGACAGGCGAAGTCGATTGCGCTCCAGGCGCAGTAATACCATTACGCTTTTGCATGCGTCATCCTCATCCACTCAGGGCTCTAATGGAGGCTTAGAGACAGTTTTGTGATTTTGTTGAGATAGCCCGGGCTGACATTCGGGCGTCTATTTCGTTCTTGTGGTCGACTTGTTCGATGGAACGGCTGAACGAGTCAATACCGCACGGGGATGCGGGTAATCACGCGCGTTTATAGTGTTTAATGACTTTTCAGGATTGTGGATTGGCAAGGCTGTATGGTGCATGCGCCGGGAAAACGGCGGGAATCCACGCCAATGGCCATCACGATCCGCGTGGCCTGGTATGGCCCCGACGAGTCTGAATTAGTTCCGACTTGGCGGTCCACGTCACAGATTGGCCACAGCCGATGGGTGATCCATGCCCCTAGCCGGCCGGTGCGAGCAACGGTTTGAGCGGCCTTATGAGCAGGAACGCCAGCAGGCCGCCCGCCGCGGCGATTCCCGCGTGCATCGCCCAGAAGGCGGCCGGTGACATCTCCTCATAGAAACCGCCGAGCCAGCCGACGAAGAAATCGCCGATCGACAGCGACAGGAACGAGGCGCCCATCAACGTCGCCCGCACCTGGATCGGCGCGGTCTGGGAGATGATGGCCAGCACGGTCGGCCAGTAATAGAGGAAGGCGATGCCCAGCAGGATATCGTAGACCAGCGGATAGAGCTGGGAAATCGACCCGCCGATCTCGCAGCCGACGACCAGCAGCAGGTTGGCGGCGGCGGCGATCATCGCGCCGATGCCGATCTTGGTCAGCGCCCCCGGCTCGCCGCCGCGCTGGGCCTGCCGCCGCCAGTAGGCGAGCAGGAATGGCACGCCGACGATGCTGACCAGCGGATCGATGGAACTGTACCAGGCCACCGGCACGTGGAAGCCCAGCACGTCGAGGTCGACATATTTGTCGATCCAGACCAGGTTCATGTTGGTGTTCTGGTAATAGGCGATGGACTGGAAGGTGGTCAGCAGCGCCGTGATCGTCAGCGCCATCACAGTCAGCCATTGCCGGCGCGTGAGCGGCGCATGGACCTCGCGGTCGCGGGCCTTCGGCTTTTCGGCCGGGAAATAGCGGAAGCCGGCGATATAGGTCGCCAGCGCGGTCAGCATCAATATGCCGGCCAGGCCGAAGCCGGCATGCCAGCCATAGAGCTGCGCCAGCAGGCCGACGAAGAGCGGCCCGGTGACCGCGCCGAAATTGATGCCCATCGAGAAGATGTTGAAGGCCCGTGTCCGCCCTTCGCTGTCATTCTGGGCATAGAGCTCGCCCACCTGGGTCGAGATATTGCCCTTCAGGAAGCCGCAGCCGATGACCAGCAGCGCGATCGCCAGCAGGAACGACACGTCGAAGGCCATGGCGATATGGCCGGCGCTCATCAGCACCGCGCCCAGCATCACCGCCGGGCGCTGCCCCAGCCAGCGGTCGGCTACGAGCCCGCCCAGCACCGGGGTGAAATAGATCAAGGCAGTATAAAGGCCGAAGGTTTGCGAGCCGATCTGCATCGGGCTGGTCGCGCCCAACAGGCCCAAGAACCGGCGATAGGTCTCGAACCCGGCGATATGCTCGACATGGCCCGGCAGAAGCAGCTGCTGGGTCATGTAGAGCACCAGGATCGCCGTCATGCCGTAATAGGAGAAGCGTTCCCACGCCTCGGTGAAGGCGAGATAGGCAAGGCCGATCGGCTCGCCGAAGAAAGTGCGCGCGCCCCTCGTGGTCGTCCCGGCGACGGCGGCTTCGCTCATGAAAGGTCCAATCGGTAGTACTGTTTAGTCGTGCCGCAAATGGCACGACCCCGACATTGGACCTTTTTGTTCGGTCTTCGCCATCGGAAATATTCGCCGCTAGCATTTTCCCTGTGCCGCCGGCGCTACCGGATGCAATATCGATGACGGATAGTGCGGGAGGAGATGTGCAGCACGACGTCGCCATTGGCCTGATGAGGCGGGCCCTGACCCTGGTCGAGACCCAGGAACCGGAGATGGCGGAGGCCTTCATGCAGGTGCCGCTCGACTATTACAGCAGTCCCGAGCTGGCGGCGAAGGAGACGGCGATGTTCGAGACGTCGCCGCTGCCGCTGATCGCGTCGAGCGAGATCGGCAAGCCGCACGACTATGTCGTCCGCAACGCCGTCGGCCGCTCGATCCTGCTGACCCGCGACGAGGACGGCATCGCCCACGCCTTCCTCAATTATTGCCGCCATCGCGGTGCCGAGCCGGCCAAGGGCTGCGGCAACTCGCGGCGCTTTTCCTGCCCCTATCACGCCTGGAATTATGACTCGAAGGGCAGGCTGGTCGGCATGCCGCTGCGCCAGCGCTATCAGGGGCTCGATCTCAGCCAGCTGGGCCTGACCGAGCTGCCGAGCGAGGAGCGGCATGGCTTCCTGTGGGTGGTGCTGACACCCGAACATCCGATCGACGTCGCGGCCCATCTGGGCCCTGAGATCGATGCCGAGCTGGCATCGCTCGGCTGCGATCGGATGCAGTATTATTCTTCGCTGCCAGAGGCAAAGCTGGAGACCAACTGGAAGTCGGTCGCCGAGGGGCTGCTGGAGGGGCTGCACCTGCCGCATGTCCATCCCGACACGTTCGGGCTCAACCCGCAGGCAAGCCATGTCGATCTCGCTT
The DNA here is from genome assembly GCA_036271255.1 of Alphaproteobacteria bacterium. GTDB lineage: Bacteria > Pseudomonadota > Alphaproteobacteria > BOG-932 > Roseiterribacteraceae > BOG-932. Next base: position 20,246 of record DATBAZ010000411.1, read on the forward strand.
TCTACGACCGGTTCGGCCCGCACATACGCTGGGGCATGGCGACCTTTGGCAAAGACGACGTCGCCCGCCTGCGCGCCACGCCGGAGAGCGAATGGAAGCCGAAGGAGAATGTCGGCTGCATCTGGCTGATTGCCCCCGGCATGCTGCTGTCGCATGAGCTCTACGGCCTCATCTATGCCGACCTGACGCCCGGTGCGCAGATTGCCGAATCCTATCTGCGCTATGGCTGGCTGAGCCCGGTCAGGGAGGCGCCGGCGGGCATGCCCTCACCCGAACAGATGGCCGCTCGCGCCGCCCGCGCGGTGCCGCAGGACCAGCCGGTCTGGGAAGGCTGCGGCCGCGGCCTCACCCGCGGCGCCCACGGCTACGCCCTTATCGGCCGCAACGAGAAGGGGCTGCAGCTGTTCCACGAGCAGCTGGCGGAGCGGATCGGCTATACCGGGCTGAAATACTGCTGATTCACCTTGCAGAGTAAATTATTATTTAATCTGATTAAGAGCACATGCGATCGGAACGGGATTTTCAATTATTATCAATCATATAATTTAAAATAAGAAGTTTCGACGAAATATTCATGGGTGGGTTGCGTGGCGGCGCTCATAATCGAGGCTTAGATTTTTCTGTGTCGGCGTTTTCCATGTCGATGCATGACAGAGAAATCCAGGAGTACGATTATGAGACTCATTGTTCCGGCCTTGCGCCATGCGTGCACGGCCTTCGCGGCAGCCGGTGCGCTGGTGGGTGCGCTGGCGACCCTGACCGGTTCGGCGGCCGCCCAGACCACCGATCCTAACACGACGCAGGAAATGACGATCTACACGCCGGGCGTGCATCAGCGCACGGTTGGACGCAGCACCATCGGCGCCCCGATCGAGGAGCTGTCGCTTTCGCTCGGGGTCGATTACAGCGATCTCGATCTGTCCCGAGGGGGCGATGTCGAGATGCTGGATTCCCGGATCCGGCAGGCTGCCTTGACAGCCTGCGACCAGCTGGAGCGCGACTATCCGGAAGTGCTGTATCCGTCTTACCAGTCGAGCGACGCCAGCTGCGCCGCGGAGGCGACCGAGCAAGGCATGGCGCAGGCGCGAGTGGCCGTCGCCCAGCGCAGCGCACCGCCCTTGGACCGGTAACTACCTTAACGGCGCCGCGGCCGGTCTGTCGCTGGCCGCGGCTTCCGCCATTGGGCGGATTACGCGTTCAACTATTCACCTTATCAAATATATAATTATCATTTTATGATATTCGTGCATGCATATAGCATGTATCCCACCGACCGGTTGTTCAACGGTAGGAATTGTCTGTGAAAGGTTTGGCAGAAAATCCTGGGATAATTCCAGAAAGGAACCTCATATTCGTGGCCATGTTTTATCTGTGTCAGTCCATGACTAGATAATCTAGGAGTACGACTATGATGCCTAATATTCCAACCTTGCGCCTTTCGTGCGTCGCCATGGCGGCCGCCGGCGCGCTGGTGGGGGCGCTGGCGATCCCGATCGGTTCGGCAGCCGCTCAGACCACCTATACGACCAGGGAGGAAATAATCATCACCCCGCCATACGTGCAGCATCGGGAGGTCGGACGCAGCTATAGCGGCGTTCCGGTTGAGGAGCTGTCGCTGTCACGCGGGGTGGATATCAGTGATCTCGACCTGTCGCGTTGGGACGATGTCCAGATGCTCGACTACCGGATCCGGCAGGCTGCCTACGCAACCTGTAACGAACTGGATCGCCAATATCCGGACACGCTCTATCCGTCTTATCAGTCCGGCGATCGCGATTGCGTCGTGAAGGCTATCGATACCGGTAGGGCGCAGGCGCGATTGGCCGTCGCCCAGTGGAGTGGCGGCCCGCGCTACGCCTATGCGCCGCCGCCTTATCCTTACGGCGAGTAACGCCCGAATTGAGCCGCGGCGGGCTGCATGCCGGCCGCGGCTCCGACCGGCTATTCGGCCCGTTGCTCATCGTGTTGGGCTAACAGCCTCCTGAGTGCTGTGACGAGGGTTTCGGCATCGGGACCTTCGTCCGCTTTATCCGCTTCCGGTTCAGCTCCGACCCGTTTCAGGAACGAGTCCGCGGGTATCCAGAGCTCATAATTCTGAGGTTCCGCCGTCAGCGCGGCGATCAGCGGTGGTATGCCGCGAATATCGCCGCATCGAGCCAAGCCGGAGATCGCCTCATAGCGTGTTTGTCTGTCGGAATCGTCCAGCCGCCGAAAGAGCGCCTCGCGGACTTCCGGGGTGTCGACGGGGCCGATCTGACCGATGCCGAAAACGGCCCAATCCCGGACGAGGTCGCTGCTGTCCCGGGTAAGGCGTATGAGGGTCGCTATCGCCTCCGGCTCACAACGGCCGCCGAGCGCGAGCGCTGCCGCATATCGAACATCCGCAAGCGGGTGATCGGCGAGCCGTACCAACGGCGGAGTTCCGCGTGGGTCTTTGAGGTGGTTCAGGGCAATTGCGGCCGCATGCAGTACTTCGGGGGCGGTGTCGTTCGTTGCGAGCTCGATCGCGGTCTTTAGGCATTCTTTGGGATAAGTCCTTTCCGGCAGGCCCAACTGCCCAAGGATATCTATGCCGATTGTTCGCAGCTTCGGATCGGCGTTGCGAGTGAGATCCAGTGCTTGGTGAAGCACATCCTTCCCACCTTTCTTATGCAGAGCGGATATTGCGTTCCAGTGATCGTCATCGTCGTAGCTTGTCTGAATTGCCACTGAGAAAAGCTCAGTGACGGCAAGCGAATTCCAATTGCGCTGCTGAGAAGCTTCTACGGATGACATGATGGACGCCATTGCTCGCGTGAGTAGATCTTATCTCACGACTTCCCGTTCTTTCCCACCACGGCCTCATAGGCGGCGTGCAATTCCTCGAACACCGAGCGCTTCGGCTTCGGCGCGCCCAGATGCATGGCGCGCAGCTCCTCCATGAAACCGTCCCATAGGGCAGGGCCGCCTTCCTCCAGCAGCTCCGCCCGGATCGATAGCTCCTCCGACGCCGGGCGGTGACGGCGCCCCCAGGCGCCCATCTGGGCGAGGAGGGGGACGAGTTGGATCGCCGGCTCGGTCAGGCTGTAGATCGCCTTCTGGGCGTGGCTCGGATCGTCGCGCCTGCTCAACAGCCCGGCCTCCACCAGGCGCTTCAGCCTGTCGGCCAGGATGTTGGAAGCGATGCCTTCTTCCGACCGATTGAGCAGTTCCCGGTAATGCCGGCGGTTGCCAAACATCACGTCGCGGATGACGATCAGGCTCCAGCGGTCGCCCAGGGTCTCCAAGGTCAGGTTGATCGGGCAGCCCGACCGGTGATTGCCGTCCATTGCCATGCCTGTAAAAACTGCTTGCAATATAAAATCAGTTTCGGTAAACCGCAACTGCTTGCAGATTGAAACTGGTTAGCGAACGGGGAGACGACGATGACGATCGAATTCTACGGCCATCCTTTCTCATCCTACTGTATGAAGGCGCTGATCGCCTTCTATGAGAACGGCATCCCGTTCGAATGGCGGGTGGTTTCGCCCGAGCATCCCGAGAATGGGGCGGCGTGGGCCGCGAAATGGCCGATGAAGAAATTCCCGATCATCGTCGACGGCGACACCCAGGTGATGGAGGCGACCTCGATCGTCGAATATCTTGCCGTTGCTCATCCCGGCGCGGTCAAGCTGATCCCCACCGATCCGCGTACCGCGGTAGAGGTGCGGATGATGGACCGCATCTTCGACAATTACGTCATGACCCCGCAAGGCAAGTGCGTGTTCGACGTCCTCCGCCCGGCGGAGAATCGTGACCCGGCCGGCGTCACCGACGCCAAGGCGATGCTGGAAAACGTCTATGCCTGGTTGGATAGCGAATTGGCAGGCCGTGAGTGGGCGGTGGGGGATACCTTCACCCTGGCCGACTGTGCGGCCGCGCCGTCGCTGTTCTACGCCGACTGGACCCACCCGATCCCGGATCGCTTCACCACGCTGATCGCTTACCGCAAGCGGCTTCTGGCCCGTCCGTCCTTCGCCCGCGCCGTCGACGAGGCCCGCCCGTATCGGCCGTTCTTCCCGCTGGGCGCGCCCGACAGGGACTAAGTGCTTCCGGCAGCGGGAGATTTTCGCGCCGGGAGTCTCCCGCTGGCCTGACGATATTCCTGCGACCACAGAAAGAACACAATTAAGAGTCGCGTGTTAGACGCAATATGGGACGAATAAAGCCCGAAGCGATCGATAAAACCCTTGCCTGACCCAAATGACGGCCGAACTTAGGCCAATCATCAGCAAGTATCTTGCAATCGACCGTTACAATATCTCGCGCTAAGGGAGCAACATGGTTTGAGCAACGTGAGGGTCGAGAGTACGCAATGCTGGTGCCCGAAGAATTAGCAAGACAGAACATCGCGATTTTTATCGAAAAACATCCCTTTCCTCGGCCTGGGTGGACGGTTTCGTCGAGAATGGGCCATCACACCGTCCGGGTTCGCGAACTGGATGCGGCGCGAACGGTGGGGCGCCGGTTCGACGTCACGATCAGCCACCGAAACGGCACCGCGACGGCGCTCTACGAACGCCGCGGCGGGGACACGATGCGGGTCCGGAAACCGCAGCGGATGGAGTGGCTGATGGCATGCGTTCAGCGCATGCGGCTGATCGATGCCGGCCGAATTGGTCAGCGAACGTAAGGCCTTAGCGCAAATCCATAAAATTCTAGGTCCCGACTCGATACGCCCCCTATACTTCCGGGAATGAAAGTCTAGGGGGAGTATGTGATGAACGTCACAGTTCAATGGCCGCGGTTCCTGATCGCCTCGCTGATCGGGACCTTGGTGATCTTCGCGCTTGCCGTCTACATGAACGGCACGGTGTTTGCCGGGATGTACGACGGCGTCCCGATCCGGTCGGCAGAGGACATGAAGGCGCATATGCCCTTCCTGACCCTGACCTTTCTCGTTCAGTTTCCGATCTTCTGCTACGTCTATCTGCGCTGCTATCCGCAGCGGAGCATGACCAACGCACTGTGGTTCGGCGTGTGGGCCGGGCTCTTCACGGTGATGCCGAACGGCCAGTTCTTCGTCGGCACGCCCAATATGAGCTGGAACCTCCTGCTCGTGCAGTACGCTCAGGGCCTCGTCTCGACCCTGATCCTGATGGCGATCTTCCAGGCGATCTATCAGCCGAAGGACGAGAGCTGGACCCAGCCCGAGGTTCCGTGGGCGCGCTTCATACCGCTGGGCCTGGCGATGGCGGTGCTGGTCTTCGTGCTGGACCTGCCGTTCCACCAGATACTGGCGCCGAAGCTGTTTACCGAATATCCGGCGCATGACTTCCCGTCGCGCCAGCCCGATACCGCCCAGCTGTTGGAGCTGGCGGGGACCTATCTCTTCCAGCTCAGCACCTTCTGCTACCTGTTCCTGCGGGTCTATCCGCAGCGCGGGTTCGGCAATGCGATCTGGTGGGGCGCCTGGTGGGGTGTCTGGGTGGTGATCCCGAACATGCAGATGTTCTGCGCCATGGATAAGTACACGGTCAAAATGCTCGTCATCCAGGTGCCGGAAGGCGCGATCCTGACGACGATCATGATGGCGGTGTTCGAGCCGACCTATCGCGCGATCACCCGCTCCAAACCGGCGGGTCTCGCGGCAGCCGAGTAAAGGGACGGCGCCGCCCGGTCATGCACCGGGCGGCGCCGGTTCCAAAGGAGAGAGGGCAGCCGGTACGGCCTTGGCCAGCCGCCGGTCCAGCGCGACGACGAGATAGCCGGCGACCAGAAAGCCGGCTGAAATCCCCGCCGCGTTGCCCATGGCCGCGGCCCAGCCGATCTTCCCGACATTGAGAAAGAAATACGGGTATTCCCCGTCGATGCCGCCGCGCATCAGCACATAGGCCAGGTAGGCCAGCGGATAGGCCGCCCAGATCAGCGGATCGCGGGCGCGTAAAGCCCCCTTCGGGACGTATATCAGCCAGAACAGTGTCGCCAGGATCGGCATCACGTAATGCATGACGACGTTGGCGTATCTGTCGGCGCCGGTCAGCACCTGCGTGCCGGCCAGCAGCAGGCTGTAGACCGCGCCGACCAGCAGGATCGCCATGGTCATGCCGCCGAGCAGCGACGGCCCGCCGAAGGCCGGCTTGCCGAGCGCGACGCCGGTGAAGGTAGCCGCCAGCGCGATATTGGTGAGGATGGTGAAGAACCGCGCCAGATGCCATGCCGCGGCCCCGACCGAGCCAAGCGCCGCGGTCGACGAGCCGAACTGGACGACCAGCCCCACCCAGGCTGCGAACGCGATCAGGCCGGCGAAGGCACGGGCATTCGCCGAGAAACGGTCATCCATCCTTGTGGCCTCGTTGCCGCGACGGCTCCACTATAACGCAGCCGATCAGCGGCCGCAGCCTCCGGCGGCAACCTGATAGACATAGGTCGAGTTGCCGTCCGGCCGGACCCAGGATTTGGCCGGCGGCGGCAGCTCGGGGATCGCCGGACCGGAATGGAGGTAAGCGCCGCCCTCCGCGCACAGCCGCTGGATCGCGATTTGCGGCGGCACGTCGAAGAAGCCGCCATAGGAGACAGGGCGCAGATCGTAGCGCGGCCTGTCGGGCTCGCCCGCGCTGCCCAGCATATAATAGCGCCGACGGTTGCCGCGATCGGCAACCATCCGGTCCTCCGCCATCACCCGCACCGGCTCGCCACCGTCGAGGTCGTAGCGCGCCACGTCGTGCAGGTACTTCTCCTTCCAGGCATACGGCGAGGCGACGTCGGCCCACAGCCGGTCGGCGGCCTTGGGCGTCGGCAGCAGCATGCGGAACTGGCCGGGATCGAGATAGACCGCCGTGCCGGGCGGGATGTTCGCCTCGATCCAGGCGACGGCGGTGTCGGGCGACAGCGACCTGCCATGGACGAAGGCGGTCGTGATGCCCTGCTTGACCGCCGGCGCGACGACGACAGAAACCAGAAAGGCCGCGATCAGAAAGGGGCGAAGCACCGCGACACGCTCGATCAGGATGGAAACGCCGAGCGGCGCCAGCGCCACCATCATGACAAGCAACGCCCCGTCATGCTGCAGGCCATGCTGAGACGGCCGCAGCGCCAGCAGGGTATTGAGCCCGAGCCAGACGAAGCAACCGAGCACAGGCCAGTCCCGCCGCCACCCGCCCACCAGCAGCCCGGTCAGCGCCGCCGCCAGCGGCAGCACGAGATAGGTCTGAAAGGCCTGCGATCCGTGATCGGCGGCGCCGAGAACCCGCACCGACACTATCTGCCGGATGTTGTCGAAGAGGTGCAGCGGATACCACGGCGCGACCAGCAGGAAGGCGACCGCCGCGATGCCCAGGGTCCGGCCGAGCTCGCCCCATGCCGGGCGGGCGGTTTCGGCATGCCGCCATTGCAGCAGCAGAACCAGTGGGGCGATGCGCAGCATGTCGACATGAGACCCGATCGCCAGGCCCAGGAAGATACCGGCGCCGGGGCCCCTCGGCTTGCCGCCGGCTGCCGCCGCCAGGGCCATCAGCGCGAAAGCCCAGGCCGAGGCATAGGGGCGGGCCTCGGTCGACATCTCGACGAAGATCGGCAGGCTGGCCGCCATCAACCCCGCCATGATCTCACCCGCCGTGCCGCCCAGCGCCCGGCCCAGCCGGCAGGCGGCCACGATGCCGGCCAGCGTCAGCAGGACGGTCAGGATGACCACCGTGAGGCGCAGGCCGGAAAGATCGGCATCGAGGTCGAACAGGGCGCTTTGCAGCGCCGCCGCGGGCCGCAGGATCGGTGGGAAGCTCGATATGTCGGCGCCGTTTGCGATCAGCTTCAACAGCGCCTTGGCCCCGCCATAGGCGGCGCTGAGCCAGGTCAGCGGCCCGGACGGCGCATATTTGTTGATCGGCGTCTCGCCCTCCAGCAGCAGCAGGCCATTGGAGAGATAGCTCGTCTCGTCGAACTGCGACGGTGCGCCGGGCAGGGGAATACGGCCGAACCGCAAGATCGCCCCCAGCAGAACGCAGAGAGTGGGCGTCAGCGTGGGGCGGAAGGCGATCACGGAACCCAGCCGCAGATGCGCGCCACCTGTTCTGCCCAGCTGTCCTCCGTTGGCAGGTCGGGCAGGGGGGCCTTCAGATGGCTCTGGCTCAGGACCGACTGAATGGCGCGGCCCAGCGTCTCGGTTATCGTCTCCTCGCCGCCCTCCATCACCGTTGCCCAGGGCGTATCCAGCAAAATGTCGCTGATGCCGGACTGGCGATGCACCAGCACCGGAATGCCCCGGCTCAGCGCCTCGACGGCGGGAATGCCGTAGCCCTGGCGGGCCGGCATCAGGAACAGGTCGGCGTGGTCGTAGAAGGCCTCGAGATGCTGGTCGTCGATGAAATTGTGGAAGGCGACCCTGTCCGCCAGCCCCAGCACGCGCGCCATCTCGGTGAGCCGGTCGATCATCGACCCGCCGCCGACGACGTCCAGAATCCAGTCGATGCGCTGGCTGAGCCGCGGCCGCCGCTTCTCCAGCCCGGCCAGGCCGGAAAGCAGCCAGTCGATCCGCTTGTTGGCCTCCACCCGCGAAACGCTGAGCAGCCGGAAAGTCGTGCCGGGCACGCGCGGCCGAAAGCTCTTCGCCGGCAGGCCGCCCAGATAGGCGATGGCGACCGGCGGCTGCCACAGCTTTCGGCTTTCCGCCGCGGTGTATTCGCTGGTGACGATGGTGGTGCCCCCGGAATTGAGGCCGCGGCGCAGTGTCCGGTTGGCGACCATCTGACGGATCCGGTCCCTGATCGTCCCAGGTCCGTCACCCAGCAGGCTCGGCGTGTCGTGCATCAGCGTGTGGAAGCCCTTGATCCCCGCCAGGCTAGCATGCAGCGCGGGCTGGATGCCGGACATCAGCGGCCTGGGCATGTCCTTCGGCAGATCGTCGAAATAGGCCTGCAGCATGCCGACCTTGTGCATGACCTGCGGCTCCGGGTTCAACGTGAAAATGTCGATCGGATGGTGCGCGTAGAAGGACAGGTGGATGTCGTCGTAATAGAGCAGCAGCCTATGCTCCAGCTTGCGCTCATGGAGCCGGCG
>DATBAZ010000412.1:0-6147 GCA_036271255.1 Alphaproteobacteria bacterium
CACGCGGAACGTCCGGGCGCTAGCTGACGGCATTCAATGCTAACGGCAACTCGTGGATGCCCGGGTCAAGCCCGGGCATGACGGTAAAGGTATTAAACTTCAGCATCTATCCGCTTGAGATTCTGAAGCAGCTTCTCCTCCCCGGCGACGCCGGGCTCGGAGACCTCATGCTCCAGTTCGATGAGCCCGGTATAGCCCATCCCCTTGATCGTGCGAAAGATATTGACCCAGTTGAGCTCGCCCGAGCCCAGCTCCATCCGGCCGGGTATGTCGGCGACCTGGATGATCGCCGTCCTGTCCCAGCAGGCCTTGAGGTTGCTCAGCACCTCGCCGTCCATCTGGGTGACATGGCCGAAATCATAGACCAGCTGCACGGCGGGGCTGTCGACCGCCGAAACCACCATATAGGCCTCATCGATATTGTTCAGCAGCATGCCGCCGAAGCGCAGCGCGCTGACCGTCTCGACACACAGGACCAAGCCGGCCTTCTCGGCGACCTCGGCCGCGCGCTTCAGCTTCTCGATCATCTCGGCGATCTGGTAACCGCGCGGGATGCCGACCTCGCGGCCCGTCACGACAGTCACGCATCGGCCGTTCACCCGCTTGGCCGCTTCGACGGTTTCGTCGAGATCGCGCTTCCATTTGTCCTTCGCTTCGGCGCTGGTTGCGCCCCAGATGGGCTTGTCCCAGGCGGTCGGGTTGTTGACGAAGCAGCCCATCTCCATGCCGTGACGGGCCAGCGCCTCGCCCATCGCCTTCTGCGTTTCGATGGGGCGGACCTTCAGCGAATTGTCCTCGATGCCGGCGAAGCCGTGCGCCGCCAGCCATTCGATCTGCACTACAGGGTCGCTCGAGCCGGCGCTGTGCAGGAACAGCGGGATGTCGGGCGCCGCCAGCCCGACATGCGGGGCGTAGCGCATCTTCCACGGATGCTTGTCGGACATGAATTTTCCCCTGCGGCGCGGTGCCAAGGCTGTTTATCATGGGCGGTGGCGGTAACATCAAGCATGTTCGGCGCGCGGGGTCGTTAGCGATGAGAGCCAATCTGCACCGTATCGGCATCGACCTCGGCGGCACCAAGATCGCCGGAATCGTCCTCAATCCGGAGGGCCGGCTCTGCGCCGAGGCGCGGGTGCCGACCCCGCGCGACGATTACCAGGCGACACTCCAGGCGGTCTGCGACCTCACCGATGAGCTGGAGCGGCAGTCGGGCGTAATGCGCGGCCACGGCTGGGTCGGCATCGGCATGCCGGGCGCGCTGTCGCTCTCGACCGGGCTGGTCAAGAACGCCAACTCGACCTGGCTCAACGGCAAGCCGTTCGACAAGGACATCGCCGCGGCGCTCCATCGGCCGGTGCGGATCGCCAACGACGCCAACTGCCTGGCCGTGTCCGAGGCGACCGACGGGGCAGGGGAAGGCAAGCATGTCGTCTTCGGCGTGATACTGGGCACTGGCTGCGGCGGCGGCATCGCCATCGACGGCGTGCCGGTCACCGGCCTCAACGCCATCGCCGGCGAATGGGGCCACAACCCGCTGCCCTGGCCGACGCCGGAGGAATATCCGGGGCCCAAATGCTATTGCGGCAAGCAGGGCTGCATCGAGATGTGGCTGTCGGGACCCGGCATCGCCGCCGACCACAAGACCGTGACAGGCGAGGCGATCGACAGCGTTGCTATCGCCAAGGCCGCAGCGGACGGGGATGCGGCGGCCAAGGCGACCCTGGACAGGCACCGCAACAGGCTGGCGCGGTCGCTGGCCGGGGTGATCAATATCCTCGACCCCGATATCGTGGTGATCGGCGGCGGAGTCTCGCAGCTGGCCGGACTCTACGAGCCGCTGCCGGTGCTGCTGGCGGAATGGTGCTTCTCCGACGGCGTCTTCACCCCCGTGGTGCCGGCGCTGCACGGCGACACAAGCGGGGTCAGGGGCGCGGCCTGGCTGTGGCCGAGGCAAAGTTAGGAGCATCCGATGACGATCCTGTTCTCCCATCCGACCTGCGGCTTCCACAATCCCGGTCTCACCCATCCGGAAAGTCCCGCGCGGCTGGAATATGTCCTGAACGCTCTCAACCAGCCCGAATTCGCCGGGCTGCGGCGGCGCATGGCGAAGCCGGCGACCGCCGAGCAGATCACGCGTGTGCACGATGCCGGCCATGTCCTGGCATTGCTGGAAAGTGTGCCGAAAGACGGCTTCACGCGGGTCGATGCCGACACGGTGATGTCCCCGGCCTCCGGCGACGCCGCGCTGCTGGCGGCCGGGGCGGCTATCGGCGCGGTCGATGCGGTGATGAAGGGGGAGACGGCGAACGCCTTCTGCGCCGTGCGCCCGCCGGGGCATCATGCGGAGCCGGACCGGGCGATGGGCTTCTGCCTGTTCAACTCGGCCGCCGTCGGCGCGGCCCATGCCGAGGCGGTGCATGGGGTGAAGCGCATCGCCATCGTCGATTTCGACGTCCATCACGGCAACGGCACCCAGACGATGGCCGCCGGCCGGGCGAACTGGCTCTATGCCTCGACCCACCAATATCCCTATTACCCGGGCACCGGATCGGTGCGGGAGCGCGGAGAGTATGACAACGTCGTCAACGCGCCGCTGGCCGCGCGCGCCGGCGGCGCCGAGTTCCGCGCCGCCTACGATGAGATCATCATCCCGGCCCTCGACCGCTTCCGGCCCGAACTGCTGATGATCTCAGCCGGCTTCGACGGCCACCGAAGCGACCCGCTGGCCTCGCTCATGCTCGAAGAGGACGACTTCGCCTGGGTTACGAAGGCGCTGATGAGCGTTGCCGACCGCCATTCCGGCGGCCGCATCGTCTCGCTGCTGGAGGGCGGCTACGACCTCAACGCGTTGGCCAGCTCGGCTGCCGTGCATGTGCGGGCGCTGATGGCGGCCTGACTACCTGATGGCGTGATTACTCAGGGCTCGTATTGCTGGAGCCTTTCGGGTGCGCCTTCTTCTGCTTGGCGATCGCCTTGTGATTGGGATGGGTGCCGGGGCCGGTCGACTGGCCGGTGTTGCCGGCGCTGTCGCCCTTATGGTCGGCACTGCCCTGGCTCGTCGCCGGGCCGGTCGGCTCGCCGGTCGAGGTCGTCGCGGTTGCGGCCGAGGGCGCTGCCGGCGAATCCTTCGCCGGGGCCTGAGCGAATGCCGGCACGGCAAGGCAGACGGCGGCGGCGATAAGGTAGGTCTTCATTCGATTCTCCCATTTGTCCTTGTACCTGAAAGGCCAACGGCGGGAGGGGCCGAGGGTTCCCGTAATCACTTCCGCCGCCGCACCGATGCCGGAAAGGCGGCCAGCGAGAAGCCGATCAGGATGGAAAGGATGCCGCCGATATTGAGGTCGGCGCGCAACGGCGTGACATAGGCCGGGGCGGTGAAATGGCCCTGGGCTATCTCGGCCACCTGGCCGGTTGCCGGGTTGGGGATCGGCGATTGGCCGTGATGGGCCCAGATCACCAGCGCGAAGCCGGCAATGAACAGGATCGCTCCGACACTGCTGAATATCCTGCCCGGCATCGCCGCACCCGAACAACATGAAAGGAGGGAGCGCGTAGCACAGCAGGATGATTTCGCAAGAGCCCAATCCAGCTGGAGCCCGGACATACCAAGGGCCCCGACAGAGCGCCGTAGCGCTCCATCGGGGCCCTTTGGCCGACTGCTACTCGTTGCCGGACTGGGTGGTCTGGCTATAAGTGGTCGTACGGTTGCCGTACGGCGTCTCGGTGTTGGTGCGCACGCTGTGCTCCACCGTCTGGCCGTCCTGGGTCGTCACATGCTCCTCACGGGAGGACGACACGGGCGGGGGCGGCGGCGCGTATTGCGGCTGGACCGTACGCTGGACCGTGGTCGTGGTCGCCGCCGGCGGCGGCATGATCACGGTCGGCTGCTGCACAGTCGTGGTGCGCGTGGTGCTGGTATCGTACACGGGCGCCGGTTGGGTAACCGTGGTGGTCCGCGTGGTGCTGTCATAGGCCTCTTGCGCAATCGCAGAGCCGGCGATCAGGGCGAGCGCCGCGGCGCCCGCGAATAGGCTTTTGGTCATGGTTATCTCCGATATTCAGTGTCCGAAACTGGGACATCGCCCTACTAACGGGGGTCAAAGGCGGAAGTTCCCGCCTTAGTTTTGCCATCACGGCCAGAGTTGAAGCAGTGGCCCGTTCTTGCCGTATATTGGGTCCGCCATCGGGCGCGACACCTTGCGAATCGCCTTGACCGCGCGGTCGTGCTCCTCTTTTGAGGCGCGCAGCTCGTCATACTTGCCGGTCTCGGGATAGGCGCCGACGACGAGCAGATCGTCGCTCTTCTCCAGCCGCTTATGACCGGTCCCGGCCGGCAGCACCACGACATCGCCCGCCTTGACCGCGATACGTTTGCCGCCAGGGCCGCCGAACTCGACGAGCGCGCTGCCGCGGGCGATGCCCAGCACCTCGTGCGTCTGCGAATGGTAGTGCAGGAAATCATAGATCCCGTCGCGCCAGCCGCCGGACCAGCCGTTGATCTCGAACAGATCTTCGAACAGGGCGGCGGGATCGAACGAACCCTTCAGGCTGACCACCGAGCGATACAGGATCAGCGGCAGCTTCGGATTGTTGGGGATCAGCCCGTCATCGGCGAGCATGACGGCATTGGCCTTGCGGTTGCGCAGGGCCGCGCCGAGCTGCTCGGGGCTGGGATGGCCCAGGCCGGTCAGCTTTCCAACTTTGCTTTTGATCGTTTCCAGTATCATCGGCGTCTCCAGGGAGGGAAAGCGCCCCGTCAGGCTATGGTTCCGTTATGGGTCCCGTCGCAGCGCCAGCCAGGTGATGAGGTCCCAGGCATTGCGGATCGTGACCAGCAGCAGGGCGATCAGGCACAAAGCGAGAAGGTCGGCGGCATGCGGGATATGGGCCCAGGTGATGGCGCCGGCTCCCGCCAAGGCAAGATAGACGGCGACCGGCGCCGCGCCGTACCACCAGAAGTCGGACCAATGGGTCGGGTCTTCGATCCTTGCGAGATGGACGGCCAGAAACAGCGTGTACGCGACGCTGAGCCCAGCCCATCCGATCATCAATACGATACGCGACCGTTCGCCGTCTGGCGCCAGCGCCAGCGCGCTGATCGCCAGGACCGAGGCCAGGTGGAAGACGGTGGGCGTGGTGAACAGCATGACGCCCCGCTCATGCTTCCGGTTCTGCCCGCCCGAGGTCAGCGAGGCGACAATGAACAGCAGCCCGGTCAGCGTCGCCGCGGCCTCGCCGGTCATCTGGTAGAAGGTCTGCCAGCCGGCGAACATGTCAGAGCTGCATCCCGCCGACGCCGAAGCCGCCCGACACCGAGATGCGCTGCCCGGTGATGTAGGCGGACTTGTTCGACGCCAGGAAGACGGCGGCATGGCCGATCTCGGCGGGGGTGCCCCAGCGTTTGATCGCCAGCGCCTTGTGGACCTCGTCGACCCAGGCCTGGGGGAAGATGCCCTTGTCCCACTGCACCTTGAACATGCCGGCCTCGATCACGCCCAACAGAACGCTGTTGGCGCGGATGCCGTTGCGGCCTTCCTCACGCGCGACGCCCTGGAGCAGGGATTCGATCGCCGCCTTGGGCGCCACCGACATCGCATCTGCCTCCGGCCACCACTGATGCCCGGCCGAGCCCAGATGGACATAGGCGCCGCCGCCTTGCTCACGGAAACGGGGCAGGGAGGAATAGAGGATATTGAGGAATCCCTTCAGATCCTCCTCGATCACGCTGTTCCATTCCTCGCGCGTCGCGTCGGCGATCATTCTCTGCCCGACATAGGTGCCGACGCCGACGACGACCGAATGGATGCGGCCGTATGCCTTGGCCACCTCGTCGATCGCCGCCTCGACCCGCGCGGCGTCGCCGATCGTCACCTGATGCGCCGACGCCTTGACGCCAAGCCCGCGCAGCTCCGCGGCCAGCGTGTCCGCCCCGTCCTTGTTCTTGTGATAGGTGATGGCGACATCGGTGCCCGCCTTGGCGAATTCCCGGCACACGCCCTGGCCGACCCCGCCCGAGCCGCCGAAGATCATCGCCGCGCCCGTGTCGAACATTGCTTCCGACATGCTGTCCTCCCCTGGTTTTGTCCCGTTGTGCGGTCTATTGATACGCGCGCAGCACGAACGGGGGTAGGGGATGGATTTCCTGCA
>DATBAZ010000413.1:0-4171 GCA_036271255.1 Alphaproteobacteria bacterium
AGCACCCGCATATGGCGAACCTGCTGGATCAGCAGCGTGCTGGTATGATGCTCGGCGCGGGTGAACACGACGGCGCAGCCGGGGATGCGGGTGACCACCTGCGTGTCGATGTCGTCGAGGAATTCCGACAGCGGAACCGTCATTTCGTCGAGCCTGCGCTGAACCTCGATCGAGCCGCTGCGCCAGGTCAGCATCAGGAAGGCCAGCGTGCTGCCTACGATCAGCGGCAGCCACCCGCCCTCCAGGACCTTGGTGACGTTGGCGTGCAGGAAGGTCGCGTCGGTTACAGCGAAGACGCCGCACAGCGCGATCGCGGCAGGCAACGGCCAATGCCAACGTTTACGGACCACGTTGAACAGCAGGATGCTGGTCACCATCATCGTGCCCGAAACGGCGATGCCGTAAGCGGCGGCCAGGTTCGTCGAGGTGCGGAAGCCCAGCACGACCAGGATCGAGGCAGTCATCATCAGCCAATTGACGGCGCCGATATAGATCTGCCCCTGGTTATGGCCCGAGGTCGAACGGATTTGCAGGCGCGGCAACAGATGCATCTGCATCGCCTGCCGGGTCAGCGAGAAAGCGCCGGTGATCATCGCCTGGCTGGCGATGACCGACGCCATGGCGGCCAGGATCACCAGCGGCACCGCGGCCCAGCCGGAAGCCATCTCGAAGAACGGATTCGCCGCCGTCTCGGGATGCATCAGCACCAGCGCGCCCTGACCGAAATAGGACAGCACCAGCGCCGGCATCACCAGGCCGAACCAGGCGCGGCGGATGGCGGGCGCGCCGACATGCCCCATATCGGCATAGAGCGCCTCGCCCCCGGTCAGCGCCAGAAAGGCGGCGCCGATCACCGCGAGGGTCGTCGGACCGCTGTGCAACAGGAAGCCCGCAGCGTAACGCGGGTCCAAAGCCGCGATGATAGCGGGGTATTGGAGGATATGCAGCACGCCCAAGGCGCCGATGCTGGTGAACCAGACGATCATGATCGGGCCGAACAGCTTTCCGATATCCCCGGTGCCGCGCACCTGGAGCGAGAACAGGCCGACGAGCACCGCCAATGTGAGCGGCAACACCCAATGGGAAAGCGACGGCGCGGCGACCTTGAGCCCCTCCATCGCCGACAGCACGGAAATGGCCGGCGTGATGACGCCGTCGCCGTAGACGAAGGATGAGCCGATGATCCCGAGGACGAGAAGAATGGGGATGCCGGCGCTGCGGATCCGCTTCGCCGATAGAACGATGGACAGCAGGGTCAGCGTCCCTCCCTCGCCCTCATTGTCGGCCCGCATCACGACGGTGACGTATTTGAGCGCGATCACCAGGACGATCGCCCAGAAGATCATGCTGACGATGCCGAACACGTCGCCGTGGGTCGGGGTGGCATGGCCGGTGGAGCCGAGCGCCACCTGAAGCGCGTACATCGGCGAGGTGCCGATATCGCCGTAAACGATGCCCAGCGCCGTGACCGTCGGGATCAGCCAGCCCTTGTGCACGCCATGGGAATGGCCGTGCGCCTTCTCGGCGGGCGCCGGCTCCGCGACAGCGGCTCCAGACTCCGGAGCTCGGTCGCCTTTTTCGGTGTCATAGAATGTCGTCATCAACCTACCATAGCATGGGACCGGCGCGTATGCGCCGGGCGACGATCGCCGCCGACAGTCAAACCATATCCAGACCGGCGCGCCGCAGGGCGCCCGAAGGCACCCGCGTCAGCGCGGCAACCGATGCCATGATCCCGGGCAGACGTGAAGCCCCCCAGCCGATCAAGGTCCGCCCCGGTGCATGCACCGACAGTTGCGACAGCAACGTCGCCGCGCGCACCGCCGTTCCGACATCGCGCGCCATCCGCTGCTGATAAGCGGCCGCAGTCCCGCCCTGCAGGAAATATTTTGCCGCCAGCCGCGCCGAATGCAGCGCGATCGACATGCCGTCGCCGGCGAAAGACGGAATCACCGCGGCCTGATCGCCCAGCCGCCAGGGTCCGTCGCTGCCCCGGCGCACATGGCCGTAGGGAATCGAGAAGACCGCGAGCGGCTTGTCCCAGCACGGCTCGGCGTGTTCCAGCCGCCGGGCCAGCAGCGCATCGTCGGCGCGCATCGCCTCGACCAGCGCACCCCACTGCTGTCCCAGCGCGGCATAGCGGCTGCGCCGCACCAGCAGGCAGAGATTGGCGAGCCCGCCCTCCACAGGCTCCAGCCCGGCATAGCCGCCGCGGAACAGGGTCAGCTCGACATGGCCGGCAAGCTCCGCCGCTTGGGGCGCCGAGAGGCGCATATGCATCTTGAAGCCGATCAGGTCCGGCTGAAGACCGGCGGGGCGCGCCCAGCCCCTGAGATCGTGCTTGCCGGTGGCGAGAAAGGCGCCTCGGCCCCGAACCTCCTCACCGCCCGAAAGCCGCGCCCGCCATGCGCCGCCATCGCCTTCCAGTGACTGGACCCGTGCGCCCAGGCGGATATCGGCCCCCATGTCGACGGCGCGCTTCAGCACGGCATCGTCGAGCGCCCGGCGCGAGAGGCTCAGCGCCGGGAAAGGCAGCTTGACGGTAGCGATACCC
Organism: Alphaproteobacteria bacterium; assembly: GCA_036271255.1. GTDB lineage: Bacteria > Pseudomonadota > Alphaproteobacteria > BOG-932 > Roseiterribacteraceae > BOG-932. The sequence continues at coordinate 2,555 of DATBAZ010000413.1, forward strand.
GTTCCGGCCGAGAGGCGCAGGCTGTGGATGCGGCAGGCGCCGAGCACCATCGCATCGATGCCGAGCGCCTCCAGATAGAGAACCGCCTCGCGGCTGAGGAACTCGCCGCAGACCTTGTCGTGCGGGCCGGTCTCGCGCTCCAGCAAAACAACCGAGCGGCCGGCCCCCGCGAGCGTCGCCGCCAAAGCCCCGCCGGCGAGGCCGCCGCCGACGATGAGCGCGTCGGTCGTCACAGCGACTTCACCCGCATGGTCATGCTCCCGGCGCGCGTATCCGCGCGACACACAGGCGGAATGGCACCCACCATTTCACCTGCACCGCATCCTGGGGGATGCCGGCGCGGCCGATCAGGCGGCGCCAATCGGCGGTCACGAAGGCACGGGTGATCGAGACCGGGCCATCATGCCGGACGAAACGGTGCCAGCCCGCGAGCCGCGACCACAGCTTGAAGAAATGATAGGGCAGCCAGTGGCGATGCAGATCGTTGACGAACCAGCCGGTCTTCGCCGTCTGCTCCATCCAGGCCAGGAAGGTGACCAGCCCGTCATCGTCCAGGTGATGGGTGAATTGCGAGCTGACGATCAGGTCGATGCCGCCCGCCGGGCGATAGTCGAACGCATTCTCGGTTATCCAGCGGATCGGGCGGCCGGGTCGTGTCGCCTCGGTCGAGGCTTTCGCCGACCAGGGGTTCAGGTCGACGCCGGTGAGATCCACCGCGATGCCGCGCTTGCCCGCCCATGCGTCGATCCCGCGCAGCATGCCGCCATAGCCGCTGCCCACATCGACCACGACCAGCGGCCGGTCCTTGGGGATGAGGCCGGCGGATAGCAGCCGGTCCAGGAAGGCCATCATCGGCCGGTAGGTCATGGTCCAGAAATTGACCCGCTCCAAATCGGCCAGGCAGGCGCGGAATTCCTCGAAGCCGGTGACCTCGGTGTCCATCAGCTCCGGCGTCGCGGCGCGGCGGGAGAAATCGAGCGCGGTCACCACGCGTGTCCGGCTAGGCGGTCCTGAACAGCATGGTCTCGGCGGTAAGCCCGGGGCCGAAGGCCATGGCGCAGCCCAGCCCCTTTTGTCCGGACTCGATCAGCTGCTTCAGCACGAACATCACAGTCGCCGATGACATGTTGCCGAAGCGATCGAGCACATCGCGCGAAGCCCACAGCGCCCCTTGCGGGAGCGCCAGCGCCCCTTCGACCGCGTCCAGCACCGAGCGGCCGCCGGGATGGACGGCCCACAGATCGATCTCCTCGGGCTTACGCCCGTCCAATATCTCGTCCGACGCCAGCTTCACCCCATGGCCGACCGCGCCCGGCACCTGGCCGGAGAGGAACATATCGAAGCCCAGCTCGCGGATATGCCAGGTGATGAGCCCGCCCGTGTCGGGCACCAGCACGGCACGGAACCGCTCCAGCGCCGCCCCCACCGGCTCGGCTGTCACCAGCGAAGCCGCGGCGCCGTCGCCGAAGACCAGGAAGGACAACACCTGCTCCAGATCGTCGGTCTCCTGCAGGTGGAGCGTGCAGAGCTCGAGCGACAGCAGCAGGACCCGCGCCTTGGGATCGGAGCGGATGATGTGACGGGAGAGCTTCAGCGCGTTGATCCCGGCATAGCAGC
>DATBAZ010000414.1:0-8791 GCA_036271255.1 Alphaproteobacteria bacterium
GTTCGTCGGCCGGGCAGCCGCCATGCAGGCCCGCCGCCTGGATCAGCACGTCCAGCCCGCCGAGTTTTTCGGCGAAGTTGTCGAACACGCTGTCGACCGAGGCCTTGCTGGTGATGTCGCAGCGCTCGCTCGCCACCACCCCGTCGGGCAGGGTGGGCTTCGATGAATTGTAGGTGCAGGCGACCCGTGCACCCTCGGCGACGAAGGCCTCCACCGCGCCGCTGCCGATGCCGCCGGCCGCGCCGGTGATGATGACGCGCTTTCCGTCTAAGGTACCCATTCTTTTCTCCCCCTATCCAAACCATTCCCGTCATTGCGAGGAGCGCAGCGACGAAGCAATCCAGAGCCGTTAGCCCAATACCGATCGATGTGGCCCTGGATTGCTTCGCTACGCTCGCAATGACGGGCGTAATTAATCGACCTCCGGCTTCACCTGCGGGAAGGCGTCGAAATAGAATTTGAAGCGGGCGCGGACCTCGTCGGCGGTGACGCCGAAGTCGCGCTTCAGATTGTAGACGACGCGGCCTTCCTTGCCGCGCGGATGGTCCTTCAGGAATTTATCGATCTGGGCGCGCACCGCCGGCGTGAAGGGCAGGCCGGCCTTGGCCTCGATCTTCTCGATCTGGCCCATATCGTCCTTCATGAACTGGTGGAAATAGCTGTCGAAGCTCTGCGCCTCCGGCCACACAGCCCGGTCGGCGACGCAGGCGCGCAGCAGATGCTCGACCCGGTCCGACCAGTAGGCGAACAGGTCCTCCGGCTCGACCTGGTTGCGGTAGAAGCGCTGGGTATAGCCCATCATGGTGATCGCCGACTGGATCACTGCCACCGGGTCGCGGTGGGTGATCACGACCGTGGCGTCGGGGAAGACGGTCCGCAGCACCGGCAGCTGCTCCAGATGCTGCGGGCATTTCAGCACCCAGCGCTTGGGGCCTCGGATCCATTGCAGCATCTTCAATGCCGTCTTCATGTACTCGTAATGCGGTGTCTGGTCGGTGGCGTAGTAATGGTCCCGCCATTTCGGGACCTTCGAGATCCATTCGAAATTATAGGACGCGAAGTCAGGTCCCATCAGCTCCAGTTCTTCGTGGATATGATCGGGCTCCATCGGGTGCATGGCGGCCAGCAGCGGCACGCTGGCGCGCAGCTGCTCCCACGCGTCGCCGCAGCGCTTGTAACGGGGATCGGTGCCGTCCGGCAGCGCTGCCTCCCCCGGCATCGGCAGCGGCTCGTAGGATTCCCACAAGGGCAGTGAGCGCAGCCGTTCGTCCGCGGCCAGGATATTGACCATGTGGGTGGTGCCTGAACGCGGCAGGCCTGCGACGATGATCGGCTTTTCGATCTTCTCGTCATGGATCTCCGGATGCTTCTTCAGCATGTCCTGGATCAGCAGCCGGTTGACCGCATAGCGGTTGACGTAGCCCAGCAGCGTGTGGCGGTGGATGTTGCTGACGCCCCGGTCGGCGTTCCATTCGTCGACCAGCATGCGCAGGCGCTCGCGGAAATCCTCCGGGCCGAAATCGCTGAGGCCGGTGGTCTTCCTGGCATGGTCCAGCACGGCCTCTTCACTGAAGATCACCGGGTTGGCGTCGCCCCAGGCCTGCCCGGCCTTCTGCGTCTCGCTGAGCACCGGGTTGCGCAGGTCGTCGATTACGATGTCCGTCGACATGTCGGAAACTTCCCCTTGGTCCTTATTGGCTTGATCCGACCATTCCCGCAGCGAACGGCGCGGTCAAGGCCCCTTCGATCATCGTTTCCAGGTCGCTGATGAAGCGCTCGGTGTCGGCGCGGTCGTCTGCGCCGGGCATGGCATCGCGCAGCCGCGAATAGTCGGCGAGGCCATGGAACAGCATGATCGCCGCCATCATCAGCCGGCCCTCGACCAGTCCGTCGGGCAGGCTGCGCGCCGCCATCGCCGCCTTCAGCTTGCGGGTCAGCCGGTCGAATTGCGGCATGGAGTAAGGCAACGGATGGCCACGGGAGGCCAGCGTATGGCGGGCTACGAGCTGGGCATTGAAGCGGATGAACTCCTTGCCGCCGTTCGGGTCGAACAGCTTGGCCGCCACGGGCCGGACGAAGGCGCGGACGACCTCGGCCAGGCTGCCGCCGCCGGCCACCTCCATCGCGTCGAACATCGCGTTGCGGTTGGCCGAGATCGCGGGCACATGCTTTTCCAGGATTGCCTGGATCAGCCCGTCCTTGCTGCCGAAATGATAATGACAGGCATTGGAGTGGCGCTGCCGCGCCACCCGGTTGATCTCTGCCAGCGACACGCCCTCGACGCCTTTGTCGGCGAACAGCCGTTCCGCCACGGCGATAAGCTTCGCCCGCGTCGCGACGCTTTTCGGCGTCAGTGAAACGGTGCGGCTGGGAAATTCGGCTTGGGAAACGGCGGGCTGCATATAATTAGTGAGATTACACTATTCCTGTTCACCTTCAAGCCAGGTTCGGCATGAAAAGCAGGCTTGCAGGAATGGGTGATCCTCACTAATTTTCACGGGCTAACGAACCGGGGGAAGGCAATGAAGTTCTGGCAGATGGTCCCGTGGATGGAGACCGAGCAGCTGGCCGAGGTCGCCAAGTTCGCCGAGGAGGTCGGGTTCGAGGGCGTGATGAACGCCGACCACGCCGTCTATCCTGAGGTTGTGAACGCCCCCTATCCCTATTCGCCGACGGGCAAGCCGATGATGAGCCCGGACTGGCCCTATCCCGATGCCTGGATCACCATCATGGCGATGGCGGCGGCGACCAAGACGTTGAAGCTGTCGACTTCCGTTTACGTCCTGCCGCTGCGCAGCCCGTTCGAGGTTGCGAAGGCGACCGGCACCTTGGCGATCCTGACCGACAACCGCTTCGTGCTGGGCGCCGGCATCGGCTGGATGAAGGACGAGTTCGAGATTTACGGCGTCGACTTCCACAAGCGCGGCAAGATCATGGACGAGCAGATCGAGATCATGAAACGCCTGTGGGCCGGTGGGATGGTGTCCTACAAGGGCGAAATCTTCGATTTCCCCAACCTGCAGATCGCCCCGGCCCCGGACAAGACCGTGCCGATCTATCTCGGCGGCAGCTCGCCCAAGGCGCTGGAGCGCGTCGCCCGGGTGGCGGACGGCTTCATCGGCAACGGCAACATGCCGGACGAGGTGCCCGGCCTGCTGGCCGAGATGAAGCGGCTCCGCGAAAAGGCCGGCCGGGCGCACCTGCCGTTCGAAACCGTGATCGGCCTCAACACCCCGCCCGATCTCGACACGTTTAAGCGGCTAGAGGCGCAGGGCATGACCTCGGGCGTCAGCTACCCGTTCTATTTCAGCCTGGGGATGACATCGTCGATCGACGACAAGAAGCGGGTGATGGAGGATTTCGCCAAGCGGTTTATCCGGCCGCTGAGCTAGGTTTGTAGGATGGGTAGAGCGCAGCGAAACCCATCTTTCAGCGCACCTCAGTCATGTAGACTTCCTTTGTGCGGCGCGGGCCGCAACCCGAGCATCGAGAATACGACGGCCCTTTTCTACGTCGCCTGAGCCAACTCGCCAAAATGCAATGGTAAGCGCCCCTTTCAACATAGCGTTTAGAACGGTCAGCACGGCAGCCAGAGCATAGACCGCAACGACATACGCCGCGAACCACTGGTGGAACGTGCCGCGCCAAGGCTCAAGCAACGGCAGCGATTCGTCCGCGAGAAACAGGAGGAGGACAATGGATGCGGTCCAGCGGAGCGACTGCCTTAGCATCCCGGGAGTATCCCACTGCCCCATGCTCACCGCCAAGCAGGTCAGGACTGTAATTTCAAACTGACCCACTACCCCCGATAAACAGGCTTGACTTGAACTTGTTATGTTCCTATGCTGTTCCAGCATGCGAACCGCGTCGAACACAGCAGCGATTGCCGAGCGCCCCGAAGATCGGGCGCTGGTTGCCGCGCTGGCGAAGCGGCGGCTCAGGGAGCTCGACCGGCTGCGCGATCTCGGCTTCCAGAAGATCGAGCAGCTGAACGCCGCGGCCGACAGCATGCCGCGCGCGGTGCTGTTCGAGCGGATGCTGGGCGCCCGGGGCCAAGTGATGGAATTCGAGCGGCTGGCCCGCGCCATCCGCCAGGTCGTGGTTCTGGAGTTCGAGATACGCGGCCTGTTCGAGGCGCCGAACCGCGACCAGCGCCGGCTGCGGCTGGTCAAGTCCGACCGGGAGGGTTTCGAGCCGCCGGATCGGGAGGATCTGTTCGCCGATCTCAGGGAGTTCGACCGGGCTGAGCTTGACGGTCCCCGGCCGGACTATCGCACCGGGCCGCTCGATGAGGTGGTCGCCGGCATTCGCAAAGTCCTGGGCGCCGAACCGCCAAAGGACGATCCCTTCGCGCCGCCGCCGAAGCCCCAGACTGAAAAGGCTGCTCCGCCGGTTGAGCTGCGGCCGGCCAAGCTGCCGCCCGCGAGCGTGAAGCTGCCGGAAAAGCCGGTGGCTTCACCCAAACCGGCACCGACTCAAAAAGCCCTGGCGGTCAAAGCTGCCGTGCGGGTCATCAAGGCGACCGGCGGCCACGGCTTCCGCATCCCGTCGAAGAAGGCCCAGGCCAAACACCGCCAAGGCCGCGCCCCACCCTGATAGGCCGGCCGGCACGGCAGCCGATCCGTCTTTTTCCCGCCACCTCTAGCTCCGAACTGCGCCGCCTGTGTCCGCTGAAGGATACGGGGCGCTGGCGCATGTCTGTTTTCGCCTCCCCCCTTGAGGGGGAGGTCGACGGCGCTTTGGCCGGCGGGTGGGGGGGTGATGGCCCTGCCTTCGCCCTGTTCGGCTTGAATCTCCCTGGGGCGGCAGTACCCCCCACCCGTCAACGCTGCGCGTTGCCGACCTCCCCCTCAAGGGGGGAGGGGATGAGGGTGTGGGCGCGTTGCCTTAGCGTTTGCTGCTACCGCGCCCGCGGATGCGCATCCCGATAGACCGAAAGCAGCTGCTCGGTCTCCACCTCGGTATAGCGCTGCGTCGTCGATAGCGAGGCGTGGCCCAGCAGCTCCTGGATCGCCCGCAGGTCGCCGCCGCCCCCGAGCAGGTGGGTGGCGAAGGAGTGGCGTAGCGCATGCGGCGTGGCGGTGTCGGGCAGCTGTAGTTGACTGCGCAGGCTGCGCATCGCCTTCTGGGCGATGGCCGGGTCCAGGCGCTTGCCCTTGGCGCCGACGAAGATCGGAGCGTCCTTGCCGCCGCCATAGGGGCAGGCGGCGACATAGTCGGCAATGGCCTCGGCGACGGCCGGCAGGACAGGCACCACCCGCTCCTTGCGGCCCTTGCCCAGCACCTTCAGGGAATCGCCGAGCGGCAGGGCGCCGCGGTTCAGCGCCAGCCCCTCTGAGATGCGCAGGCCGCAGCCATAGAGCAGGGTGAACAGGGCGCGGTCGCGCAGGCCGATCCACGGCTCCTCGACGAAGGTTTCGGCCGCGTCCAGCAGGGTTGCGGCATCGGCGACCGGCAGCGGCTTGGGGGCGGTGCGCGGCAGTTTTGGGGTGGTCAGCGCGCCGATCCTGGGATTGTGCAGGATGCCGGAGCGGTCCAGCCAGTTGAAGAAATTGCGCAGCGCCGAAACCGCCCGCGCCCGGCTGGTGGCGGTCGCCCCGGCGCTGGTTTTGCGCGCCAGCCAGGCGCGGAAATCGGCCAGCTCGGCCTCGGCCAGATCGCGCAGCCGGATCGGATGGCCGCGATGGCCGGCGAAGAAGCCCAGGAAGGCGGTCACGTCGGTGAGGTAGGCGGTGACGGTGTGGTCGGAAAACTGCCGCTCGATGGCCAGCCAGTCGCGCCAGCGCGGCAGGACTACGGCCAGATCGTCGGCCGCCGCGAGGGCTAAAGTCCCTCCCGTCAGACCGGCAGGTCCAGCCATGCGCGCAGCAGCCGCTCGATGGCGCCGCCCAGGAATGCGATCAGCTCGGTACCCTGGCCTTCCTGGAACAGGTTCGGGTCGCGGCTGCCGAAGGCCACGAGGCCGGCCGGCGTGCGCGAGCTGATATTGAGCCGCAGCAGCGCCTCGCTCTGGATCAGTCCGGCGCCGGGGCCGTAGATCGCGGGATCGCCGGCAACGCCGCCCTGGAGCAGCGCGCTGCGCTGGCCCAGCCATTCCTCGACCGCGCCGGGCTCGACGATGCGGATGCCGGAGGCCGCGACATGGGGCAGGTCGGCCCCGTTCGATTCGACAACCATGGCGATGACGTCGACATCCAGCAGGTCCATCAGGTCGCCGGTCAGGATCTCCAGCAGCTGGCCGAGGCTGCGTGCCTCGAGCAGGGCCAGAACGGCGGCATGGATGCGCGACTGGCTGTGGGCGTTGGCCCGCGCCGTGTGGATCAGCGCCGTGTTTTCCACGTTCAGCTGGTCGATATCGCCCTGCAGGCGGGCGACCATGAAACGCTGGAAATCGACCACGCCCCGGCCGCGGTCGATAGTGGGGGGCGTCAAGGTCTGGATCAGCGCCGGATGCCGCTCGACGAAGTCCGGATGCTCGACCAGATAGGCGACGATCGCCGCCTCCATGCCCTCATCCGCCTTCGGGGCGGGCTGGGCCAGCTTGCGTGGAGCGGTGCCGTTTTCGCGAGGATTTTTCATGCGGTCCCTGCCATCACATCACGGCCGATTTGGCCTTGGGGTCGATCGGGGCGGTCGGAATGGTCTGGCCGGTCTTCTTCCAGTCGGCGACGAACTGGGCCAGGCCCTTGTCGGTCAGCGGATGGTTGAACAGCGACCGGATGACGGCGGGCGGCATGGTGGCGACATCCGCGCCCATCTTCGCCGCCTTGACCAGATGGATCGGGTGGCGGATCGAGGCGACCAGGATCTGCGTGTCGATCTCGTCATACATCGCATAGATCTGGGCGATGTCCGCGATCAGCTCCATGCCGTCGAAGCCGATATCGTCCAGCCGGCCGACGAAGGGGGAGATGAAGGTCGCGCCGGCCTTGGCCGCCAGCAGCGCCTGGGCTGCCGAGAAGCATAAGGTCACGTTGACCATCGTGCCGTCGCGCGACAATGTCTTGCACACTTTGAGTCCGGCCGGGGTCAGCGGCACCTTCACCGCGATATTGGGAGCCAGCGTGCTGAGAAACTTGCCCTCCGCCAGCATCGTTTCGAAATCGGTCGAGGCAACCTCGGCACTGACCGGGCCGTCGACTATGTCGCAGATTTCCTTCACCAGATCGACGAACTGCCGCCCGGATTTCGCCACCAGCGACGGGTTCGTCGTCACCCCGTCCAAGAGGCCGGTCTCGGCAAGGTCGCGGATATCGGCGATTTCGGCGGTGTCGACAAAGAACTTCATGATGTGTCCAGACAGTGGGTTCACGTGGTCGGTCTACGGGCCGGGACGCCCGATTCTCTTGGCCCGAGTTTAAAGCATGGCCGGTGCCGTTGCCAGTTCAGATAAGCCCGGGCCGCGCCGGGTGGCGGTTTTGCTGCCCTATCCGCTGGGTCCCTACGATTATTCCGTGCCGCCGGAGATGGAGCTTTCCGAGGGCGATTATGTCGTGGTTCCGCTGGGCCCGCGTGAGATTCTGGGCGTTGTCTGGGGCGAGGGGCTTGGTGACGTCGCCGCCGCCAAGCTGAAGCCGGTGGCGGGGCGATTCGACGCGCCGCCGATGCCCGAAGCGCACCGGCGCTTCATCGAATGGGTCGCCAATTACACGCTGTCGCCGCCCGGAACGGTGATGCGCATGTCGCTGACGGCGCCCAAGGCGCTGGAGCCGCCGCGTGCGGCCATCGCCTTCCAGCGCGGCACGGTTTCGCCCGACCTCAATCTCACCGCCGCCCGCCGCCGCGTGCTGGACGCGCTGGAGGAGCGCGGCTTCGGCACCGCCGCCGAGCTGGCCGAGGCCGCGGGTTGCGGTGTGCCCGTTGTGCGCGGCCTGGCCGATGCCGGGGCGCTGGAAACGGTCATGATCCCGCCGCGCTTTCCGGCTTCCGTCTTCGACCATTCGGTTGAGGGTCCATCCCTCTCCAAGGACCAGGCGATGGTGGCGGAACGGCTGAGGGGCAAGCTCGGGCAAGGCTTTTCCACCACCCTGCTGGACGGCGTCACCGGCGCCGGCAAGACCGAGGTCTATTTCGAGGCCATCGCCGCCAATATCGCCGCCGGCCGCCAGACCCTGGTGATGCTCCCTGAGATTGCGCTGTCCGCCCAGCTGATCGACCGCTTCGCCAAACGCTTCGGCACGGTGCCGGCGCTGTGGCATTCCGATGTCGGGCCGGCCGGGCGGCGCATGACCTGGCGCGGCGTTGCCGAGGGCAAGACCAAGGTGGTGGTCGGCGCCCGCTCGGCCCTGTTCCTGCCCTATGCCGATCTCGGCCTGATCGTCGTCGACGAGGAGCATGAGGCGGCGTTCAAGCAGGAAGACGGGGTCATCTACCATGCCCGCGACATGGCGGTGGCGCGGGCCCATCTCGACAAGTTTCCCGTCATCCTGGTCTCCGCCACGCCGTCGCTGGAGAGCGTGGTCAATTCCGAGGTGGGGCGCTACGAGCGGCTGTACCTGCCGGCCCGCCATGGTGGCGCATCGCTGCCCAAGATCGGCCTGATCGACATGCGCCACGACCCACCGCCGCCGCGCAAGTTCATCAGCCCGGTGCTGATCCAGGCCGTCACCGAAACCTTGGAGGCCGGGGAGCAGGCGCTGCTGTTCCTCAACCGCCGGGGTTATGCGCCGCTCACCCTCTGCCGGGCCTGCGGGCACCAGTACCAGTGCCCGGACTGCGACGCCTGGCTGGTCGAGCATCGCTTCCGGGGCGTGCTGATGTGCCATCATTGCGGACATGAGCAGAAGCGGCC
>DATBAZ010000415.1:0-8133 GCA_036271255.1 Alphaproteobacteria bacterium
ATCTTCCCGCGCTGATCGTCCGCGCCGAAATCACCCCAATTCGACCCTTCCGGGCGTTTCTTCCAGCGCATGAATTCAGTCCTCAAGGCATCGCCACGCCGCCGTTCGGCCGCATCACCTGGCCGGTGACGAATCTGGCGGCGTCGGAGGCAAGATACAGGATCGCATAGGCGATATCAGTGGGCTCACCGGTGATGCCCAGAACCGAGCCCTTGGCCCGGTCTTCCAGGATCGCCGCCTTCTTGGCCTGATCGACGCCGCCATCCGGCGTGCTGTAGCGATAGGCGATCATCGGCGTGTCGATGAAGCCCGGCGCGATCGCATTGGCCCTGACCCCGAATGGCCCGACCTCATGCGCCAGGGTGCGTGTCAGCATGCTGACCGCCGATTTGGTCATGGCATAGATCGAGAGGCCCGGCGCCGGGAAGTCCGCCCCCGCCGAGGAGATATTGACGATCGACCCGCTGCCCTGCGCGGTCATCCGCCTGGCCGCCGCCGCGCAACCCCAATAGGTGCCCTTCAGATTCACATCGAGCAGCCGGTCGAGCTGCTCTTCCCGCGCATCCACGATCGGCATGGCGAGGATAACGCCGGCGATATTGGCCCAGACATCGATCCGCCCCGCGGTCTCGACGGCGAAATCGGCCAGCGCTTCCACCGCCTCGCGGTCGGTGACATCGACCTTGCGGGTGCTGGCAACACCACCGGCTGCCTTCACCGCCGCGGCAGTCTGTTCCAGCTTGGCCTCGTCGATATCGGCCAGAACCACATGCGCCCCGGCCTGCGCGAGGGTGATCGCCGTCTGCCGTCCTATGCCCGAAGCAGCGCCGGTGATGACGGCTGAACGGCCTTTCAGGCTGAAGGCGTTTTCTAGTTCCTGATGCATCGGCGATCCTCCCTGGTGCTGTCCGAAACGTCGCGTCCGGCTTTGAAAGGGAAAACATCTTAACGCGGAGGACGCAGAGGACCGCCGAGGGCACGGAGCGAACGAGGCTTGCCCTCTGCGGTCCTCTGCGCCCTCCGCGTTAAATTCTTAGTCTGATTCAGCGGTCATAAAGCGCATCGCGATTGAAGTGTTCACCGCCGAGTGAAACGCCGATCTCCAGGGCAGTAAGAAGGCGCCCCCAAGATCCAGAAGATTTCCTGCCCTCGGCACAGAGCCCAAGCACCGCGATCGGCTCGCCCTGCCGAGTGATCGTGATGGGTTCTCCCTCCTTGGCCTGAGAGAGAATCTCGCAGAAGCGTCGACCGGCTTCACTGGCAGATATGCGTCTCATCGGATCCATCGATGTGGTTACATCACCACAATGAGAGGGAAAACAACGCTGTCAACTTTGGTCAGCCCCTACTTCGCAAGCCGGAAAACCCAAAGCGTCGTGCCCGACGCCGACGTAGCGAATTCCGGCGCCAATGTCGCCAGGCCGCCATCCAGCGGTCCGCCGCCGCCGGTGGTGATCGCCACATACTGCACGCCGTCGGCGCTGTAGGTGATCGGGAAGGCATCCGGCGCGCCGTCCAGCGGCGCTTGCCACAGGACCTTGCCGGTGCGGTCGTCCAGCGCGCGGAACATGCGGTCGCGCGAGCCCTCGAAGATCACGCCGCCGGCGGTCGCCAGCATGGCGCTGCTTTCCGGGGCGCGCTGACGGCGGACCCAGAGGGTTTTCCTGTTCGCGAGATCGATGGCCTGGACCCGACCGATATTGCCGTCGCTGTCCGGCCGCTGGCGCGTCGGGATGCGCACGTCGAACGGGCCGCCCGGTGTCCATTCGAAATTCATGCAGGCCTCGTTGAGCGGCACGTAGAGGATGCCGGTCGCCGGATTGAATGCCGTGGCCGGATAGTTTCGGCCGCCGATCGCCGAGGTGCAGACCAGCTTTTCGACATTCGGCTCCGGCGTGAATTTCGGATCGATGATCTTGTCGCCGGTCTTGGGATCGATCGATTTGACCAAGTTCTGAAGTCCGCTATCGACCGAGAACAGATACTGGCCGGTGGCGGCATCCAGCGTGTCGAAGATGCCGAGCTTGCCCGCCGTGGTGACGGTCTTGCGGGACGTGCCGTCGACCTTGAGGGTCGCCAGCGTTCGCTCGAAGGCCCAGTCCAGGTCCCAGACGTCGCGGTGGAAATGCTGGAAATGCCAGACCAGCTCGCCCGTTTCGGGCTTCAGCGCCAAGGTCGTGTCGGTGTACAGCCCGTCGGCTGAGCCGGGTGCGCCAGTGCCGCCCTGCAGCAGGGTCGCGGTCTTGTAGGTCTGCCCTACACCGAAATAGACGAGATCAAGTTCGGGGTCGTAGCTGCCGGCATCCCAGACCGACGCACCGTAGCGCTGGTCCAGCGGCGCGCCGTTCCAGGTATCGCCGCCCGGCGTGCCCGGCCGTGCGATGGTGTAGAAGCGCCAGGCTTCCTTGCCGGTTTCGGCGTCCAGCGCGACGATGAAGCAGCCGCCGGCATAGGCGACATGGCAGTTCGAAACACCCTGGATCACCTTGCCCTTGGCGATCAGCGGGCCGGCGCTGAGGCCCAGATCGTCGCCAGGCGCCGCAATGGCATGGTCCCAGACAACGTTGCCCGTCTTGATGTCCAGGGCCAGCACATGCGTGTCGGAATCGGCGACGTAGATCTTGTCGCCATAGACGGCGAGGTTTCTCACCGGCCCGTCGGCTTTCGGCTGGTAATGCTGCCAGATAAGCTGGCCGGACGCGGCGTCGAAGGCCTGCAATCGCCCCGCGCTGGCGACGAACATCACACCGTCATGGACCAGGGGCGTGATCTCGTTCTTGCCCGGCTGCAGCGAGAAGCTCCAGGCCAGCGACAGGTGGCTCACCGTATCCTTATTGATCTGCTTGAGCTGGCTGAAGCCATGCGCATCGTAGGTGTTGCGCCAGTTGATCCAATCCCCCTCAGGCGGATGCTGAAGCATGTCGTCGGTCACCGGCCGCAGTTTGCCGATCAGCGCATTCGCATGCTCGGCCGCGGCCTGGGCGATCCTGTCCGGCTTCAGCGACATGTCGGTCGTGCCCTGGACCTCGCTGTATTTGATCTGCGGAGCCGGCGGCAGCGGCGGCAGGGTCTTGGCGAGGCTCAGGCCCGCCAACTGCTTGGGGTCGGGCGGTAGTTCCGCCTGGCCGGGCATGCCGCCGTTGGCCTTCAGAATATAGGCGAACGCATTGGTGTATTCGGCTTGGCCGAGCGATCCCGGCGCCGTGGGCGGCATCTTCGCCCGAATGAAGTTCGGCAGCGCATCGCCTGGCTGAGCCTCCCACCGCCGCAGGAACGCCGCCCCCGTCAGCGGAGGCCCGCCCGGCCCGCCTTCGAGGCTGGAGCCATGACAGGCCGCGCAGGTGGACTGGTATACCGCCTTCCCCTGATCGGCTTGGCCCACCGAAAATTGCAGCGGACTATCATCCGCACGCGCACCGGCCGAAGCGACGACCAACAGGGCGGCAAGGGTCCAATGTCTCATTGAGCTGTGGTCTTTATTGCGGAATGGGCACACCGGACGGCTATAACGGGTGCAAATCGATCAAGCCAGTGCCTGACATGGATGTTGAAGACCTCATTGCCGGCTACGACGCGCGAAAGCCGCTCTACACCGAAGGCGACTTCGTGAAGCGCTTCGCCGAGATCAAGGCTGCACGCGCGACCGGCGTGCTGGGCGCTCGCCGCGAACGGGCGCCTGACGATTGGATGATCGCCCTGCTCGCCTCGGGCCGGGTCACCGACGCGGAATATTTCCGCCTTGCACGCCTGCTCGAAGTCGATCCGGCTGGGCTGATACATGCCGAGCCGGCCCCGAAGCGCAGCTTTGTCGAACTGCTGCTCGCAGTGTGGTGGGCTTTTGCCAGGTTCGTGAGTAGCCTGCGGCGGCCGTGAATTGACGCCCTCGCCCGCGACGCGGGAGAGGGAGGGGCCCGCGTAGCGGGAGGGTGAGGGGGATTTAGAATTTTCTGCAATGGGGTGATTTGAGGCTTCAGAAGACCAAAGCCCCCTCACCCTCCCAACCCTTCGGGTCGGGCCCCTCCCTCTCCCGCTTTGCGGGCGAGGGGCTTTAAGTCACGCGAACGCCGGCCGCCGCGACACCACGGTCGGCAGCGTCTGATCCAGCCGCCCGCCCACCCGCACCGGCGCGATCCGCGTCGCCAGGCCGGTCAGGTCGTCGGTTTCGACGAACGCGCCGCAGATCGTCGCCGGACCCTCGGCGGGGGTGAAGCGTTCGCCCGGCATCTTGCGGACGAACTTCGTGACGGAGGTTTCCTTCTGCATGCCGATGACGCTGTCATAGTCGCCGCACATGCCGGCGTCGGTCATATAGGCGGTGCCGCCGGGGAAGATCTGATAGTCGGCAGTCGGCACATGGGTGTGGGTGCCGATGACCAGCGAGGCGCGGCCGTCGCAGAAATGGCCGAAGGCCATCTTCTCGCTGTTGGCCTCGCCATGGACATCGATGATGGCGGCCTGACATGCGCGGCCCATCGGGTTCTGCTTCAGCACCTTGTCGAGGGAGGCCCACGGGTCGCCCAGCGCGTCCATGAAAAGGCGGCACATCAGGTTGACGACCAGCACGCGGCGGCCGTCCCGCGCCTGCAGGATCACCGCGCCCTTGCCGGGCGTGCCGTCGGGATAGTTGATCGGGCGGAGCAGCCTGGGCTCCTGCTCGATGTACGAAATGATGTCCTTCTTGTCCCAGACATGGTTGCCGGTGGTGATGCAGTCCACGCCGGAGGCGAACAGCTCCTTGGCGATGGACTCACTGATGCCGAAGCCGTGGGCGGCGTTCTCACCGTTCACGACGACCAGATCGAGGTCGAGCTTGCGCCGAAGGTCGGGCATCTGGGCGACCACGGCCTCGCGGCCGGTGCGCCCCATGATGTCGCCCAGGAAAAGAATTCTCATCGCCGATCTCCGGCCTTCATCGGCGGTGGTCAAGGGAAAGGCGGAAGGATCCGCACGGTCGTTGGTATGAGTTATCCGCAGTGGCCCTGTTTACCAGGGGGGAACCATATAGCCGGACCACGATCCGGCCAGCGACAGCTCCCAATGCGAATAAATTACGGCCCCCGGGATGAACTGACCTGACGGGCCGCGCAGAAACCTTCCGCTGTTAATCTAGGCCCGACCGAGCCTGTCCGCAATGACCCCGATGCGATCGGTCAGATGATCGACCGCCGCGACCAGCAATTCCTCGTCCTCTGCCGACAGTGCGGGCTGGCTTGGAGCAGCGGGCTTTCCATTGGTTCCCAGCGTTGCCTTGGTTTCGCTGAGCTCGTCGGCCAGCATCAGCCCGGCCAGCACGAGAATTTGCGTTTCGCCGATACCGCCGACCGGCCCCGGCCCAACGAGCTGCTTCACCCGGCTGTCGACCATGCCGGCCAGTTCACGCACGCGATCCTGCTGACCTTCGTCGCAGGCTACCGCGTAGGACCGTCCGTTTATGCTGACATCGACCTTTGGCAATGAAATCTTCCTGTAGAGGTCAACCCGCCAACGCGGCTTCGATTCGTTGAATCATCTTGTCGAGACGTGCGGCCAGCGCCGCCGTGTCGGCCGAATCATGGCCGGCGGCTGCGCCGTTCCCGCCGCCGTGTTCCGCGGTCGCGGTCGCATCCAGCCGATCAATCGCCTGATCCAGCCGCTCAAGCGCCTCGCGCAACCTGTCCGAAACATTCGCCAATTCGCGTTCCCTGCAACGTTACTGCCATGCAAACTATGAAACAGTAGCCTAAACAGTCAATCGGAACCCTGTCAGCCCTAAAATTTGTGAGGCAAAAGCAGTATGTTCCTTGTAAAGGTCCCCCGCCCGGGACCAATACCCCGGACACATATCAGTTTCGACGATCCTACGATGCACGGTTTTCCGTGCCCGAGCCTTTAGAAAATGGAGCAGAAGATGGCCCTGGAAGCAGCCCCGGTAAGCAAGGTCGCACACGACAAGCTGGCGAACGCGCTGCGTTTTCTCGCCGTGGACGCGGTTGAGAAAGCGAATTCCGGCCATCCGGGCCTGCCGATGGGCATGGCCGACGTCGCCACCGTGCTCTACAGCCGCTTCCTGAAGTTCGATCCCTCGAACCCATCCTGGCCGGACCGCGACCGGTTCGTGCTGTCGGCCGGTCACGGCTCGATGCTGCTGTACGCGCTGAATTATCTGACCGGCTATAAGGCGATGGGCTTGGACGACCTCAAGCTGTTCCGCCAGACCGGCAGCCGCACGCCGGGCCACCCCGAGCACGATATCGAAGCGGGCATCGAGACCACCACCGGCCCGCTGGGCCAGGGCCTTGCGACATCGATCGGCATGGCGATCGCCGAGGCTCATCTGGAATCCCGCTTCGAGGGACTGATCGACCATTTCACCTATGTCATCGCCAGCGACGGCGACCTGGAGGAAGCGGTCAGCCACGAGGCTTCCTCGCTGGCCGGGCATCTCAGCCTCGGCAAGCTGATCGTCTTCTATGACGACAACGGCATCTCGATCGACGGCCACACCTCGCTGGCCTTCTCCGACGACACGCCGGCGCGCTTCGCCGCCTATGGCTGGCACGTCCAGCGGATCGACGGCCACAACACCTCCGCCATCGCCGCCGCCATCGCCGCCGCACAGGCCGATCCGCGCCCGTCGATCATCTGCTGCAAAACGATCATCGGCTTCGGCTCGCCCAACCGCCAGGGCACGCATGAGGCCCATTCCAACGCCTTCGGCCCTGAGGAAATCGCGGCGACCCGCGAAAATCTCAACTGGCCCTATGCCCCGTTCGAGATCCCGGACGAGATCATGAACGAGTGGCGCCGCTTCGGCGCGCGCGGCCAGCCGGTGCGCAAGGAATGGGACGAGACGTTGAAATCGGTCTCGGCCCACAAGCAGGACGAGTTCGCCAAGGCGATGAAGGGCGACCTGCCCGCCGCCGCGGTCGAGGCGCTGACCGCGCTGAAGAAGGACGCAGTGACGTCGAAGCCGAAGCTGGCGACCCGCCAGTCCTCCGGCAAGGTGCTGGAGGCGATATTCGGGCAGTTCCCTGAGCTGATGGGCGGCTCGGCCGACCTGACCCCGTCGAACAACACCAAGGTCAAGGGCTTTCCCGAGGTTGCGCGCGGCTCGTTCGGCGGCCGCTATATCCATTACGGCATCCGCGAGTTCGGCATGTGCGCGGCGATGAACGGCATGTCGTTGCATGGCGGCGTCGTGCCCTATGGCGGCACCTTCATGTGTTTCTCCGACTATGCCCGCCCTGCCATCCGCCTTGCCTCGCTGATGAAGCAGCGCGTCGTCTTCGTGATGACGCACGATTCGATCGGCCTGGGCGAGGACGGGCCGACCCACCAGCCGGTCGAGCATCTGGCGGCGTTGCGCGCCATCCCGCACCTGCTGACCATGCGCCCGGCCGATCTGATCGAGACCGCGGAATGCTGGGAGCTGGCTTTGCAGCACCAGGACCGGCCGAGCCTGCTGGCGCTGAGCCGCCAGGGCGTTCCGGCGCTGCGTGAGGATTGCGACACCAACAAGTCGGCCAAGGGCGCCTATGTGCTGGACAAAGCGGACGGCCCCGAGCAGGTCCGCATCTTCGCCACCGGCACCGAGGTCTATCTCGCCCGCGACGCAAGGGCGCAGCTGAAGGCCAAGGGAATCAACGCCACGGTCGTCTCCGTGCCCTGCTTCAACCTGTTCTTCGAGCAGGACGACGCCTATCGCGCCGAGATCATCGGCGGCAAAGACGTCGTGAAAGTGGGCATCGAGGCGGCGGTGCGGTTCGGCTGGGATTCGCTTATCGGCCAGGACGGGATTTTCGTCGGCATGAAGGGGTTCGGCGACAGCGGACCGGCTCCCGAGCTGTACAAGCACTTCAATATTACAGCGGAAGCGGTTACTGAGGCGGTTTCAAAGCGTCTCCAGAGATAAGGGTTTAGGGATAAAATGACCGCACGCGTAGCAATCAACGGCTTCGGCCGGATCGGCAGGCTCGTTCTTCGGGCCTATTTCGAAGCCGGCCGCAACGACCTCAACTTCGTCGCCATCAACGACCTTGCCGACGTGAAGACGAACGCGCATCTGCTGAAATATGACAGCGTGCACGGCCGCTTCCCCGGCACGGTCGAGGTCGACGGCAACACGCTGATCGTCAATGGCCACCGCATCCAGTG
>DATBAZ010000416.1:0-4499 GCA_036271255.1 Alphaproteobacteria bacterium
CGAATTCCGTTTTCCTAACATATATTTTACTGGCGGCGGTTAGGATATCTATGCTTACCTGACTGGGCTCGCACGGCAATATAGCCGGACCCAGGCGAGCGGATGCCGCGCCCGGCCATGCGACCGGGCGGGTGGGGATCATGGATGGCCGAGCAAGAAGCCTGGAAACAACTCTATGACTATTGGCTGTCGAAACATGTCGACGGCCGGCCCCCGACCCGGCTGGAGATCGATCCGCTGGTCGATCTGCCGCGCCTGGCCGCCCACCTGCTGCTGATCGATGTCGTGGACGGGCGACGCTTCCGCTATCGCCTGGCCGGCAGCGCCTATTGGACCCGCTATGGCTTCGAGCTGACCGGACTGTGGATCGAGGGCAAGGTGCCGGCGGAGGCCGCGTTCCGCGACACGCTGCATGCGGCGCATGAAGACGGGCTGGCCCGCCTGCTGACCGCCCATGTCACCGACCATCCGGACAAGCTGCATATCGGCATCGTCCTGCCGCTGTCGGATGGGCAGGGCGGGATCGGCCAGTTCCTGGCCGCCACCTTCTTCGCCCAGGAGCTGGCCGACAGCCCCCGCATCGGCCGCCTGACCGTGCAGGAGATACTGGACGAGGCGAAAGCCAAGCAGCTGGGCGGCATGCCGGTGCGGATGGGGCGGTCAGGGTAGGGCGCTTTCAGGTCGAACCGCCAAGGCGCCGAGAAAATCCTATTTATCCACAGATTACGCGGATGAACGCAGATCGATCCGAACGCTGCCGCCGCGACCGGAGCTCGCTCATTGCGTACGCAGTAAGCCGCCTTTGGCGGCGGGCGACGGATGCCGCGCAGCGAAAAAACATCTGTGAAAATCTGCGTTCATCTGTGGATAAAAATTCCTGGCTGTTCGAAACGCCTCAGCCCTTCAAGCTCGCCAGATGCGCATAGGACGGGTCCTCCGCGTCGCGGCGGGATAGCGCGACCGGCATGCCTTTCAGCCGCTCGGCCGGGAAGTCATAGGGTGTGTAGCTGTCGAAGATCACCTGGCGGTGGTCGATGGCCCAATGATTGCCACCTTCCTGGGCCCGCTTGGACCAGCGGTCGAGATAGCGGCCGCGCCACAGATGCTCGGTCACCGTGCCATCGGCGGGCACGGATTGGAGCGAGGCGGTGAAATAGACCTCCGATACCGCATGCTCGCCCTCCAGCGCGATCAGGATGTTGGTGATCTGGTGGCTGTGGTTGGCGAAGCCCTGGCGCGATTTGGTGCTGCTGGTCAGGTAGTCGCGGAACAGCATGTCGGGCACGCCTTCGGTGCTGCTGTAATTGCAGGTGCCGTCGGGGTGCCAGATCGCCAGGGTCGCCTCGCGGTCGATCCGGTCCATGGCGCGGCAATAGCGGTAGAGCACCTCGGTGATCGCCTGCTTCTCGAGCAGGGCGGTGACGGCGGCGTCGGTCATGCGGTCTCCACTTGCGGTTTTTCCTTGCCGATGCCCGCCGCCCAGATGGCGACGGCGGCCAGCATCAGCATTGCGCCGGTGCCGATGAAGGCGGCGTGGATGCCGAACGGGCCGCTGAGCGCCCGCAGGACGAACGGCCCCAGGAACTGGCCCAGGAAGATGCAGCTGAAATTGAGGCCCGCCGCCGCGGCGCGGACATCCGGCGGCGAATTCGCCATCAGGATCGAGGCGGCGGTCGGGGCCTTGAAGCCTGTTCCCAGCCCGATCAGCAGGAAGATCGCCAGCAGGGCTTGCCAGTCATAGAAGGCGGGGGCGATGGCAAGGCCCAGCCCCATCAGCGACGGGATGATGAAGAACAGGCCCCAATCGCTGATCCAGCGGCGCACGAACCCATAGGCCGCGGCAGTGAAAATCGCCGAGATCGAGCCGATCGACAGGATGTAGCCCGCCTGCGTGGCGCCGGTGATGCCGTTGGCCTTCAGCAGGAACGGGCCGCCGGCGCTGGGCATGAAGGTGCCGATCGAGGTGATCAGCAGCGCCAGGTAGACCGGCCAGAATTGGGCGATCACCTGCAGCTGGCCCGGGCTGCCGGGCGCGCGGGCGGCCTTCGTGTGCTTATGGAACGGCCCGTGGACGGTGAGGTAAGCGACGGCCAGCGTCAGAAAGCCCACGAGATACATCGCGAACGGCGCCCGCCAGCCGCCGAGATCGACCAGTTTCCCGCCGAGCGCCAGCGCGGCCGCCCCGACGATCGAGCTCGAGGCGACGGCGAAGCCGAGCACCTTGGACCGCGCCGGCCCCTCGTACCAGGCGCTGGCGAGCGCGAGATAGACCGCCATCACCGCACCCGACGCCAGGCCCAGCACCAGCCGGGTGGCGAACAGCGGCAGGTATCCGTCGATCGCCAGGCCCGCGACGCCGGTGATGGAATAGACCAGCAGCGCGACCAGCATCGTCAGGCGATAGCCGAAGCGTTCGGCCAGATATCCGCCCAGCGGCGCGCCGACGATGATGGCGAGCGAGGGCGCGGTGAAGACCGTGCCGGCCTGCAGCATGCCCTGCGCCCCGCCGCCGAAATGCGCCGCCAGGGCCGGCTGGTCCAGCGCCAGCCCCAGCGGCGCCAGCCCACCGAGGCTGGGCCCCATGAAGATGACGAACAGCCGCCCGGCGGTGACCGCCCAGTGTGGCGGAGCGGCGGGCGCGGCGATGGCCGTATCCGTCATCTGCCGACCGCCGTCTGGCCGCCGTCGATCGACAGGATCGTGCCGTTGACGAACCTGGCCTCGTCGCTGACCAGATAGGCGACCGCGCCGGCGACATCCTCCGGCTCGCCCCAGGCGATGGTGGCGAGCGGGGAGCCTGCCGGCGGCTTGATCGGGCGGATCAGCGGCGTGTCGATCGGGCCGGGGGCGATGGCGTTGACCCGGACTTTGCGGTCCTGGAACTCGCCCGCCAGCGACTTGGTCAGGCCCACCACCGCATGCTTCGAGGCGCTGTAGGCCGAGGAGGTCGGCACGCCGCGGATGGCCGAGACCGAGGCCATGTTGACGATGCAGCCTTGGGTTTCGGTCAGGTGCGGCAGGGCCTGCTGGGTGATGTGGAAGAGCGCGGTGATATTGACCGCCAGCGTTGTGTCCCAGATCTCCGCCGTCATCTCGGCGAACGGTCCGCGCTGCATCACGCCGGCGATATTGGCCAGGATGTCGAGCCGGCCCAGCGCGTCGGCCACCCGGTCGACCATGCCGCGGCATGAGGCGCCGTTGGCGGCGTCGAACTGGAAGGCGAGCGCCTGTCCGCCGGCCGCCGCGATCTCCCGCGCCACCGCCTCCGCCCCTTCCAGGTCGCGGTCGGCGAGCGCCACATGCGCCCCGTCCGCCGCCAGCCTGATCGCCGTCGCCCTGCCGATGCCGGATGCCGCGCCGGTGACCAGCGCCGCCTTCCCCGAGAGCCGTCCCTGGCCCATGATTTTCCCCGCTTTCTTATTGGTTCAGCTTGGAAATTCTATCTTATACAGGATGCCGATGGTACACTGAATCGGACTGGGAAAAGAGGGAAGATTCATGGAAAAGATCATTTACGCGCTGTGGCGCGATCCCCGCGACACGCGCGCCGAATTCAGCCGCAAGTTGCGTGAGGAGGCGGCGCCCAAATTGCTGGCGCTGGGCGCGCGCGGGCTGCAGGTCAATGTCTGCGACGACGTGGTGCTGGGCGCCAACACCTGGCGCGTCGCCACCCGCCCGCAGATGGAGGGCGTCGTCCATATCTGGGTCGACAGCGCGATCAACATGTTCCGCAAGCCCTATGACGAGGTGCTGGAATCGGTCTGCGGCCGGATCGCCGGATACCTGGTCAGCGAGTCCAACGGCGTGGTGATGCAGCCGGAAAACCGCTCCCCGCCCGGCGAGCGCACCTTCGGCTTTTCCCAATGCGTCTTCATCGTCCGTCCCAAGCGCACCAGCCCCGAGGAATGGATCGAGGAATGGCATAACAAGACCACCCCGGTGGCGATCGAGTGCCAGGCCAATTTCTTCTATGCCGCCAATGTCGTGGTACGCGCCCTGACCCATGCCGCGCCGGCCTATGACGCGCTGGTCGAGGAATGCATGCAGCCCGAGGCGATGACCGATCCCACCGTCTTCTTCGACCACGGCCGCGACCCGGAAGTCGCCAGGCAGAAAGCGCAGCGCATGTACGAGGCGGCTGCGTTCGTGACCGATGTCGACAAGATCGATGTGCTGGCGACCAGCCAGTATATCTTCAAGTGGCCGAGTTTGTAGTTTTCCCAACTGGCTGATCTTCGCCTCCCCCCTTGAGGGGGGAGGTCGCACCGAAGGTCCGGGTGGGGGGTCTGCCGCAGCCGTCTCGCCGACATGATAACGGGTGGAGGCATTACCCCCCACCCGCCAACGCTTTGCGTTGTCGACCTCCCCCTCAAGGGGGGAGGCGAAAGAAGATCAGGACGAAGCCCCGCCCCCATACACAATCTGCACGCGCCGATTCTGCGGCTCACGCACCCCGTCGGCGGTCGGCACCAGCAGGTCGCGCTTCCCCTTGGCGACGA
>DATBAZ010000417.1:0-9294 GCA_036271255.1 Alphaproteobacteria bacterium
TGACGAGAAGACCGGGGAGGAGCGCGTCACCATGGACGGGACCGCCCGGATGTCGTGGAAGGGCGACGGCGGCGCGCTGGGCCGGCATTACGAGGCCGACGGCGCGGTGCTGGGCTGGAAGCCCAACTATCGCCGCGATCCGGGGCCGGGGCACGATGCCCCCTATGCATCGCGCTTCCCCTATTTCGCCAGGATGACCGAAACCATCCTGCTGCCCGACGGCGGCAAGGGCTTCCAGATCGAGGGGGACGAGGTCGACCGCAAGATCGGCGCCTGGGAATTCAAGCGCTCGGCCCGGATCAACGGCCATGTCTTCACCATGGACGCGGCGACCCGGACGATAAAGCCGGAATTCCCCGCCGCCGAGATCAAGACCGTCTCGGCCGACCTTCGCGCGATGTCCGACCAGACCGTCTATCTGCGCGCGCCCAAGGCAGCCGGCAAGGACGGGAACATGGACCTCGCCGCCGCCAAGACCGGCGCCAACTGCTCCGCCGACCTGCCGCCGATCCAGCCGGTCGGCGCCAAGCTCGACACCAAGCCGGCCGCGCCGGGGGTGAAGCCCTAAGAGGGCGTCCCTCCCATATGTAAAAGCGATGCCATAACGCGAATTCCCGTATAATATAGCAAAAAAGATTGGGACCTTTCGCGGTGGATCGACATGCGTAGACTGGGTGTGGTGTTGGCGCTCTCCTTGATGGGAGGGCTTGCGCAGGCTGCCGATCAGCCCGTCTATGCTCCGCCCGCCGCCTGGGTGACGCCACACGAACCGGCAAAGCCGATCGGCCCAGACACGACCACCCCGACGCGCATTCTGCTCTCGGACTCGCAGATACGGTTTGATGGCGCCGCCCGGGAGGCGTACGCGGAGACGGTCGTCAAGATTCAGACACCGCAGGGACTCTCCGGCGTCGGGAACCTGGCGCTCGCCTGGAAGCCCGATACCGATACGCTGACCATCCACAAGCTGCGTATCATCCGTGGCGACCAAGTGATCGACCTTCTGGCGAACGGCCGGACGTTCACGGTGCTCCGGCGTGAGAACAATCTTGAGATGGCGATGCTTGACGGGACGTTGACTGCCGCTATCCAGCCGGAGGGGCTGCAGGTCGGCGATCTGCTCGATCTCGCCGTAACGGCAAAACGGGTCGATCCGGTTCTGAACGGACACGCAGAGTCGCTGATGGGAAATCTCGTCGCTGTTCCGATCGACCGGCTGATCTATCGTGAGCTCTGGCCGAAAACTGAGACGTTGCGTTTTCGTCAGACCGACGGCTTGGCGGCGGCCAAGATCGCGCCGACCGCGGACGGCAGCGAGCTCACCATCGCGATGGACAAGGCCGAACCGCCGAAGGCGCCGAAGGGCGCGCCAGCGCGCTATTTCGAGCTTGGCCAGATCGAGGGTACCGACTTCCGCTCATGGGCCGAAGTGTCGGCGCTGATGGCGCCTTTGTTCGAAAAAGCGAGCGCGCTTACCGATGCGTCGCCGCTGAAAGCCGAGGCGGCGAAGATCAAGGCCGCCTCTAAGGATCCGAAAGTTCAGGCCATGGCGGCTCTGAAGCTGGTGGAGGATCAGGTCCGCTACCTGTTCCTGGGCATGAATAACGGCGGCTACGTTCCCGCGGATGCCGATCAGACCTGGTCGCGGCGGTTCGGCGACTGCAAGGGCAAGACGGCGCTTCTGATCGCGCTGCTTCATGAGCTGGGCATCGAGGCCGAGCCGGCGCTGGCCAGCATTCTGCATGGTGATGGGCTGGATGAGCGCCTGCCGATGCTCGAGATCTTCGATCATGTGCTGGTGCGCGCCGTGATCGGCGGCAAGGTCTATTGGCTGGACGGCACCCGGTCCGGCGACCGCACACTCGACGATCTGCCGGTGCCCGCGTTGCATTGGCTGCTGCCGGTTCAGAAGAGCGGCGCCGAACTGGTCAAGCTCACGATTCCGGTGCCGGACAAGCCGCTTGTCGCGACGGACATTCAGATCGATGCATCCAATGGAATCTATGTCTCCGTGCCGGTGCGCGCGACCGCAACCTTTAGGGCCGACCCTGGGATTGTCCTGAACTTGCAGCTGAAGAGCGCTACACCGGAAAATCTGGACAAAGCGCTTCGAGGGTACTGGAAGAAAGCGTTGGACTGGGTCGATATTGCCAAGGTCGGTGCGTCGTACGACGAAAAGACCGGCGAGGAGCGCTTGACGATGGACGGCGCGGGCAAGATGGAGTGGAAGAACTATCAGGGTGGTGCGCGCAAGGAATATGAAATCGATGGCGGTGTGCTGGGATGGAGGGCTGACTTCGACCGCGAGCCCGGCTCGAAGCAGGATGCCCCGTTCACGGTTGGTGTCCCGTTTTTTAGTGAGACCAAGGAGACGATAAAGCTGCCACCGGGTGGCATTGGCTTCTCCATCGACTCCACCGATACCGATAGAGCTGCCGCTGGCTTCGCATTCAAACGCGTGACCCGGATCGAAGACAGTGCGCTGACGATGACTGCCATTGCTAAGGCCGTGATTCCGGAATTTCCCGCCTCCGCAGCCGCTCAGGCGAAGGCCGACTTGCGCGAAATGGCTGACGTGGCGGTTTACCTCCATGCCCCCGACTTCGTCCCAAACACCGAGTTCACGCAGGTGCCGCAGGCCCCAGTTCTGACCCTGTCTCCTGACGTCGTTGAGGCTTTGATTGAAAGCTGCCGCAATGCTGCAATGGACGGGAAGCACCTCGACGCAGCTCTCGCGGAGTGTCAGAGGGCGCTCAAGCACGATCCGGATTCGGATGACGCGAAGATGGGGCGTGCGCTCGTCTACCTGCGAACCCAGCGTTTTGAAGCAGCGATGGCGGATTATCGTGACGTGCTGCGCCGCCGGCCAAACAGCCCTACGGCGCATTTTGGTCTTGGCCAAGCCGAATTGAAGAGTGGTGCGAGTGCAAACGGGAACGCCGACCTTGCCGCGGCGCGCGCCCAAAATCCGAATATCGATAGTGAATTCTATGGAAAAACATCTTCCCCGGCGACACCGAACCCGGTGTCACCGAAGACTCCGGAAGGCCTCATAACGCAGGGCCGTTTGCTTGCCTCGCAAGGGTCTCCTGACCAAGCTCTTCTCGATTTCAATGCAGCCATCAAGCTCGACCCGAAATCTTCCGAAGCCTATGCCTATCGTGGCTTTGTTTACCTGAAGCTCAACCAAACCGATTTGGCCGGGGACGATTTCGGCGAAGCACTCAATCTCGACACGACGAAAACACTTGCACTCAAAGGGAAGGCCATTATCGCGGAGAAAAAAGGGGATTGGCCGGGGGTGCTGGCATTGCTCACGCGTATGCTTGAGCTCAAACCTGACGAGGTGGGCTTGCGGGTCGGGCGTGCAGAAGCTCTGGTTCAGCTCCATCGTTACGACGACGCGCTCACCGACATGAACTCGGCGCTCGGCAAGATGCCGAATAATCCGGTATGGCTGAACGATCGCTGCTGGTATCGCGCCATCGCG
Organism: Alphaproteobacteria bacterium; assembly: GCA_036271255.1. Lineage (GTDB taxonomy): Bacteria > Pseudomonadota > Alphaproteobacteria > BOG-932 > Roseiterribacteraceae > BOG-932. Next base: position 3,491 of record DATBAZ010000417.1, read on the forward strand.
GGAAAAGAGCTCGCGATCGCCTTGGACGATTGCAATGCCTCGCTGAGAATCAAGGAATTTGCGGCGACGCACGATAGCCGCGGGTTGGTGGATCTGCGTTTGGGCAAGTTCGACGATGCTGTGGCAGATTACGACAAGGCGCTGACGCTGCACCCGAACATGCCCAGTTCCTTATATGGCCGTGGTATCGCCAAGCTTCGGAAGGGCGCTACGACTGATGGGAAGGCGGACATGACGGCGGGACTGGCGATCGATCCCAAAGTGGAGAAGCAGTTCGCGGGCTACGGTGTGACGCCGTGACCGGTCGCCTCGACCACCTGACGGTCCTGGTCCCAGAAAGCCGGGAGCTGGATCTGTTTGCCGGGATGCTGGAGGGGGAGGGGGCGGCGACGGTGCGCTGTCCGCTGGTGACGATCCTGGACGTCACCGATCCGGCGCCGGTCGAGGACTGGCTGCGGCGGCTCGCCATGGGTGGGTTCGACGATCTGGTGCTGCTGACGGGCGAGGGCCTGCGCCGGCTGATGGGCGTTGCCGAGCGGGTCGGCATGAAGGATGAGGCGGTCGCGGCGATCGGGCGGTTGCGCACCGTCATCCGGGGTCCGAAGCCGGCCAAGGCGTTGCGCGAGATCGGCGTTTCCCCCGGCATCAGCGCCGAGGCGCCGACGACCGAGGGGGTGATCGCCACCCTCAAGACCCTGGACCTCAAGGGCCGTCGGGTGGGCGTGCAGCTTTATCCCGGCAATCCCAACGCGCCGCTGATCGACGCGCTGACGGCGGCGGGGGCGACGGCCGATGCGGTCGTGCCCTACCGCTATGCCTCGGATGTGGAGGCCGAGGCGGTCGAGCGCGCAATCAAGGCGCTGGCGGCCGGCGGGATCGATTTCATCGCCTTCACCAGCATGCAGCAGATCGAGCGGCTGAAGACCGTCGCCGCCGACCGGGGGCTGGAGGCCGTGCTGAAACAGGGCCTCGGGCGCACCCGCATCGCCGTCGCCGGCCCGGTGGTCGGCAAGGTGCTGGAGGAGATGGGCTACGCCATCGCCGCGATGCCCGACAGCAACTTCCACATGAAGCCGCTGGTCAATGCGATGATCCGCGCGGTCGGGCGCGACTAGTTCAGCTTCAGCAGCTCGACATCGAAGATCAGCATGGCGTTGGGCGGAATGACGCCGCCGGCGCCGCGCGTGCCATAGCCCAACTCTGGCTTCAGGATCAGCGTGCGCTTGCCACCGATCTTCATGCCCTTCACGCCCTGGTCCCAGCCCTGGATCACGCGGCCGGCGCCCAGGGGAAATTTGAACGGCTCGCCGCGATCGACCGAGCTGTCGAATTTTTTGCCCTTCTCGCGGTTGTTGTAGAGCCAGCCGGTATAATGGACGGTCACCATCTCCCCGCCCATGGCCTCGTCGCCGGTGCCGACGACCTCGTCGATATATTGCAGCCCGGTAGCCGTGGTGATGATCTCGGACAAGGTGGTCTCCATTAAATTCAGGAAGGTAGGGTGGGCTGAGCGTAGCGAAGCCCACCGTCGGGTGCAAAGGGCGGTGGGCTTCGCTACGCTCCGCCCACCCTACAAATCAAATCAATTTTTAGGCCCTTGTCCCGCCGGCGTCACCGGTATGGCCGAGGGAATGGCGCTGGTCGGGGCCGGCGCCGGCCCCTGCGTCGTTGCGTCCTTCAGCTGGCTGGTGTCGATCGGCAGTTCGCGGATGCGCTTGCCGGTGGCGGCGAAGATGGCGTTGCAGAGCGCAGGGGCGATCACCGGGACGGCGGGGTCGCCGGCCCCGGTCGAGGCCTGGCCGGAGGGCACGACATGGATATGCATCTCCGGCGTCAGGCCGGCGCGGGCCAGGTCGCAGGTATCGAAATTACCCTCGACCACCGCGCCGTTCTTGATCGTGACCCCGCCATAGAGCGCCAGGCCCAGCCCGTACATGATGGAATCCTCCATCAGCGCCTTGACCCGGTCGGGATTGATGATGCCGCCGCAATCGATCACCAGGTCGACGCGCGGCACGCTGATCGACCCGTCTTCCGCCACCGTCACCAGGATCACCGCCGCGGCATAGCTTACGAAACTGCGATGCACCGCGATGCCGCGGCCCTGGCGCGGCAGCACCGGATCGCCCCAGCCGCCGCGCTCCATGGCGAATTGCAGCACGCTCTGCAGCCGCCCGACATCCAGCGGGAAGTCGTCGATCGGTGCGCTGTAGTTGGTGTAGTCGATGCCCAGCGCCTTCACGTCGATCTTCTTGGGGCCGGCATAGTTGGTGAACAGGAAATTCGCCGGGTCCTTGCCGGCGGCGACCGCCAGCTCGTCCATGAAGCAGCAGATGGCGAAGGCGTGGAAGACGCTGAGGCCACCGCGATGCGGGCCCAGCCGCACATGCGCCGCCGCCGCGCCGGCCTCCAGCTTCACATTGGCGACGGCATAGGGCATGTCGACGAAGCCCTGGGAGAGCTGCCCGGCGTCGGGCAGAACCTCGGTGGCGCGGAAGGTCGATCCCAGCGAAGGGAACACGGTGCGGTGGCGCCAGGCGATCGGGGTGCCGTTCTTGTCCAGCCCGCCATCCAGCCGCTGCAGGCTGATCGGCTGGTAATAGCCGTGGCGGATATCGTCCTCGCGGGTCCAGGTCAGCTTGACCCGGCCGTTCAGGTTCTTGGCCAGCCACGCCGCCTCCAGGATGAAGTCGTGCGTCGCCTTGCGGCCGAAGCCGTTGCCGAGGAAGGTCGGGCGGACGACGACCTGGCTCTCCTTCATGTCCAGGTACTGGGCGACGAACTTGCGCGCCTCTCCCGGGCTTTGGGTCGGGGCCAGAACGGCGATGCCGTTGTTCTCGAACGCCGCGACCGCGACCGGCGGCTCGAGGGTCAGGTGCGGCTGGTAGGGGACGAAGTATTCCGCTGCCAAGCGGGTCGCCGCGCCGGCATAGGCGCTCTCGAAATTGCCGGCGGTGCGCACCACCTTGCCGGCGCGCCGGGCCGTCGCCTCCATCTCGGTGCGGAAGGCCTTGCTGTCATGCGTGGCGTGCGGCCCCAGGTCCCAGTCGATCTTGAGTTTCTTGCGGCCCTCGATCGCGGCCCAGCTGTTGCTGGCGATCACCGCGATGCCGCCGACCGGGAAATGTCCCGTGGGCAAGGGCGCCGCCGGGATCTCGATCACCTTCTCCACGCCGTGGACCGCCATCGCCTCGGCCGGGTCGAAGCTTTTGGCCTTGCCGCCCCAGACCGGGCATCGCTCGATCGAGGCATAGCGTTGGCCCGGCAGGTTGACGTCGGCGCCGAACGGGATCTTGCCGTGGATCATGCCCATGAGGTCGATCGACGCGACGGCATGGCCGACATAGCGGCGGGAGCTGAAGTCCTGCAGCCGCACTTTGTCCGGGCTGGGTACCGGCAGGTTCATCGCCGTCTTGACCAGCGCGGAAAACGGCAGCACCCGGGCGGTCGGGACGTGGATCACCTCATGGTCCACCGCGCGGCAATCGGCGATCAGCGCCCGCCATGTCTGCGCCGCCGCCGCCTCCAGCATCTGCCGCACCGAGGCGGCGGCGATGCGCAGCGCCCGCTCATAAATCATGATGCTGCGCGAGGCGTCGGTGATCTGGTCCCCGTATCTGGCGTCGCCGTCGGCCTGCTTGACCGCGACTCGCGGCCAGGCGGCCGCCAGCTCGTCCGCCATGATCATGGCAAAGCTGGTGCGGATGCCCTGGCCCATCTCTGACCGGTTGACGGTCAGGGTCACGGCGCCATCCTCGGCCACCGCGATGAAGACGTTCGGCGAGAGCTGGCCCGGCTCGAACATTTGCGATGCCGCCTTGGCCGGCTGCTCGGCAGCGCCGGCATCGGCCGCGAACCAGGCGCCGACGACCAGGCCTGCGCCGCTTGCCTTGATGAATTTCCGGCGGGAGAGCGCGGTGTCTGAAAGATTGGCCAGATGGATCAACGCGAGACCCCGGCCGCCTGTCTGATCGCTGCGATGATCCGCGCATATGCGCCGCAGCGGCAGACATTGCCGGCCATGCCCTCGACGATCTCGCCGTCCTCCAGGTCGCTTTTCTGCTTGATCAGCGCCGCCGCCTGCATGATCTGGCCTGGAATGCAGAAGCCGCAGGCCGGCACGTTCAGCTGGGCAAAGGCCTTCACCAGCGCATGGGTGGCGGGAATGCCCTCGATGGTGGTGATCTCTTTACCGGTCGCCTCGCCTACCGTGACCTTGCAGGATCGTACGGCCTTGCCGGCAACATGGACGGTGCAGGCGCCGCACTCACCGATGCCGCAGCCGTATTTGGTGCCGGTCAGCCCGGCAAGATCGCGGATGGCCCATAGCAGCGGCATGCCCGAATCGGCATCGACCGAATGCTCCTTGCCATTGATGTTCAGCGCCGGCATGCGCGCACCTTACCCATGCCGGACATTATCGCAAATACCATCTATCGCTTTGAAAAATTCTGTTCAGCAGCACCGGCCCGCGCCGCGCCCCTCGTAACGTCGGGCCGTGCGTTCGGCCACGAATTCAGCGCGATTCATGACCGGCTGATCGGGGTGATGGGCGCGGACATGGGCGGCATAGCGGTCATAGTCGGGCAGGCCGATCATCAGGCCCGCCGTCTCGCGGACCCGCCGCCACAGCAGTCTCAGCCCGTCACGCAACTTCGAATCCCTCCAGCCCGTATTCGCGCGCGGTCCGCTCCGGGCTTCTCAGGGCCTTCCGGATCGACCGCACCCCGAAGATCGCCGTCGCCACCACCACCGCCATGAAGATCGCGCACATCGTGGCATCGATACGGTCGTTCATCACGATCTGGTTCATCTGCGCCATGCTTTTGGCCGGGGCCAGCACCTGGCCGGCAGCGGCCGCATCGGCGAATTTGCGCGCATGGGCCAGGAAGCCGATGGCGGGGCTCTCATGGAACAGCTTCTGCCAGCCGGCGGTCAGCGTGCAGACCAGCAGCCACACGGTCGGCGCGCCGGTGATCCAGGCATAGCGCTCGCGCTTCATCTTGCAGAGCACGACGGTGGCGAGCGTCAGCGCCAGCGCCGCCAGCATCTGGTTGGAGATACCGAACAGCGGCCACAGCGTGTTGATGCCGCCCAGCGGGTCGACCACCCCCTGATAGAGGATCGTGCCCCAGCCGCCGACCACCACCGCCGTGGCCACGATGTTGCCGGCCCAGCTGCCGGTATTGCGAAAGGCCGGGACGACGGTGCCGATCAGGTCCTGGATCAGGAAGCGGGCGACGCGGGTGCCGGCGTCGATCGTGGTCAGGATGAACAGGGCCTCGAACAGGATGCCGAAATGGTACCAATAGGCCAGCATGCCCCTGCCGCCGACCACGCTGGCCAGGATATTGGCAAGGCCGACGGCGAAGGTCGGCGCCCCGCCGGAGCGCGACAGCAAGGTCGTCTCGCCCATGTCGTGCGCGGCGGCGGTCAGCGTATCGCCGTCCACCCCGAAGCCCAGGCCCGAGATCACCTGCGCCGCGTGGTCCGCCGTGGTGCCGATCAGCGCCGCCGGGCTGTTCATCGCGAAATAGAGGCCGGGGTCGATGATGCTGGCGGCGATCATCGCCATGATCGCGACCGCCGATTCGGTCAGCATCCCGCCATAGCCGATGAAACGCGCCTGCGGCTCGCGCTCCAGCATCTTGGGCGTGGTGCCGGAGCTCACCAGCGCATGGAAGCCCGAGACCGCGCCGCAGGCGATGGTGATGAACAGGAACGGGAACAGGTTGCCGGTGAAGACCGGGCCGGTGCCGTCGATGAAGCGGGTCACCGCCGGCATCTTCATGTCCGGCATCATG
>DATBAZ010000418.1:0-2643 GCA_036271255.1 Alphaproteobacteria bacterium
CGGCAAGGCCTATAGCCGGATGCTGGCTGAGGGGCTGTGGCATGAGCTCAAGCCTTACAATGTCCATGTGCTGGGCCTGATCCTCGGCCTCACCCGCACGCCGTCGATGGACCGGTTGGGGCTGAACATGACCAACCCGGAATTCCCGCCCGACGAGCCCGACGCGGTGGCGGACGAGGGGCTCGCCCGCTTGGCCAGCGGCCCGATCTGCAACGTCAATGGCAAGGACGAGGGTGCGCGCTATCTCAGCACCATCCCGCGGGCCGAGGCGGTGGAGTTCATGGCCAAGGGCGCAAAGGATCTGCATGGCTGACGGTCCCGTTACCGTCGACTGTTGTGTGGTCGGCGGCGGGCCGGCGGGAATGATGCTGGGCTTCCTGCTGGCGCGCGCGGGGATTTCGGTGGCGGTGCTGGAAAAGCACGCGGACTTCCTGCGCGATTTCCGCGGCGACACGATCCATCCCTCGACCTTGCGCCTGATGGACGAGCTCGGCCTGCTCGATGCGTTGCTGAAGCTGCCGCATCAGAAGGCATTCCATCTGAATGGGATGGTCGGGGATTTCGAGCTGCAGGTTGCCGATTTCACCCATTTGAGTCCGCGCTGGGGCTTTGTCGCGCTGATGCCGCAGTGGGATTTCCTCGATTTCCTGAGCGGGCGGGCGCGGCGCTTCAAGGGCTTCCATCTCCATGTGCAGGCAGCGGTCACCGGCCTGGTCCGCGATGGGGGGCGGGTGGCCGGTGTGATCGCGGACACGCCGGACGGCCCGCTTGAAGTCCGCGCCGCGCTCACCGTCGGCTGCGACGGCCGTCATTCGACGGTGCGGAAGGAGGCCGGCCTGGCGGTGGAGGAGCTGGGCGCTCCGATGGACGTACTGTGGTTTTCCTTGTCGCGCGATCCTGGCGATCCTGGCGACGTGATGGGCCGGTTCGATGCCGGCCGGATTTTCATCATGATCAACCGCGGCGCCCATTGGCAGTGCGGCCTCGTCATCCCCAAGGGCACGTTCGCCGATGTCCAGGCCAGAGGGTTGGAGGCTTTCCGCGCCGATCTCGAGCGGATGGCGCCGTTCGTCAAAGGGCGGGGCGGGGACATCGCGTCGTGGGACGACGTGAAACTTCTGACGGTTGCGGTCGACCGGCTGAACGACTGGGCCTTGCCGGGCCTGCTCTGCATCGGCGATGCGGCGCACACGATGTCGCCGATCGGCGGCGTCGGCATCAACCTGGCGATCCAGGATGCCGTGGCGGCTGCGAACCTCCTGGCCGCGCCGCTAAGCGCCGGAACGGTCAATCTTGAGGACCTCAAGGCGGTTCAGCGCCGCCGTGCTTTTCCGGCGCGGGTGACGCAGGCCGGACAGCTCTTTGTCCAGCGCCGGGTCATCAGCCGGCTGCTGGGCCGAACCCGGCCGATCCGGCCGCCGCTGATCGTCAGGCTGCTGGCGCGCTTCCCGATCCTGCGCCGGATCCCCGCGCGGGTAATCGGGATCGGCGTCCGCTCCGAGCATATCCGTACGCCTGAGGCGGCCGGTGCCTGAAAACAATTCGGCCGGGCGCGCGGGGCGGCCCGGCCGGTTTGGCGGTAGGCTAAGGCTTACTGCTTGGCGGCGGTGAAGCTGCCGGTCACGCCCTGGACCTCGATATCGCCCTTCATCGCCTTCCCAGACGCGTCCAGGGTGCCCTTGAAGGTCAGGGTCGCCTGGCCGGCATCCCAGTCCCAGCTGACCGCGGTGCCGTCGACCTTCAGCGGCGAGGCGGCGCCGGGCTTGCCATCGACATTGCAGGCGGCGGTGGTGGCGGTGAGGGTGCAGACGGTGTCCACGGCGTTGCCGACGACGTCACCGGAAATCTTCCAGGCGCCGGCGACGTCGGTGGCGGCGAGGGCCGAGCTCGAGACAAGGACGGTGGCGGCAACCGCGATGAGAGCTGTCTTCATATTGAATATCCCCTTGAGAATGGCTGGATTTTCCAACGTTGGAACGACGTTACGGTGTGAGCGCATGTCCGGCAACATTCCATTTGAAATGGAATGTCACGGCGATGCAGGTTGATCAGCCCTGGATGAAATCCTCTGGGCCGAAATAGGCTTTCATGCTGGTCACCTTGCCAGCCTCGTTGAATGTCATGACATCGATGATGCGGACGGTCAGCGTCCCGATCTTGGCCTCGAACGCCATCGCCGCGGCATTGGCGTGCGACCCGCGCATCGGCGCCGACAGCGACAGCTTCGCGCCGTTCTTCATCGCATCGACATAAAAGGCGCGGATCGCCTCGGTGCCGATATGTGGCGGGGAGCCCACGGGGTCTTCGACATTGGCGTCGGCGGCGAACAGCGCGGTCAGCCCGTCGGCGTCGCCGGCGTTGAAATGGTCCAGATAGGCCTGGAGGGCGGCCTTCATCGTCGCTTCGGTCGGCATGCGTAATGTCCTTTGAATCAGGGAAAAGAATGCCAGAGCATTAGGCCATGCCAGCCGCGACGAACAGCCCGAGAATGCAGAGCGCGCCCAGGATGAAGAGAATGGAGCGCAAGCTCGCCCGGTCGGTGACGTAGGCGACGCTGTATAGGATCCGCAGCGCGATGAAGACGCCGGTCAGCCAATTGACGGTCGCGTGGGGCACGCCGGCAAGGCTGGCTATGATCACCGC
>DATBAZ010000419.1:0-1524 GCA_036271255.1 Alphaproteobacteria bacterium
CTCGCCTGGACCGAGGATTCCGCCACGGTGCTGACAGGCACGGCCGGCGATGTCGGGGGCAGCGAAATCATTGCCTATCCCCTGAACGGGCGCGCGCCCTACAGCGTCTATACGACGGCGACAAAAATCGGGGATTTCGCCACGGGCGGCGGGTTGCTGGCGCTGGAAACAGACATCAGCCGCAGCAACCTGGCGCGCGTCGCCGCTTCGCCGGCGGCGCAGCCCGATATCATCGATCCGGCAAACGGGCGGTCCTGGTCCCCCAGCTTTGCGCCCGATGGCACGCTCGCCTTCCTTTCCAACCGTTCGGGCACCAATGCGATCTGGCTGATGAAACCGGGCGCGGCGCCGGCCATGCTGTTCGATGGCGGGCTTTCTCCGATCTATCGCGTCCGGTTCTCGCCCGATGGAACATTGCTGGCGGTCGCGTCCGAGACGGCCCAGAACTCGCGCGTGAGTATCATGACGCGGGCGGGGGCCAATCTTTCTTCATTCGATACGCCCTCGCTGGGGCTTGGATTGCCCAGTTGGACGCTGGACGGCAAGGCGGTGCTGGAATTCGACCGGCATTCCCTGCGCACCATTCGGATTCCTATCGATAATCCCGCGCAACGCAGGCCCTTCGCGCCGCCGCACTGGGTCGGCATCGCGGTTCGCAAGGACGGCACCTTCGCGACCCGCGCGGACAAACCGGGAATCTGGCGGATCGACGGAGGAATAAAGCAGATCAACAGCGCCTATCCCGCGTTCTATCTGCCGCCGCTCGCCTTCCGCGGCAATGACGTGCTGGTGCCGGACTACGATCCGGGCGGCACGCCGCGCATTCTGGCGCAGCCTGTATCGGGTGGCGCCAGCCGCACGATCGGCTATGCGCCGGGTGCGGACAACCAAGGCAGTGGTTTCCAGTCCGGCTTCGCGGTCAATCCGGTGACCGGCGAGATCGTCTATACCGCCCAGGTCTCGCGCGACACCAACATCGATCTGCTGACATTGGCCAGACATTAGGCACAGCAGGCCAGGACCGGGCTATTTGCAATGCGCGCTGCGGTTTATCGCTACTGCGCGTGCTGGACCTTCAACAGCGTCATGCTGAACACCAGGGTCTGGTCGGGCTTGATGGTGTCGCCGGCGCCGGTCGAGCCATAGCCGAGCTGCGAAGGGATCACCAGTTCCCACTCATCGCCTTCCTTCATCATCGACAACGCCTCCACCCAGCCGGGGATCAGCATTCCGGCCGGAAATGTGCGTGGCTGGCCGGGATCGGTCTGGTCGAACACTTTGCCGTCGATGGTGTTGCCCTTGTAGTACACCGTGACCTGGTCGTTGGGCCCTATCGGCATGGCGCCGGTGCCGGCCTTGACGACGCGATAGAGCAGGCCATCGGCGGTTTTCTTCACATCGCCGCGGGCGGCATAATCGGCCAGGAAACGCTTATTATCCTCTGGCGACAGGCTGTAGGTCTTGGCGGTTTCGCTCGTCGCGGTCTTGGCCGCTTCGCCGGACGGCGTCTTGCCGCAGGCAGTG
>DATBAZ010000420.1:0-14384 GCA_036271255.1 Alphaproteobacteria bacterium
GCCCCGATGTCGATGGAAGAAATCGATGCCGAGGTAAAGGCAGTCAGGACCGATCGTAAGGACACCCAGCGCCGGTCGCGTGCGAGCGGTCATTGATACCAACGTCCTGATCTCAGGACTGATATGACATGGCTCGCCGCACGAGTTGATCGAACATGCACGCATCGGGACTCTGATGCTCATCAGCAGCCCCGCGTTGCTTGCCGAACTGGCGGTGGTTATTCGTCGGCCGAAATTTCAGGTCAAACTGGACCAGTCAAAGATCGATCCTGAAAAAATGCTCAGGGAACTGCGGCAACTTGTCGAGATCATCCATCCACCGCCACTCTCTGCGCCTGCCAGCCGTGACCGCGACGACGATGCCGTCCTTGCACTCGCCATTGCATCGAAGGCTGATCTAATCGTCTCAGGCGACGCCGACTTGCTGACTCTTGGTGATTTCGAGGGCATTCGGATCGTCAATGCGGCGGAAGCTTTAAGCTTGGCTCGGATGACGCGCCTGGATTTTAGCCTGACCCTCTGCACGGGCCTTGCGACTGGCACGGTCTATCAGTTCGCTGAGGGCATTTGGCCGGGGCCGATTTCAGGGGGGCGTGTTACTCCATGAAACCGCGTTTGACTTCGTTGAGCCCCGCCTAAAACGTATCTGGCCGGAATGGAATGGATTGGCCCGCTATGGCGTGACGGAGCTACCGCCTTCAGTCTGCCTAGCCTTCATCGAAGAATTGCGCTCCACGGCGGATCGAGTGCATATGTCGCCCGGTGCACCTGAGTGCTATCTAAACTCGGGAGCGTATACTCAATACGAAATCAGCCGCGAGTTCGAACGGAATCCTGGACGCAATAGTGAGCTAGCGATGCTGTTCGAAGAACTTTCGGAGTGGCTTGAGAATGCGATGACGAGAAGTCCCATCATTAGCCTGCTCGGCATTTAGAAGAGAGACGCCGCACGCTCACCCGCTTCGGCGAAGACATCAACATCGCCTACGGCTGAGGCACCTACAACAACCAGAGCCTGGATGAGCTCAACGGCGCGACCAAGGCGATCAGGGGCTATCTCAACGGCAGGTTTCGAACTTACACTATCGTGAAGAGCTGGCTGGCGGCCGACGCAAGCGCCGCGCTCACCTACGCCGTCTCTGCCCCTCCAGCCGGGACAGCATCGACCTGGCCGGGACCGCCATCCGCCCGCACCCGGTGTGAAGCTGTAACGCGGGGGTCGGTGGACCCTTTCGCAGGCTTCCCCTATTCTTTCCGTCGTTAACCGCCGGACACCGAAGAGGCACTTATGTCGCGCAAGATCTATCCCGTCATCCTGTCCGGCGGATCGGGGACACGCCTGTGGCCGCTGTCGCGCGACCTGCTGCCGAAACAGCTCCTGGCGCTGGTCGGCGAGGAGAGCCTGATGGCCGCGACGGCAAGGCGGGTATCGGGGCCGAATTTCGCCGGGCCGGTGATCGTCTGCAATGCCGACCATAAGATCCTGGTCCAGGATCAGCTGGCCGAAATCGGGATCACACCCGAGGCGATCGTCATCGAGCCGGTCGCCCGCAACACTGCCCCGGCCATCGCCGCCGCCGCCGCGCTGCTCCGTGAGCGCGATCCCGGTGCCGTCATGCTGGTGCTGCCCTCAGACCATATCATCCGCGACCTGCCGGCGCTGAACACGGCGATTGCCGCCGCGGCCCAGGCAGCCGATACCGGCTGCCTGGTCACCTTCGGCATCACCCCGACCGCACCGGAAACAGGCTACGGCTATATCCGCAGCGGCGACCCGCTTCCCGGCGTCGACGGCGCCTTCAAGATCGCCCGCTTCGTCGAGAAGCCTGACCTCGCCACCGCTTCGGGCTATCTGGCCGAGGGCGACTGGACCTGGAACAGCGGCATGTTCGTCTTTCCCGCCGGGCCGATGCTGCACGAGTTGGGAAACTTCGAGCCGGAGATCGCGGCCGGCGCGGAAACCGCGGTCAAGAAGGCTGAGCGGTCGGGTGAGGTCGTGCTGCTGGACCATGTCACCTTCGCCGACATCCCGTCGAAATCGATCGACTATGCGCTGATGGAGAAGACCGCGCTGGCCGCCGTCGTGCCCGCCAGTCTGGGCTGGAGCGATGTCGGCTCCTGGTCCGCCTTGTGGGAGATCGGCGACAAGGATCATGTCGACAATGTCATGATCGGCGACGTGATGGCGGAGGAGACGGGCGGGTCCTACCTGCGCTCGCACGGGCCGCTGATCGCCGCGCTGGGGGTCCGGGACGTCGTCATCGTCGCAACCGGCGACGTCGTGATGGTCGCCCACAAGGACCGTTCGCAGGAGGTGAAGCGCTTCGTCGGCCGGCTTAAGGCCGACGGCCGGACCGAGCATGTCTCCCACCGGCTGGTCAACCGCGCCTGGGGCACGTTCCAGCAGCTGGATAGCGGCCCGGGCTTCGAGGTGAAACGGCTCACCGTGAAGCCGGGCGCGACGCTGGCGGACGATTCCCAGCGCGCCGAGCATTGGACCGTCGCGAACGGCACGGCCAAGGTCTCGCGCGGCGACGAGGTGCTGACGCTCACCGCCGGCATGTCGGTCGACATCCCGGTCGGCAAGGCGCATCGCGTCGAGAATATCGGCGCCGGGCCGCTTGAGCTGGTGGCGCTCCAGTTCGGGTGACTGGCGTCACCTGCGTCTGTTACCCCTGACTGTCCAGCCTCTCCAGCGTAAACCGCGCAATCTTCGCCGCCAGACGACCATAGGTCTGCGGGCGGAACTCCAGGAACGACACCGCCCGGGGGACCGCGAAGGTGAAGGCGATGCGGTCCGCGACGGTGTGCGCCGCCTGCTCATGCTCGTGCAGCCGGCTCTCGCCATGATCGCAGACCACATCGACGATCATGCGCGGCAACGCCTCTTCCCTGTCGAACAGGACGGTCAGCCGGTATAGGCCGGCGGCGGCATCGATATAGGGGCCGAAAGTCAGGATTCCCGAAGCATCCGGCAAGGCTGCGATGCCGTCGCCGGTCCTCAGGGCCTGCTCGGTCAGCCTGATGCCCGGGTCGTCGAACGGCCAGACGCTGACCGGCTCGCCATAGATCGCCTTGCCGTGCCAACAGCTTATGTAGTTGTTCGTTCCCGACGCGCCGAGACGGGTCAGGTCGCCGGCGACGGTTTTGCGCAACAGCCCGACCAGCGAACAATCCGGCGCGATATAGCTGATATTCTGCTGAGGCTTGCCCGGCGTGGCCGCGTGGCGCTGGCCGATCCATTGATCGTCGGCATCCTCCTGCTGTTTCCTCTCGGCCATCGCCGCGGCCAGCGCGCGGCCGAACAGCACCGGGCCCGTAGGGTAAAGCGGGTTCGCGCCATAAAACTTCCTGGCGCAATTTTCGACGACATAGTCGATTGCGATGCGGAATTCGCGCCGCCCCGGAACGGCCCAGATGATACCGACCAGGGCGGCGGTCCAGCTCGGCGACTGCAGGTCGTCGTCCCTGAAGGACGCCAGACCGACGCCTGGCGGAGGCTTGATCGTGTCGATGCCGCGTATCGCCAGGTCGACATACAGGCCACCGAAAACATAGAGGAGGCAGTAGCGGGCGAGGTCGGCCTTGTAGGCATAAGGCCGCAGCAGGTCGAAGGCGGCCAGAACCTCCGGCTCGAAATGCTCGGCGATCATCGCCCGCAGCGCATGGCCGTCCCACAGCCGGTATTCTGCCGCCGGATACAGCACCTTCAGCTCGGCAGCATGTTCGGTTACGAAATGCGGCAGGCGGTTCGGCAATGTAAAGCCGTCGACCAGCATGATCTGATGGACCCGGCGGGTGATCTGCCAGGGGCTTTCCCGGTGCGGCAGATCGAGGAACACCTCATGCGGACGGCGAAAGCGTTCTAGGAACCGTTCGGGCAGCGGGCCGGCGCCCGGAGCATCTGTGATCAGGTCCGTGACCTGCGAGCGATAGGCCAGGATCGCCCGGTGCTTGAGCGCGGTGTGGCCGGCGATGTCCAGCCGATAGCCGTTTACGCTGTCGCCGACCTCGATACGGCCGGATTCATGGCTGCCCCAGATCGGATATTCGATCAGCTTCAGCGCCGGAAGCCATAGACGCACCTGATGGGCGATTTCATAGGCGGCTTTGTGATCCGGATGCGGATCGTCCCGCCAGGTCACGGCGATCGTGCCGGGTTCGCCGCCCATCGGCCGGACGATGTCCAGAACCTGCCTGGCGACGGCAACGAGCTCACCGCCCGCTGCTGGAACGCTCCCGTCCTTGATGTCGAGGAAATGGATATCCTGCCGGCTGACGCCCAGCATCTCGAGCGCGACGGTCGATTCCTGCTGCCGGACGGTGCGCAATCGGTCTGGCGGATAGTCCCGCGAGCCCTGATGCGAGAGGCTGCCGTCACTGAGGATGACGACGCGGACCGCGCGCCCCTCGGAACGGGCCCGGGCGATCAGGCCGCCGCATCCCAATGTTTCGTCGTCGGGATGCGGCGCGATCACGATCAGCCCGCCGGGCCCCAGGATGCGATCCAGCGGGACGAGCGGCAGGCAGTCCAGCGATTCGATGAAGCCGGCCCCATCCATGATCGCGATCCTAAGTCCTTGAGGCGGCCACCGGCAAAAAGCTTTCGCCTATCCCCCGACGTGGATGGCGCAGATCTTGTTGCCGTCCAGGTCGCGGAAATAGGCTGCATAGGCCTGCACGCCTTCCGGCCCGCGCGGCCCCGGCGCGCCCTCGCAGGTGCCGCCCAGCGCCAGCGCCTTGGCATGGATCGCGCTCACCTGCTCCTTCGAATCGACCATCAGCGACCCCATCGTGCCGTTGCCGGCGGTGGCGGCGCTGCCGTCGAAAGGCCGCACGACCGACAGGACCGGCTGGCCGGCCGGCGTGCCGTAAATCCGCCCGCCGCTGCCATGCTCATAGAGGCCCTTCAGCCCGACCGTGGGCATGAGGGCATCGTAGAACGCCTTAGCCTTCTCGATATCGTTCGACCCGAACATCACCGCGACATTGACCATGAAGTGCTTCCCCGCTTCGCATGAATTGATACGGGCAGGTTATCGTCGGATCGGGCGGCGCTGGCAACGGATTAGCCGAACATCTTCAGACGGCCCTGGATATCTCGCATGAAACCTGCCCATGGGGTCAGGCCCCCCGATTGTCGGACATTTTCGGCATTAACTTCGATGCGAACGACGTCGCAATCGGTTCGCGCAGGGAGACAGTGCCGATAACAAACACGACCGCGAATGCGAGGAGTGCGCCCAAAATCGCGGCAGGCGTGCTGCTTTCATGAAGTCTTGGGTTATGCGCAATCATAGTCATGATCTATCACCAATAAATTCGTGAATCCGGTCAAATCCTGGACCACAGTCGATCGCAGATTAATTGCCTCATGCGAGAACGAAGGGCCTGGAACGCCGAACTTTCGCCAGAGTATGACTGCAAGCTGTGGTGCATTTGCCCCCAATATCAAGAACTGGAGGCCAAAAAGCGCCAGTCTGAGTGGGGTATGATAGAGATACGCCTGTTCATGATCAGCGGATCATGGCCGCGGCCGCCAAAGCTGCATCGGCCCGCCGAAGGGGCATCGACGATCGATGCCCCTTGACGCCGAACGCACGAGCCCTCGCGGCGATGCTGCCGTGCGTGACGAACCCTAAGTCGCCAAAAATCGCCGCTCCGTCCCTTCCAGGACCAGGCAGGTCAGCGTGCCGGTGGCGAAGGCGCCGGTGTCGATGCCGATTCGGTTGTGGCGGATCGCGGGATGGTCGGTGATGGTGTGGCCATGGACGGCGACCTTGCCGAAATCGGCGTCCGAATCCAGGAACTCGTTGCGGATCCACATCATGTCCTGCGGGTCCTGGAATTCGATCGGGACGTTTGCACGGAAGCCGGCATGGACGAAGGCATAGTCGCCTTCGACATGGAGCAGCTTCAGTGTTTCCAGAAAGACGAGGTGCTCGGGCGGCAGGGCCTCGATGAAAGCCTTCTGCGCCGCGAGGATGTCCTCGACCCGGCGCGCATCTGGCGGGCGCACGCCATAGCTGTAGAGAGTCGCATCGCCGCCGTAGGCCATCCAGGCCGGCGCGATGCCGGGATCGGTGAGGAATTGCAGCAGACTGTCCTCATGATTGCCCTTGAGGAACACACTCTCGAACCCCGCCAGCGGCGCGCGCGCCAGCATGTCGACCACGCCGCGCGAGTCAGGGCCCCGGTCGACATAGTCCCCGAGATAGACCACGACCTTGTGTTCGATCGGATGCCATTTCGCATCCTCCACGATCACCGTGCGCAGCCGCTCCAGCAGATCGGCACGGCCATGCACGTCGCCGATCGCATAGATGCGGCTGCCGGCCGGCGCCTGCGGCGAAACCGGCGCAGCCTGAGGCGCGGAGCGTGTGAACAGGCGTGAGAACATGATGTCCAGAAATGGCTATGCAGCCGGCCCAAAACTAGACTGAAAGCGACCCCGCTTCAACTTGAGCGGGCCTCAAAAGTTCCGCGTCGAAAGCGGCGACGTCCTTGCAGCCGATATGCCGCCCGACGGTCTCGGCCTCGTGCCGCAGAATGCCGATCGCCTTGCGGATTCCGGGGACGCCGCCCGCGGCAAGGCCATAGAGCGTCGCCCGCCCGGTGAAGCAGAAATCGGCCCCGAGGCAGAGCGCGGTCAGGATGTCGCTGCCCCGGCGGATGCCGCCATCGAGCATTACAGCGGCGCGGTTTCCCACCGCGGCGCGAACCAGCGGCAGCATGTCGATCGAGGCCGGGCCCCGGTCGAGCTGCCGGCCACCATGGTTGGAGACGATGACGCCGTCGGCGCCGAGTTCGACTGACCGCACCGCGTCGCCCGGATGGAGGATGCCCTTGACCACCAGCCTGCCCTTCCACAGGCGGCGATAGCGCTCCACATCCTCCCACACCAGATTGCCGGGCAGGTGTGAAGTCATGAATTTCCAGACCGCCAACGCATTCTTCCCGTCCTTGACGTAGGGCGAGAAATTGCCGAAGCGCGGCATGCCGCCGGACATGAGATATCCGGCGAGCCAGCCTGGGTGCAGTAGCGCCTCCACCTTCCGCCCGGTCTTCAGCCCCATGACCGTGAAGCCGTTGCGCAGGTCGCGCTCGCGCTTGACCCTGACCTGGGAATCGACGGTCAGGACCAGCACCTCCATGCCGGCATCGGCGGCGCGGCGGACGATATCCTCATCGATGGCGTGATCGTAGCCGGTATAAAGCTGATACCAGCCATTGCGCGCCGCCGCCGCCGGCAATTCCTCGATCATCGCGTTGCAGGTGCCCGACATGATGTCGGGCAGGCCCTCGGCCAGCGCCGCCTCAGCCAGCATGACGTCGCCCCGGGGGCGGAACAAGCCGGCGATCCCAGTCGGCGCGATGCCGAACGGCGCGGCGTAAGTCTTGCCGAACAAAGTGGTCTTGAGGTCGATGGCGCCGCATTCGGTCAGGAAGCGCGGCACCAGCTGATGCCGGGCGAAGGCACGCAGATTCTCCGCGACGCCGATCTCATCCTCCGCCCCGCCTTCGATGTAATCCAGTACCGCGGCAGGCAGGCGCCGCCGGGCGAGCCGCTGAAGGTCCGCGATATTGAGGGCTTGATCGCAGTTCATAAGATTGTTTTGGGCATATCAGGTCATGAAGTCCGGATCGGTCTCTTCCATCCAGCGCCGCATCGCCGCCCACTGCAGGGCGTTGAGCCGCGACATGCCGGTTGTGCTGGTGACGGCGGTCTTCTCCCCGATCTCGGGCGGGGGGAAATTGAGCTTCGCACCGCTCGACTGCGCCGCGAGCTGGACCTTACAGGCCTGCTCCAGCTGGTACATCTCCTGGAACGCATCAGCCACGGTGGCGCCGCAGGTCAGCAGCCCGTGATTGCGCAGGATCATCACATTCCGGTCGCCCAGGTCGGCGGCGATCCGCTGGCATTCCTCACGGTTCGTGGTGATGCCTTCCAGCTGATGATAGGCGATCCGCTTGGTATAGAGCAGCGAGGTCAGGTCGAGCGGTAGCAGCCCGTCGGCCTGACAGGCGACGGCGATGCCGGCCACGGTGTGGGTGTGCATGACGCAGAATACATCCTCGCGCACCCGATGGACCGAGCTGTGGACGACGAACCCGGCCTCCCACACCTCCCAGGGCGAGGCTGAAACCTTGGTGCCGTCGAGATCGACCTTGATGAGGTTCGACGCGGTGACCTCGCGATACATCAGCCCGAACGGGTTGATCAGGAAATGCCGCTCCGGTCCGGGCAGGCGCAAGGTGATGTGGTTATAGATCGTGCTGTCCCAGCCCAGCCGGTGGAACAGCCGGTAGGCGCAGGCAAGCTCGACCCGCGCCGCCCACTCCTCTGCCGAGCAGTCGATGCGCGGCTCCGGATGCTTCTTCTTCAGCATGGTTCCTCCTCCCGGCTTTTCATCAGATTGGTGACCCGTCATGGGCCGAACGTCAAATCCGAATTTTAACGCGGAGAACGCTGAGGCCCGCGGAGGGCGATGAGAGTATTGATCCGTCATTCCCGCGAAGGCGGGAATCCAGGACAGCCGCAGCCCATGAATTCAACGCCAAGGCGCCAAGAAGGGCCAAGGGCGCCAAGCAAACCAGGATTCTGGGCTTTGCCTTGGCGAACCCCTTGGCGTCTTGGCGCCTTGGCGGTTCAATTCCTGGATTCCCGCCTTCGCGGGAATGACGAGGAGGGAAGGATTTCTTGGCTCAGCGACCTCAGCGGTCCTCCCCGCCCTCTGCCCTGAACTCATGCGCGAAATAATCATACGCGCCCGTCGCCTTTCGTCGGCTGGGGCATTCCAGCCCGTGGCGTTTTCTGCATAATGAAGCTAAGCAGCAGCAACCGACAGCAATAAGCGCCACGGCGCACTGGGAAGCAGACTATGGATACCAGCCACACGGACGGCGAGGTCACGACCGAAAGCCCCTATATCCGCGAAGAACATGTCATGTTCCGCGACCAACTGCGGCGCTTCATCGACGAGGAGATCAAGCCGAAGGCCGAGGCGTGGGAGGAGGACGGCTTCACCCCGCGTGAGGTTCTACGCCGGATGGGCGAGCTGGGCTTCCTCGGCATCCGCTATTCGTCGGAATATGGCGGCAGCGAGATGGACACGGTGACCAGCGCCATCCTGGCGGAGGAGCTGGGCAAGTCCACCTTCGGCGGCTTTGCGATCACAGTTCTGGTCCACACCGATATGGCCTCCCCGCATCTGCATAATTTCGGCAGCGAGGCCCAGCTGAAGCGCTGGATGCCGGACATCGTCGCCGGGCGTAAGATCACAGCCGTCGCCGTGACCGAGCCCGATGCCGGGTCCGACGTCGCCGGCATCCGCAGCGTGGCGAAGATGGACGGCGACTCTTACGTGCTGAACGGCACCAAGATGTTCATCACCAACGGCGTCCATGCCGACCTCTATTTCGTCGGCATGAAGACCGACACGACGGTCAAGGGCACGCGCGGCATCTCGATCTTCGCGGTCGAGAAAGGCACGCCGGGCTTCTCAGTCGGCCGGGCGCTGAAGAAGCAGGGCTGGCTGTCGTCCGACACCGCCGAGTTGATCTTCGACGATTGCCGGGTGCCGGCGGAGAACATGCTGGGCGGCGAAAATCGCGGCTTCTATTCGATCATGCGCAACTTCCAGAACGAGCGCATGGTGCTGGGCGCGCAGGCGCTGGGCGAATGCCAAGCGGCACTGGCGCTGACCCTGGACTGGGTCGGCCAGCGCAAGGCCTTCGGCGCGCCCTTGTGGGAGAAGCAGGCGATCCGCCAGCGCCTCGCCATGCTGGCGGCACGGGTCGAATCAGCCCGGCAGTTCACCTATCACTGCGCCTGGCTGGACGCGCAGGGCCGCGACTGCGTCAAGGAAGTCTCCATGGTGAAGGCGCTGTGCGGCGAGCTGGTCAATGACGTGATGTACGATTGCCAGCAGTTCCACGGCGGCATGGGCTATCTGCGCGAAAGCCCGATCGAGCGGATGGTGCGCGACGCGCGCGTCCAGTCGATCGGCGGCGGCGCCACCGAGGTCATGCTGGAAGAGATCGCCAAGCGGATGGGCCACTGATGCCGTCTTCCCCCCTGCCCGTCATCAAGAGCCGCGTCGTTCCGCAGGCGGCCGGCTTCAAGGCCAACCAGGAACACTATCAGAAGCATCTGGATACGCTCCGCGAAGCCATGAGCTATGCCATGGCCGGCGGCGGAGACGCCCATGTGAAACGCCATCACAAGCGCGGCAAGATGCTGGTGCGCGACCGCATCGACCTGCTGGTCGATCCCTTCACACCGTTCCTGGAATTGTCGGCGCTCGCGGCCTGGGGCCTTTACGGCAACGAGGTGCCGGGGGCGGGCGTGGTCACCGGCATCGGCATCATCCAGGGCGTGCCCTGCATGATCATCGCCAACGACGCCACGGTGAAGGGCGGCTCCTTCTTCCATGAGACGGTCAAGAAGCACGTGCGCGCGCAGGAGATCGCGCGCGAGAACCGGCTGCCCTGCATCTATCTGGTCGATTGCGGCGGCGCCTACCTGCCGGAGCAGGACCGGGTGTTCCCCGACAAGGGCCATTTCGGCACCACATTCTTCAACCAGTGCCGCCTGTCGGCAGACGGCATTCCGCAGATCTCCGCCGTGTTCGGCGGTTGCACCGCGGGCGGCGCCTATATCCCGGCTTTGTCGGACGAGGTCGTGATGGTGAAGGGCAATGCCCGCATCCATCTGGGCGGCCCCTCGATCGTCGCGGCGGCGATCAACGAAGTGGTCGACGGCGAGACATTGGGCGGGGCGGAGATGCATACGCGTGTCTCGGGCGTCAGCGACTATCTTGCCGACGACGAACCCGAAGCCTTGAAGAAGCTGCGCGACATCGTCGGCGGCCTGAACGCCGAGCGGCCGAACCATGCGGCTACCCGCCCGACCATGCCGCCGCTCTACGATCCGGCCGAGATCACCGGCATCATCGAGGCCAATCCGAAGAACCCCTATGACGTGCGCGAGGTATTGGCGCGCATGATCGACGGTTCGGAGTTCCAGGAGTTCAAGCCCGACTGGGGCAGCGAGCTGGTCTGCGGCACCGCCTATATCCACGGCTACCCTGTCGGCATCATCGGCAATAACGGGCCGATCTTCTCCGAATCGGCGGTGAAGGGCGCGCATTTCATCGAGCTGTGCGACCAGCGCAACATCCCGCTGCTGTTCCTGCAGAACATCACCGGCTTCATGGTCGGCGTCGATGCGGAGCGTGGCGGCATCGCCAAGCATTCGGCCAAGCTGGTCTATGCCGTGGCGGCGGCGCGGGTGCCGCGTTTCACGGTGCTGATCGGCGGCTCCTACGGCGCCGGCAATTACGGCATGTGCGGCCGGGGCTTCGATCCGCGCTTCCTGTTCTCCTGGCCCAATGCCCGCATCGCCACGATGAGCCCGGACATCGCCACCAACGTGCTGCTGGAGCTGCGCCGCACCAGCGTGAAGCGCGACGAAGCGTCCGACGCCGAGCTCGCCGAGATCGAGCGCCGCACACGCGCCCAGTTCACCGAGCAGAGCGACCCGTACTACGCCACCGCGCGCTTGTGGGACGACGGCATCATCGAACCGGCGCAGACCCGTGACGTGCTGGGTCTTGTGCTCGCGCTGGCCGCCGCCGAGCCGCCCAAGACCGGGCGTTCACCCGTCTACCGCATGTGATCGGGACCAAGCCCCAAATGATCAAGAAACTGCTGGTCGCCAATCGCGGCGAGATCGCCTGCCGCATCATTCGGACGTGCAAGCGGATGGGTATCGCCACGGTCGCCGTCTATTCCGACGCCGACCGTGACAGCCTGCATGTCGCCACCGCCGACGAGGCCGTGCATATCGGGCCGGCCGAGGCCGCGGGCTCGTACCTCAACGTCGACGCCATCCTCGATGCCGCCCGACAGACCGGCGCCGATGCAATCCATCCCGGCTACGGCTTCCTGTCGGAGCGCGTGGCGCTGGCCGAGGGCTGCAAGACCGCCGGCATCGTCTGGGTCGGCCCCAATCCCGATGCCATCACCCGGATGGGCTCGAAGATCGAATCGAAGCGCATCGCCGAGGCGGCCCATGTGCCATGCGTGCCGGGCTATCACGGGCAAGCGCAGGACGACGAGAGCATGGTCAAGGCTGCCGCCAAGATCGGCTATCCCGTCCTGATCAAGGCCTCGGCCGGCGGCGGCGGGCGCGGCATGCGCGCGGTGATGAAGCCTGAGGAGCTGGCTTCTGCCCTGTCGCTGGCCCGGGCAGAAGCGCAGGCCGGGTTCGGCGATGCCTCCCTGCTGATCGAGAAGCTGATCCAGCGGCCACGGCACCTGGAGGTGCAGCTGCTGGGGGACAAGCACGGCAATCTGATCCATCTGTTCGAGCGCGAATGCTCGATCCAGCGCAACTACCAGAAGCTGATCGAGGAGGCCCCTGCCCCCAACCTGCTGCCGGAGGTCCGCGCCCGGCTGCTTGAGGCCGCGCTCAATCTCGGCGAGGCCATCGGCTACGATTCGCTGGGCACGGTCGAGTTCATCCTCGACGCCGACGGGGGCGGCCCCTGGTTCCTGGAGATGAACACCCGCCTGCAGGTCGAGCATCCGGTGACCGAGCTGGTGACTGGCCTCGACCTGGTCGAGCTGCAGATCCGCGTCGCCGCCGGCGAGCACCTGCCGCTGGCCCAGGAGCAGGTCCATCTCAAGGGCTCGGCGATCGAGGCGCGCATCAATGCCGAAGACCCGGCCGCCGGCTATCGCCCGGCCCTGGGCGCGATTCTCGGCTTCACGCCGCCCGCCCAGGAGGGTGTGCGCACAGACACCGGCGTTCGCGCGGGCAGCGTGGTGACGCCCTATTACGATTCGCTGCTCGCCAAGGTCATCGCCTACGGCCCCGACCGCGGCATCGCCGCCGCCCGCCTGTCCGCCGCGTTGGGCGAGCTGGCGATCCTGGGCATCAAGTCCAGCCAGCCCTTCCTGCGCGACATTGTCGATCATCCGACCTTCCGCGGCGGAAAGCTCACCACCCGCTTCATCGCCGAAACCTTCCCGGACGGCTGGACACCGCACGAAGAGGACGACGGCGACTTCGCCGCCGCCGCCGCGCTGTGGGCGCTGACCCGGGAAGCACACCGCGCACCGCCCACACTGGGCCCCTGGGCCAGCCTCGGCGCCTTCAGGATCCCTTCGACCGTCGGCCGTATCGGCTGGGCCGCCCTGACCATTGCCGGCGAATCGCGGCAGATCGCGCTCGACATCGCCGGCAAGGACGGACGCTACGCGATCCGGCGCGACGACACGGTCGAGACGACTGAGATCACAGCCGGCGCCGGCCGAGCCAGGGTGACTGTCGGAACCGCCACGCGGGACTACAGATTCGCGGTTGCGAACGGACAGATCAGCCTGGCCCGCAACGGCGCCCCGGCGAGCTTCGCGGTCACGCCGCGAATCGAGGGCGCCGGGGCCAAGGATGCGGCGGAAGCCGGCGGCGCCGGCCGGATCACGGCGCCGTTGCCCGGCCTGATCAGCCAGTTGAACGTCACGCAGGGCCAGGCCGTCGTTCAGGGCGACACTGTGATCGTACTTGAGGCGATGAAGCTGATGTACAGCCTGCCGGCCCAGACCTCGGGCCGCGTTGCACAAATATTCTGTGCTCCGGGCGATACCGTCCCAGCCGGCGCGCCATTGGTCGAGATCGAACCCGAGGGATGATCACACCTGTTATACCGTAAAGCCCTCCATATACCCCACTTTTTTAGTGTGCCTTATCGGACGACTGACATCTTTATCGCGCGCGCCGGGTTTAGCGGGTGTCGCATGCACGCGCCGGCCGGATCGGCTCGTTCAGGAATCAACTATTCGGGCCTAACACGACGCATTGGTGGGATCGACAGATAAACACGTGCGTACAACCATCCCGAAGGCGGCTTCTTTTGTTTCCAGTCGGGAAAAGTTCATTTTCTATAATACCTTACGAGGCCGCATAACGCAGGCTCCTGGAATTCCAGAACAGATTTCCGTAGCTCCGTTGCGCTGCAGCATA
Source organism: Alphaproteobacteria bacterium (assembly GCA_036271255.1). Lineage (GTDB taxonomy): Bacteria > Pseudomonadota > Alphaproteobacteria > BOG-932 > Roseiterribacteraceae > BOG-932. The sequence goes on from DATBAZ010000420.1 coordinate 14,030, forward strand.
CCGCGCCTTTTCAGGTCATTTTAAATAATAAAATTTAATGCTGAAAGCCGCCATAATATAGTTATTTTACATGATATTCCGTGCAGGTTTTACCATATTGATGTTATGGCTTCATTATCAAGATAGCCACTCTGGGATCTTAAATATTCAAATCTTGACTTCGAATTCTCTTCAATTGTACAATTTTAAATCGGAAGACCGGCAGCAGGGGTGGATTATTCCCCTGCGACAGAACAGCACGGGAACCGAAACGTCAAAAAATGTAGGAAACACGTAAGTTTAGCTTGACTGGCGATTTTGCGATGCGGTACAACCCAATCAAGCAAAACACGATTAATATGTTTGGGCTCGCAGG
>DATBAZ010000421.1:0-6794 GCA_036271255.1 Alphaproteobacteria bacterium
GCGGACGGGACCAAGATCAACAGTGGGGGCATTCAGATCGACTATTATGGCGGCATTGTCGAACAGGCTTCGGTTGCGCGCGGCGGAATACAGAAGATTTACGGCACGGCAAGCGGAACCCGCGTCGCCAGCGGCGGCCGCAGCACGGTCTTCGCCCATGGCAGCAGTGTCGGCGCCATCGTCAGTCGCGCCGGGATGTTCTATGTCGGCTCCAGCACGCCATTCGGGGCAGGGTTATCCGCAACGGCCACCGGGACGACCCTCAATGGCGGCGCCGACTATGTCTCCGCTCAGGCCATTGCCAGCGGAACCATCGTGAACAGCGGAGGGATAGAGCACGTGAATGGCGGCGAGAGCATAGACGCCATCATAAACAGCGGCGGAACTCAGTTGGTCGTTGCCGAGACGGTTCGCTTTTCCGACCACAGCAGCTCCGCCGTGCACGGCCTCAGCATCGGCGCCACGGTCAACCGGGGCGGAACCGTCGTCGTCCAGCATGCCATTGCGCGCAACACCGTGGTGAAGGGAGGGCGCATCGAGCTTCTCTCCCAAGGCAAGGCGCAGAATCTCTTTGTGCTGTCCGGCGGGACTTTGGTCTTCGCGGGTGGAACGACGCGGGGTGTCACGATGTTGAGCGGCGCCACCGAAATCATCGATTCGGGCATAACCGTCAGCGGGCTGAAGGTCGGAAAGGGTGTTTCGCTGGTCGTCTCGAGCAGCGCGACCGCCAGCGGCACGATCTTGAGCGGCGGCACGGAAACCGTCCGAGCCGGCGGCCACATCGGCGGCAGGGTCGATTTCAAGGAGAATTCGACCTTGTCGGTGGCGATCACCGGCAAGGAGATGTTCACGGCCTCAGGCTTTGCCGCGAGCGACAGGCTGGACCTGTCGAACTTCAAGTTCGGCCCGTCGGAGGCGATGTCTTTCGCCGAAAACAAGGCCAAGACGGGCGGTATACTGACCGTCACGGACGGCGCGCTGACGGCCAAGGTCATACTCCTTGGCCATTATGTCGCCGCCGGCTTCCACCGGGCGTCGGATCATGGCGCCGGGACGGTGATCACATATCGCCAGCCGGCGGCATCCCATTTGGAAATCACCGGCAGCCCTGGCTGATCGCGCCAGGGGCGAGGCCCGATCGGTTCCTCACACCCCCGCCGCGGGGATCGCCGGATGCGACCAGGCCGGGGGCTCCTTCTTCGGGAACTTCGTTTTGCCGTCCAGGCTCATCACCTGGATGTTGTGCGCCCAGGGGAAATGCATCGAGAAACCGAGATAGCCGGTGCGCTCGGCGGCCGGCAGGTAAGCCATATGCAGCACCGTCTCGGCCAGGTATTCGACATCCTCGGTCGGGAACTCCTGCGGGATGAGGTCCGAGGCGCCGGGCGTGCGAATGGCGGTGGAAGGGCCGACGAGGTTGACCGCGATGTTGCTGTCCACCAGCTCGGCCGCCAAGCCGTGGGTGAAGCGGTTCAGCGCCGACTTGATCGAGGCATAGATCGTGTCCCCGCCGGCCTTCTGATAGTCGGGGAACGGCCGCGCGATCGGCATCGAGGTGACCGAGCCGATATTGACGATCCAGCCGGCACCGCGCGCCTTCATCACCGGGATCGCCGCCTGGGCCAGCAGGAAGGGCGCGCGCAGATAATGCTGGACGGTGCGGTCGAACGTCTCCAGGCTCATGGAATCGATCCGGGCGTAATCGGCATAGCCGGCATTGTTGACCAGTATGTCGAGCCCGCCGGCAGCCTGGACCACCCTGCCCACCAGCCCCTTGCAAGCCTCCAAATCCTCGAGATCGGCGCCGATGGCGATGGCCTTGCCGCCCGCCTGCTCGATCAGCGCCACGGTCTCGGCCAGGGTGCCGGCGACAATCTGCTCGGCCTGGAAGCGCTTGCCTGCCACCTCCTTGTCGACCGAGCGGGCGGTGACGACGACGGTGGCGCCGGCGGAGGCCAAGCGCTGGGCGATGGCCCGGCCGATGCCGCGGCTGGCGCCGGTGACAAGGGCTACCTTACCGCTGAGATTGGGTTGCTCGCTCATCCCCGAAATCCTCCCGAATGGTGTTGGCCCCATGGCTAGCGCATGCAGGGCCGTCCGCCAATCCTTGGTTGGCAAGTCGGGACGGGAGAGAGCTTTGCTGCCGGACGCCCCGGCAAGTCAGGAGAGCTTCGGCTAGGCCGTGGCCTGCGCCGGCTGGGGCCTCATCGCGCCGCGATAGACCAGGTGCTCTCCGCGCCAGACCTCGAAACCGGCGCAATAGGGCGGCAATCTGCGCTCTTTGATTTCCAGGATCGCCTCGCCGTCGTTGAAGCTCAGAAGCTCTTCCAGCGCGAAGACGAAGTTCCTGCGGTCGATGAAATGTACGCTATAATTCTTCATGCCTGCCCTCCCGAAGGAATAGAGTCACCCAACGCATTTTGAGAATTGGCAAGGCACCGCCTGCGGTGATGCAAACCGTCAGCGGCGATTTTGTTCAGCCCGCTCCGCGGCGTTTTCCGCTAGTTTTTTGATATCCCGTGGATCAGAACTGTGAGGCTTTTACACGTTCCTGCCATCGGCATGGCTGCCCGGGGAGCACGGTGCGGCGGCAATGCGGGCTTTGCCTTGGAACCCGAACCGGGCCGCCGCCGCTATAGCTTTCAGGAAATGAAAGCGAGTGGAACGATGGATAACGCTAATTCGACCCGCGCCGGGCGGAGCATCGACAATCTGGACGACCGCCGGAACGCAGTGCCGACCGACCCCGGCCACGGCTCGCCGCACGGACGGCGGATGCCCCACTATGACAAGGAAATCGGACGCACCGGACAGCCCGCCGAACCTGAGTTGCCGCCGAGTCACAAATAGCAGGCGAAGGCAACGCTGAATCGCGAAAAAACGGCAGCCGAGTTTTCAACCGTCGCTGTGGATAAGTTTGTGGGCAGGTCCCAAATCAAATCGGCGAAACCGCAGGGAACCTAGCGAGTCCCCGGTTTGCACATTTTTTGTGCATAAATTCTAAGCCATTGATATCACTATTTAGTTTTTTTTCAAAATTGTCATAGTTTGCGGTTTGTCAAGAAATCGCCATATTTCACGAACAGTTTGTTCGCGCGTCGCGCACTGTGCACAACTCACTCGGCGGCCACCGATGGAAGCCTGTCTGAAGGATGTTTCCTATCCCATTGGGCGGACAGCATATCCTTGTCGAAATCGCTCCCCACTTGTCCGAAACGATCATGGCGGCGGTGCCGTTTCAGCCTCAGCATATGGCGCGGACCGTATGGTATGAGAGGGCACCCGCCGCTATAGAATGACCCCCGGCAGACCACCTGTCACGCCGCTTTCGATGATCCGGACCGACCTATGCAGAGCCGCTGGAACGATAACGAAGCCCGCACCCTGACCGGGCGCTATGCCACAAACGGCGTCAGCGAGGATCTGGCGCTCAGGGTCTATACCTCGCGCCTGCTGGGCCAGGACCCGAGCCTCGTGCTGCATGGCGGCGGCAACACCTCGGTCAAGACGCGAGCCAGCGACCTGTCGGGCGAGGAAACGGACGTGCTGTGCGTCAAGGGCAGCGGCTGGGATATGGGCAATATCGAGCCGCAGGGCCTGCCCGCAGTGCGCATGGCGCCGCTGTTGAAGCTGCGCGCCCGCGAAAGGTTGTCGGATGAGGACATGGTGCGGCACCAGCGCGCCTATCTGCTGGACCCCGGGGCGCCCAACCCCTCGGTCGAGACTCTGCTGCACGCCTTCCTGCCGCATAAATTCATCGACCACACCCATTCCACCGCGGTGCTGAGCATCGCCGACCAGCCGAACGCAGCCGAGCTGTGCGGCGAGATCTACGGCAAGCGGATGGGACAGGTGCCCTACATCATGCCGGGCTTCGCGCTGGCCAAGAAAGCCGCCGAGGTGTTCGAGCAGGACCCATCGGTCGAGGGGCTGATCCTGCTGAAGCACGGCATCTTCACCTTCGGCGAGAGCGCGCGGGAAGCCTACGATCTCATGATCGAAATGGTCACCCTGGCCGAGGCGCGGCTGCAGAAGGGCCGCAAGTCGGTGTTCATGCCCGCCACCCTGCCCGCCTCGCCCTTGGCCCTGGCGGCCGTCGCGCCGATCCTGCGCGGGGCGGCCTCCATCCGCGAAGGCGACGACTGGCGGCGCATGGTGCTGGAATTCCGCACCTCGCCGGCGATCCTGAATTACGTGAACGGGACCGAGGTCGGCCGTTATGCCACACAGGGCGTGGTGACGCCGGACCATACGATCCGGACCAAGAACCATCCGCTGATCGTTCCGCCGGCGGGCGACCCCACGGCGTTCCGCACGGCGGCCCGTGAAGCGGCGGAGCAGTTCATCGCCGATTACCGCGCCTATTTCGGGCGCAACAATGAAGGCCAGGCGACGCCGAAGAAGCCGCTGGACCCCCTGCCCCGGGTGATCCTGGCGCCGGGGCTGGGCCTGTTCGGGCTCGGGCGGAGCAAGAAAGACGCAGCCATTGCCGCAGACATCGCCGAGAACACGGTGGCGACGATCGCCGACGCCGAGGCCATCGGCAGGTTCGAGGCCCTGCCGGAATCCGACCTGTTCGACATGGAATACTGGTCGCTGGAGCAGGCCAAGCTGGGCGCGGCCAAGGAAAAGCCGCTGGCCGGTCAGGTCGCCGTCGTCACCGGCGGCGCCGGCGCGATCGGCGCGGCCACGGCCAAGCTGTTAAAGGAGAACGGCGCCGAACTGGCCGTGCTGGACCTGGACGGCGAGGCGGCCAAGCGCGCCGCCAAGGCGCTGGGCGGCGCCTCGCTGGGCTTGGGCTGCGACGTCACCGACGCAGCCTCGGTACAGGCGGCATTCGACCGGATCGCCGAGGCGTTCGGCGGGCTGGACATATTGGTCTCCAATGCCGGCGCGGCTTGGCAGGGCAAGATCGGAACGGTCAGCGAAGCAGTGCTGCGGCAAAGCTTTGAGCTCAATTTCTTCGCGCATCAGCGTGTCGCCCAGGCGGCGGTGACAATCATGCTGGCCCAGGGCACCGGCGGCTGCCTGCTGTTCAACGTGTCGAAGCAGGCGATCAATCCCGGCCCCGATTTCGGCCCGTACGGGCTGCCCAAGGCGGCGACCCTGTTCCTGGCGCGGCAATATGCGGTCGATCACGGCGCCGACGGCATCCGCGCCAATGCGGTCAATGCCGACCGTATCCGCAGCGGCGTGCTGACGCCCGAGATGATCGCCCAGCGCTCCGCCGCGCGCGGGTTGAGCGAGAAGGACTATATGGGCGGCAACCTGCTGGGCCAGGAGGTGACGGCCGATGACGTCGCCCAGGCCTTCCTGCACCAGGCCCTGTCGCTGAAGACCACCGCCGGCGTCACCACCGTGGATGGCGGGAACATCGCCGCTGCCCTTCGCTGACGTGGAGATAACGCGGCTGACGCGGGCCGAGTTGCCGGTCGACAGCACCGATCTCGCCCGCTTCCTGATCGGCAAGGCCGTGGTGCGTGACCTGCCGGAGGGGCGCATGGCCGGCCGGATCGTCGAGACCGAGGCCTATCTGCACGGTGACGCCGCCGCCCATTCCTTCATCGGCGAGACGCCACGCAACCGGTCATTGTTCGGCGAGCGTGGCCATGCCTATGTCTATGTCGCCTACGGCATCCATCGCATGCTGAACGTGGTCGGCGGCATACCGGGTGTCGGCACCGGCGTGCTGATCCGTGCGGCCGAGCCGCTGGAGGGCATCGCATTGATGGAGGCGCGCCGGGGATCGACCGATCTCACCGACCTGGCGCGCGGCCCCGGCAAGCTGGCCCAGGCCTTCGAGATCACGATGGGGCTCACCGACACCGACATGACCGCGGACGGCCCGCTGTGGCTCGGCCGCATCGACCGCCCGGCCGGCGAGATCGGCGTCAGCATCCGCATCGGCATCACCAAGGACGCCGACCGGCCGCTGCGCTTCTACGAGCGGGGCAGCAGGTTCGTCAGCGGACGGAAGGGCCTGAATATCTAGGCGTCACCCCGGCGCACGAGGGCCATGCCCCATGCCCGCGCCCATATCCTGGCGGGTATAGCCGGCCGGCAGGTCGAAGGTCCCGGCCGGCGGGTCCTCATGCCTGACCGATTTCAAGGTCGTCTGGACGGCGCGCTGGCCACCCGGCACGCTGAAGCTCGTCTGGACCGGAAAGGCGTCGAAGCCGATCTGCTGCTTGATCGAATCGAAATCGAGCTGGGCCATCGGCGAACGCTGGGCGCCGGTGCCGCCCATCTGACTCATGAACTTGCCGAAGCCGACGAAGGCCTTCAGGTCGTCTCGGCTGAGGCCGAGATCGGAGAGCGCAGCCATGCAGAACTCCGAAGGCGGCGCGCCGGTTGTCATGGTCACATGGAAGGGCGTGCAGGTGTAGCCGTTGATCTTTTTCGGATCGCCCGCCTTCTCATAGGTGATCTGCGGCGGGGCGGACGGGGTGCCGGAACCCATGCCGCGCGCAGCCATCATCGCCTCGACCTGCTTGCGCTGCTCGGGCGGCAACGAGGCCATGCGCTGCTGCATCATCGCCAGCCCCTGGTCCATCCGCGCCTTCATCTGGCTCATGCTTTCGGCCGTGAGCTCGACGTAAGCCTTGTCCTCGGGTTTCACGATCCAGACCTTGTTCTGGTCGCCGCGATAGATCATCTGGTTCTCGGGCGAGGTCATCTTGACCTTGTCGGCGGTGAGCTCGATGGTCTGCTGCCGGACCGGCTCGCCGTTGATCGACTGGTCGAGCGTGACGACGGTGCCCGCCAGCACGCTGCCGCTCATCAGTGCGAGAATC
>DATBAZ010000422.1:0-11226 GCA_036271255.1 Alphaproteobacteria bacterium
GGAGGGCCCGCGAACGATAGTGTTTGTATTTTTATGTGTATTTTATCTAATATGCGAACATGCCTGCCTGGGGATCGTCCAGCAGCCGCCCGGAAGGCACTGCTGATCCAGGATGGACGTTACGGGCGTATCAAAGAGAACGCCCGAATACCGCTCAGGAATGCAGCGAAAACCGTAATACATAAAAATAGACCTGTATACAAAATAAGACATTATGCGTCATATAATTACATTTAATTTAATTTATATTAGCCCTAAATCGTCCGTTCCCTTGCGCTCAAGAGAAACGACGGGGTCCCGCCGTGCGGGTTAAGGCACACAAGGCCAGCGGCGTGGCCGATCGGCTTGCCATGGTCCGGGAGAGGCTGGGCCTGACCCAACGTGAAATGGCCGATCGCCTGGGCCTTGCGCTCGGCACCTACGGCCGTTCCGAGGCCGGGCGGCGCGCGCTCGACGACGGTGAGATCGCTGAAATTGGATCTATGGGGATAAACCTAAATTGGCTTATCCTGGCGCAGGGAGACATGTCTGCCCCGGCGCAGCCCGGCGCGCAGATTTCAGGTGGAGCGGCCGCGAATCCGGCCTTGCTTGCACAGCTGATCGGCGGCATCGCCGATATCTACCGAACCCAGAATCGGCAGCTTCCGCCCGATCGCCACGGCATGCTCGTCGCGGAGCTCTATGAGGGTCTGGCCGCGATCACCGACGCGACGGAACAGCGCGGCGCGGTCCGCTACGCACTCAGCCGGCTGGCGGAAGAGCAGCGATAGCGTTCAGCCCCGGCGTCACGCGGCCACCGTCACAACAGCGACCAGTCGATCTCCCGCCGCACCTCGATGCGGTGATCGCCGGCCGCCAAACCCTTAGGCAGGACAAAGCTGAAGCCGTGGCGCCCGTCGCCGACCCCTGCCGCCTCGAGGTCGGCGCGGTAACGGTCGGCCACCACCCGGCCGACAACGGCCCCGTTCACCAGGATGGCGAGCGGTTGCGGTCCGGCGTCTGTTCCCGAGAACACCCAGCCGGAGACCAGGCTGCCCGTCATCACATCGATCTTGCCGCGGCGGCCCCATGGCGCGGCCTCGCCCCCCGCGCGCAAATGTGCGGCGCGCGTGGCGAGCGAACGGTGCAGCACGGCAAGCGCCGGCCCGTCTTCCACGCGCGGCGCACAAAACTCGGCTTCGACGCGGCCCGGCTCGTCGGGATAGAGCCGGCGGTACTCGTCGCCGTTGTGGAACAGCATCCGGCTGTCGTCGTCGACGAAGCTTTCCGCCGGTGCGTCCTCGGCGAAGATCACGACATGACGGTCGAATTCGAGGTGGAAATAGTCGATCTCCTCGACGCCCTCGCATTTCAGGATGGAGACGCCATTCACCAGGTGCCAGGCCGGCACCAGCATGCCGTCGACAAACATCGCATGCTCGGGTGACACATAGAGGTCCCGCGCCGGTACCGCGTCGGCGATAGCGCCTGCCTTGAACAGGATCGGCTGCGCATCTTCGTTGCCCACCGCCGCCCAGTCTCTGTAGCTGCGCCGGCCGATCCACTTGAGCGGCAACGCTTCGCCGTCGCTGGTGGCGACCAGATCGCCGATTCCCAAGTCCTCGACCGGGCGGTCCCCTTCCGGCGTGCGGATCAGCGTGCCGCGGCAGAAGCACGGCGTGTAGTCGCTCTCCTCTGCGAACGTGCCGCCGTTGCCGTCATCGAGCAATTGGAAGCTATGGCCGTCCGCGTTGTCGTCCAGCTGGAAGGTCGCCAGCGTGCTGCCGCCGCCGTCCTTGATGGTCAGCACATTGCTGGTGTCGTCGAAGGAGGCGGTATCGCTCGCATCGTAGGCGAGGGCATTGATGTCCAGCCGGTCGTGGCTGTTGAAACCGTCGATCTCGGTACCGCCGAAGCCCGCGGACTTGCCTGCGATATCCCAAGCCGCGCCGCTGTCGACCGCAATGGCGCCGAAGCCGGTATATTCGCTGCCGAACGCCTTGAGGCTGCCGATTGAGGCACCCGCCTTCAGCTCCAAGGTGCTGCCGTTGCCCTTGACCGCGCCGGTGAAGCTGGCCCCGGGATCGAGGATCAAGCGGTCGCCGGACCGCATGTATACAGCGGCTTTGGTGCCGGTGATCGTGCCGGCATTCTCCACCGTGCTGTCGGCCCCGACCCGCACGCCGTATTCGCTGCCGAGGATCGTTCCGGTGTTGACCACGTCCTTGTTGTCGCCGAGGTTCAGGGCCTTGGCGCCGCTATGCGAGATGATCGTACCGGCATTGATCAGGGTCAGGCTGGCATTGTCGTCATCCTTGATGCCGTCGCTGACGCCATAGATGTAGCCGCCGGCGGCGTTGCTGAGATATCCGCCCTGGCTGAGGATCACGCCGTCGCGGCCGACGCCGGCGATGGTACCGTCGTTGGTGACCGTGCCGCCCGCCTGGATATAAACCGCATTGCTGTAGCCGGACCGGATCAGCCCATGATTGACCAGCGTCGTCGGCCCGCCGGCGGCCAGAATTCCGTTGCCGAAGCCCGCGGTGACATTGATCGTGCCCGTCGCCTCGTTGGTGACCGAGCCGCCGTCGCGCAGGTTGATGGCCTGCTCGCCCCCGCCGTTGACGGCCAGGATGGTGCCGGCATTGTCGAGCGTCCACGCGGTCTGGCTATAGACTGAGTCGACACCGGCGCCCGAATTGGAAATGTAGGCGCCCGCGTCGATCGTCAGCAGCGTATTGTACGCCCCGCCATCGAGCACGATGCCGTTGACGACGGAACCGGTGATGTGGCTCGCCTTGACTTCCTCGACAAGCGTGCCGCCGTTTCCGTCATCGAGCAGCTGGAAGCTGTGGCCGTCCGCGCTGTCGTCCAGCTGGATCGAGGCGATTACGATGTCGCCGCTCCGGACACTCAGGACGTTGCTGTCGTTGTAGAACACCGCCGTGTCGCCGGCATCGAACGCCAGGTTGGTCAGATCCAGCGTGTCGGCGGCGGCAAAACCCTCGATCGCGGGGCCCGTGGAGGTGGGGCTGCCGGCGAAGTCTTGATACTTACCAGCCAGATTCCAACCGCCGCCGGCGTCGATCTGGATGGTTTCGAAGCCGGTGAATTGACTGCCGACGGCGACCGTGCCCGTGCCGGATTTCAGTTCCAGCACGTCGCTGGAACCCCTGGCGGCCACGCCGCCGTCGAACACCGCGCCGTGATCGACGATCACCCGGCCGCCGCGCTGCAGTATAACCGCATAACCGCTGCCGCCGCCGTCGATCGTGCCGGCATTCTCGACCGTGCCGCTCCTGGTCAGTTCCACGCCGGCGCCGCTTCCGCCCTGGATGTACCCACCCGCTTCGTTGAGCAGGCTGCCCCCCGCGTCGCCCAGGTAAGCGCCATAGCCCGGGGCGGTTATGGTCCCGGAATTGTCGATCGAGCCGCCTTCGACATAGGCGCCCCAGAGGCTGCCGTGGAGGCTGCCGTGGTTGATCAGCGTGTTGTCGCCGTACGCCATCCTGACGCCGGCCTGTATATGGCCGGTAATGGTGCCGCCGGACTCGTTGGTAACGCTGCTGCCGTCGGTGGCGGTATAGACGCCGACGCTGCGGCCATAGATCGAGCCGCTATTGTCGATGGTGCCGGTTCCGGTTTTGCCGAAATGAACGCCCGCGTTGCTGCCGTAAATCGCACCGGTATTGCCGACCGTGCCGGTCCCCGCCATATCGACGCCGTTACCGCGAGCCCCTGCGATGCTGCCGTCGTTGGTAACCGTGCCGGAACTGATGAAAGACACGCCCACATCGCCGGCGATCGTGCCGCCCGACTTGTTGTCCACTTCGCTGTCGGCGCCGCCATAGACCCCAGCCCGCGCATCGGCTGTGATGACGCCATAATTCGTGACGCTGATGGCGCCGTTCTGGTCCTGGATGGCATAGAAGGCGCCATGGATCGTTGCGCCGGCCTCGTTGACGATTGTGCCATAGGCATTGAACGGCGTGTTGCCGCCGACATAGCCACCGGTCTTGTTGATCCAGGTCATCGGCCCCGCGCCGACGACGCCGGTGTTCACGCCGATAACGGTGCCATAATTGAAAATCGTGAAGGGATCATGGACGACGACGGCGAATGGTTCGGCCGAAACGGTGACGCCCGACTCGATGGTTAGCGGGCTGTCATAATTACCCGAATACAGGGCGAGATAGCCGGAGTCCGACGAAATAGTACTGCCTGTCACGCCCTGCATCCCTTCATTATTTTCCGCCAGGCCGCATTGCAACAGCTCTGGCAGGATTTACTGTCAGCGTTATTCGATCTTTACCTTATAGGGGCGATCACCGCCGAATGAGACAATATAGATAAATTTTTACGTGAATCCATATAAAATCGCTGCGATGCAAAAGTTTTTCACAAATTTATGGAGTTAGAGGCGGCTCGCCCTCCGACGACACCGCGTCGGCAGGAATCCTGACGCCGAGGCGCACTGAGAGCCTTTGCCTGTATATACTTGGCTGTATTTTCACCGGGAGAAGGCGGAAAATATATGCGCTCCCGCCCAGACGGAGCGCCTAGCCCGCCTTCAGCGCCTCGGCCACCGCCCCTGCCACGCCCAGCCAGTCGTTCGGGCCGGGCTGGCGGAACAGGCGGGCGGTGGGATACCAGGGGCTATCTGCGCGGTCCTTCAGCCAGCGCCATTCGGCGCACCAGGGCAGCATGATCCAGACCGGCAATCCCTGCGCGCCGGCCAGGTGGGCGACGGAGGTGTCGACGGTCAGCACCAGGTCGAGCCCGGCCATGATCGCCATCGTGTCGTCGAAATCCTCGACCTCGGTGGAGAGATGGACCAGCGGAGCACGGCCGAAATAGCCGCCGGCCTGAGTCTGCTCGGGCCCCTTCTGCAGCACCACCAGCGCAATATCGTCCAGCGCCGTGACCGGTGCCAGCGACGCCAGGGTCATCGAGCGCTTCCAGTCGTTCTTATGCGTCGGCCGCCCGGCCCAGACGATGCCGATCCGCCGTAGCCCCTTGGGTGCCAGCGTGTCGAGTTTCTTCTTCCACTGGGCCACAAGCGCCGAATCGGCTTTCAGATACGGCACGTCGGCTGGGATCAGTCCCTCCTCCACCGTCCCGGCCAGGCGCGGCAGGCCGGTCAGCGGGATGAACGCGTCGAACTGTTTTATGTCGGCCCAGGTGATGCTGAGGCGCATCTTCGGGTCGATCTGGCGCAGGATCGGCTTCAGCTGCGGGCTGCAGGCCAGCACGATGTTTTCGGCGCGCCCCGCCGCCCATTTGATGTAGCGGCCGAACTGGATGGCGTCGCCGAACCCCTGGTCGGCGATCAGTACCAGGGTCTTGTCGGCCCCCATCGGCTGGCCGTCCCATTGCGGCTTGTCCGTCGGTGGCATCAGCCGGGGCACGTCGGCGATGCGGAAGCGCCACTCATATTCCTCCCAGCCGCGGGCGAACTCGCCCTTGGCCAGCAGCGCCTCGGCCAGGCCGAAATGGGCGCCGGCCAGGTCGGGGCGCAGCGCCAGCGCCTGTTCGAAATAGCCGATGGCCTCGTCATGCAGGTTCTGGTCGGCCAGGATGATGGCGCAGTTCATCAGCGCCAGCGGATCGCCGGGATTGAGCTCGACCGATTTGCGCGCCGCGGCCCCCGCCTCGGGATGGCGGCCCAAGGTGCGGTAGACCTCGCCGATATTGCGGTAATAAAGCGGCGTGTCGACGCCCAGAGTGATGGCCTTTTCCATCAGCGCCAGCGCCTGCGCCTTGCGCCCGTTGCGGAACGCCACCACCCCCATCAGATGCAGCGCCGGGGCATGCTCGGGATTCGCCTTCAGCACATGGCCCAGCAGCCGCTCGGCATCGTCGAACCGCTTGGCGACCTCATATTCGTGCGCCACCTGCATCAATTCCCGCACCGGCAGCGAGACCTGGAGCGGGGCGCGAACCTCGTCCGCCATCAGGCGACCTTGGCCTCGGCATTCTTGGGGGCCTCCGCCGGCCAGTCCACGGTGTAGCCGAGCTTTTCGATCGCCGGCATCAGGATCGGCAGCACCGGCTCCAGATGGGCGCGATAATTGCGGTAGCGGTAGCGCGACCGGTCATAGAGCTTTTCCGTCACCTGGGCGTAGGAGGCGGTGCGGGCATAGCGCCGGTTCTCGGTGAAATCGAGGCAGCGCTTGTCGAACTTCTCGCCGATGAAGGACAGCATGCGGCGCACGCTGCCCTCCTGGTCGTCGACGATGTCCTCATAGCGGATAGGCAGGTATTTGAGCGCCATCTCTGCCCGGTAATGCGCCACCAGGTCCATCACCCGCACATAATGCTTGGCCGCCGTCTCCAGCTCGTAGGAGCAGAAGAAGCCGTGGGTGAGGTGATTGGAGAAGACCGACAGCACCACGTCCAGCGGGTGGCGCAGCACATGGATCATCGGCGCCTCGGGGAACAGCAGGCCGATGAGACCCAGATGCGTCTCATTGAGCGGCATCTTGTCGGTGAACCATTTGGCGCCATCGGTCAGGATGCCCATCTGGCGGACGCGCTGCAGGTAATAGTCGCGCAGATTGTCCAGCCCCTCGCGCTGATCGCCCATCCACAGCTCGGCCAGCGCCTCGGGATAGGCCAGCGGGCTGTTCAGCATCCGCGGCATGATCTGGGTGATCTCGTTGATGAAAGGCAGTTCGTCGCCCGCCGCGATCTTCGGATGGGCCGTCAGGATCTGCTCGGTCAGCGTGGTGCCCGAGCGGGGGAAGCCCAGGATGAACAGCGGCTGCGGCCCGTCGGCGCGGACCCCGGCGCGCGGGGTGAAGCCCAGGCGCTGGCTGGTGAAGAAGGTCCTCAGCCTCGTGATCAGGTTGTTCGCCGGCTCGTCGAGATAGGTCTGGTTGCTGCCGGTGCGGACCAGCCGCTTGCTCTCGGCATAGGCAGCGAAGGCCTCGTCATAGCGGCCGACCTTGTCGAGCAGCCTGCCTTTCTCCATCAGCTCCTCGGTGCCGAGCTGCTCGGCCCCGGCCGGCCGCTTCATGCTGTCCAGCAGGGTCAGCGCCTTGTCGAACTCGCGCCTGCGGCCATGGATCACCGCGCGGGTCAACTGGATCGCCAGGTTGCCGGGCATCAGCGCCTCGGCCTTGTCGAGCAGCGCGTTGGCCCGGTCGAAATTGCGGTCGACCTCCTCCATCCGCGCCCAGCCGAGCCAGCTCAGCATGATGTTGGGCGCGGCGGCGGTCGATTCCTCGTAAAGCTCCCGCGCCTCGGCGATGCGGCCCTGGTTCTTCAGGTTCCACGCCAGGTTGGCGAGCACGATCGGGTCACGCTGGCCGGTCAGCTCCAGCACCTTGCGGTAGTGATATTCGCCGACCCTGGGCCGGTTGCTGTCGGTCAGGATCATGCCCATCAGGTTGTGCGGGCCGGGATTGGTGGGGGCGATGCGCACGCCGTTACGGGCATGGATCTCCGCGTCGCCCAGCTTCCCGGTCTGCTTCAGCAGCAGCGCCAGGTCGCAGGTCGGCCCCAGGTCGTTGGGATAGAAGCGAACATAGCGGCGGAGCAGCACCTCCGTCGCGCGGATCTTGTTCTGCTGCCGCCGCAGCCGATAGAGGATACCGAGCGCGCCCGGCTGAACCGGCGCCAGCTCCAGCACCTCCAGCACCAGCTCCTCGGCGGTATCGAGCTGCTTCAGCTCGAAGGCCCGCGTCGCACGCTCGACCTGCGGCAGCAGGTGCTTGGCCGCGCCGGCCGGCGGCAGGTTGTTGAAATCGTAAGCGCAACAGCGCAACGCCCGAAGTCCGCTGCCGCATTCGCAGAGCGCAGTGCTAACCGCCATTTATATCATCCCAGTAAGGTCGGGCGGACCTTGCCTCAAAATACTTCAGCCGTCACCGGGAAATCAGCGCGCGGGGCGACCGGAAGTCAGAGCAAAGACCAGTCGATCTCCCGCCGGACCTCGATCCGTCGATCGGCGTTCCCGGCGAGCCCCTTGGGCAGCCCGAAGCGGAAGCCGTGGCGCCCGTCGCCGATCCCGGCCGCCTTGAGGTCGGCGCGGAAGCGGTCGGCGACCACCCGGCCAACGACCGCGCCGTTCAGCAGGACGGCGAGCGCCTGCGGGCCGGCATCGGCGCCGGAATAGGCCCAGCCGGCGACCAGCCGGTTGGTGGTGACCTCGACCTTGCCCCGCTGGCCCCACGGCGCGGCCGAACCGTCGGGGCGAAGATGGGTCGCCCGCTTCGCCAGCTTGCGATGGATTGCGGCGAGCTTCGGCCCGACCTCCACGCGCGGCGCGCAGAATTCGGCGCGGCCGCTTGCCTGCTCGTCCGGGTACAGAAGGCGATATTCGTCGGCATTGTGGAACAGCATCCGGCTGTCGTCGTCGACGAAGCTTTCCGCGGCCGCACCCTCGGCGAAAATGATCACGTGCCGGTCGAACTCGAGATGGAAATACTCGATCTCCTCCATTCCTTGGGCCTTCAGGATCGAGGCGCCGTTCACCAGGTGCCGGGCCGGCACCAGCACGTCGTCTATCGACATCGCGTGCTCAGGCGAGACATAGAGATCGCGCATCGGGATGCCGTCGGCGATCGACCCCGCCTTGAAGCAGACCGGCTGGGCATCGTCGTTCCCGGCCGCATTCCAGTCGCGATAGGAGCGGCGGCCGATCCATTTGATCGGCCGCGCTTCGCCGTTCTGGGTGACCACCCAGTGGCCGATCCGCAGCCGCTCCACCGGCACCTCGCCGTCGGCGGTGCGGATCAGCGTGCCCCTGAGATAGCAGGGCGTTTCGTCCTCGGTGATATAGCTGCCGTGTTGGGTGTCATTGGCGAGGTGGAAGAAGTCTCCGGCGAAATCGCCGGTCAAGTAGATCGTCGCCAGCGGAGTCCCGTGGCTGTCCTTGATCGTCAGGACATCGCTGACGTCGCCGACCTTGACGCTGTCGACCGTGTCGCCGGCATTGAATGCCAGGTCGGTCAGGTCCAGCCGGTCATGGGAACCGAAGCCTGTGATCGTGGCGCTGTTGAACCCGGCCTTCGTCCCGGCCACGGTCCAGGTGGCGCCGCTGTCGATCGTGACCGCCCCGAAATACTTGTACGTGCTCCCCAGGCCGTTCAGCGTCCCGGCCGCGGCACCGGATTTCAGCTCGATCGCGTTCGACGCGTCCCCATCTGACGAGGCGAAAACATCTCCCTTAATGACCGCACCGGGATCGAGGATCAGGCGGTTGTGGGAGCCTCCGAGATACATGGCCGTATAGGCGCCGGCGATGGTGCCGGCATTTTCGATCGTCGTGTAGCTGGCGAAGGCGAAAATGCCCATATAGCCGCTGATTGTGCCGATGTTGTCGACGGAAACCGCACTTCCGCTCAGGATCACGCCCTGAGCGGTGCTGCCGAGTATCTTTCCGGTGTTGATGAGTATTCCCTGCGCGTACGCACCGATCTGCGCGCCCGCGAAACCGGCGATCGTGCCGGTATTGACCAGGGTGCTGTAGAAACCGGACAGGCGGGCGGCGTCGTTCTGACCCTTCCCGGCAAGGTAGCCCGCGTTGCCGAGGGACGCGTCGCCGCCTTGGATAACGACGCCGACGATCGTGCCGCCGGCCGCATTCGTCACAGTGCCGCCGCCGTCGAGCTCCACGGCATAGCCGACGCCCCCGACCGTTATACGGCCAGAATTGACGACTGCGCCCAGGCCGGCGGTAATGTGGACGCCCACGCCTTCGTGACCGGCTCCGATGATCGTACCGCTCGACAGGTTGGTGACCGATCCGTGCGACAGGTCGATTCCGTCATAGGAATGGGCACCCACCGTGCCGGCGTTCACGATCGTGTGCGCCGGAGGGATGGCGCCGATTTCCCATTGCGCGCCGCTGTCGATGGCGAGCGTCTGGAAGTACCGCGCGTAAAAGCCGCTCAGCGTGCCATCCGACGCAGCTGAGGCCAGTTCCATGACATTGACGGCCCTCTGGTTGGCAAAGACATCGCCGTTGATAACCGCGCCGGGGTCGAGGATCAGGCGATTGGAGCCTGAGGCATACAGGTAGACTGAGCCGTTAATGGTCCCGGCATTCTCGACCGTCGCGGAGGCGCCGTGGGCGAGAACGCCATAGGCGCTGCCGGTGATCGTGCCCCCCGACAGGTTGCGCAGGACGCCCCCGGCCTCCAGATCGACGCCGGTGCCGCCTACGCCGACTATCGTGCCGTGATTGACGACAGTGCCGGCCATGACGAGCCTAACGCCGCTCTGGCCGGCCAGAATCTCCGCGCCGGCCTCGTTGGTTACGTTACCGCCCTGGCCGAGATGAACACCGACGCCGGCGGTTCCCGTTGCGCCGATCGTCCCGAAATTGTCGACGGTCGACGACCTGCCGACGGCCCTGATGCCGTATGTGACCCCGGAGATGGTCGCGTGCTGCTCATTGGTGACCCGGCCGCCGCCATCGAGCGCGACCGCGACGCCGCCGGTCCCGGCGATGACCCCGGAATTGTCGACCGTGCCGTAGTTCGGGGTCCCGAGCTGAACGCCGTAGCTGCTGCCGTCGATGGTGCCGGTGGCGGAATTGATGATGGTGCCGTTCGTCAGAGCGACGCCGATCGTGGAATGGGCGCCGATCGTCCCGGCATTCAGGACGGTCGCGGCTGCCGAGATCGTGCCGATATCCCAGCGCGCGCCGCTGTCGATGGTTATGGTCGTGAAGTTCTGGATCGTGCCGCCGATGCCGGAAATCGTGCCCGCCCCGGTCTTGGCCGAAAGCTCCAGCACGTTTGTCGAGCCATACCGGGCTTGCACGGCACCCTGGAACACCGCCCCGCCATCGACCACCAGGTGGTTCGCCATGGTCCCGCGCAGATAAACCGCCTGGCTGCCGATGATCGTCCCGGCATTTTCGATCGTCACCTGGGCCCCGGCCATGTAGACGCCGTCCCGTCCGGCGTTGATCACGCCGCCCGCCTCATTGGTGAAAGAGGCCCCGGTGCTGAGGATGACCCCATCGCCGGCGGCGCCGGTGGCGATGATGGTGCCGAAATTCTCGAACGTACCGTTCTGGAAGCGAACCGCGCCGCCGGCGACCGAGATCAGGCCGCCCGCCTCATTGATCAGGCTGTTTGTGCCGGTGGAATAGATGCCGATGGCATTGAGGATGGTGCCGGAATTGTCGAGGGTTGTGGACGCCCCCGCGCCCAGGCTGAGCAGCCTGCCGTTCAGCACACCGCCCGCGGCGTTGGTGACGGATCCGCCGGTCTGCAGCCTGACAGCCTGGGT
>DATBAZ010000423.1:0-6274 GCA_036271255.1 Alphaproteobacteria bacterium
CAGGGCTGCGCCGCCAGCCAAGCGATGATCTCCTCCGCATCGGACTGCTCGCGCGGCGTATACTCGTCAGCAAGAATTCCATCGGAATCGCCTGAACCGCGCAGGTCGATCCGGCAATAGGCAAAGCCGTGCCCGGCAACATAAGGCTGCATCGGCCAGTCGCGGAAGACTGTGCCGTCGCGGCGGCGATAGGGCACCATCTCGACCACTGCCGGCACCGGCGCCGTTTCGGCGTCCACCGGCAGCCACAGCGTCGCCAGGATCCGCGTACCATCCGACAGCGCGATCTCCACCGCGTCGCGGCGTTCCACCGCATGGGGAAAGCGCTCGACGATCATGGCCGGTCGCGCCCGCGCAGCTTGCGGAACGGTATCCATTCCAGGATCGCCGGCGAACTGGTGGGATAGGCGACGAAACCCTCTCGTTGCTCCTCGATCACCTTGCCGGCGCGGCGGATGCGCCACAGGGCAAAGACGGCGAAACCGGCCGACAAAACCAGCACGTATGAGAAGAAGCCCGACGGGCCGATGCGCTGTAGGGCGGCCGAGCCGACTGCCGGCCCGACCGCGCCGCCGATGCCCCAGATCAGCAGCAGGTTAGACGATAGCGGCACGTATTCCGCCGGGTCGGCGCGGTCGTTCGAATGGGCGACACCGATCGGGTAAAAGCTTTCGGCGATTCCGCCGAAGCTGCCGAGTAGGATCGCCAGCGTCCAGAACGGCAGATGCCGGCCGAGCAGGATCAGCGTGACGGCGACGGACCCCATCGCGAGGCTCATCACGACCATCAGATAGCGGCGGTCATACCGGTCGGAGGCGAAGCCGAGCGGCCATTGCATCAGCATGCCGCCGAACTGGACCGCCGCCATCAGCACGATGATCGATTGCTGCTCGAGCCCCAGCGCCTCGCCATAGAGCGGCCCGATGCCGACGAAGGTGGAGCTGACCAGGCCGGTCAGCAGGCATGCGAGCCCCCCGACTTTCGAGACCTCGAAGGCATGCAGCAGGCGCAGCGGCGTGGCATGCGGGGGCTCGGGGCTGGCGACGCCGATGGCGACCACCGGGATCAATGCCAGCATATAGAAGGCGGCGGTCAGCATGGGCATATGGCTGCCTCGGACATCGATTCCCAACCCGATCAGCTGGCCGATGCCGTAGCAGAGCGCCAGCTCCAGCACATAGGCGGTCAGTACGCGGGCACGCCAGGCCGGGGCGACCAGCTCGTTCAGCCAGCTTTCCGTCACCACCGATATGCCGGCTGCGGCCAGCCCGATCGCACCGTAGATCAGCCCATTGATCCAGGCCGATGGCGCCCAGTCGAGCGCCATGACCATCAGTGCCGCGGTTGCGGCGAAGGCGGCGTTGGCGCGCACGTGCCCGACATGGCGGATCAAGATCGGCACGCCGAGGCAGCCGACCAGGAAGCCTATGGAATAACCGGTGACGACCAGCCCGATTGTGGCGGTCTCGTATCCCATCCGGTGCAGCCGCAGCGGCAGCAGCGTATGCAGGAGCCCGCTGCCGATGGCAGCCGACCCCACTCCCGCCAGCGGAGGCAGGATATTGATCAGCGAATAGGACCGGGCGGCAGCCTCGGACATGATGCTAGGACACCCCCTCGCCGGAGACGAACGGCCGGTCGCGCCGGTAGGGCGGCTCGGCGTCGAATTCCCGCCCATAGGCATGGCCGGAATGGACGGCATGGACCAGTGCGCCGGGGGCAAGCGCATCGCCGATCCGCGCGACGGAGCCGATGCCCGCTCGCTCCAGCGCCGCCGGATCTGAGGTAAGCGTGTGGTAAAGCCCGTCCTCGGGCTGTCGCAGCCCGACCACCACGAGGGAACGGCAGGGCACACTCCGCTCCTCGGCGGTGAAGAGATGGCGCAAGGTCAGGCGCTCGCCGTCGAACCCGGCGACTGTCTCCAGCGTGTCGACCGTCACCTGCCGGGCGCGCACTGCGCGGTGGATCAGCGGCAGCTCGTTGGTCATGAAGCTCCAGGCCGAGACATGACCGGCCGGCGTGACATAGCGCACCTCCGTCCCGTCTCGCGCCAGCAGCTCGGCAATCGCGCCGCCCATGACATAATTGTCGAAATCGAACACCGCGACCGGCCCCTCGGGCTTGATGCCGGCGGCGATATCGTCCGGCGTCAGCACCGCCGGATGATCGACCCCGGCCATCGGCAACTCGCTCGGCGCATAGAGCATCCTGGTCCAGCGGCTGCCCGTGGCGATCACCACCCGGTCGCAGCCGAAATTGAGCACATCATCCGCGCTCAGCCGGCTATCGAGAAACAGCTCGGCTCCCGCCGCCACGCGCAACGCCGCAAGCCGGTAGTCGAGCACGCGCGACCAGGTTGAGAGGCCCGGCAGTTTCGTCTCGAACCGCAGGCGGCCGCCGAATTCGTGGCCGGCGTCGGCCAAGGTCACGGTGTGGCCGCGCTCGACCAGCACGCGGGCGCATTCAAGCCCAGCCGGGCCGCCACCCACCACCAGCACGGACTCCGGTGCGGCGGCCTTGGCGAACCGCTCCGGATGCCAGCCTCGGCGCCACTCTTCGCCGGCCGTTGCATTCTGGGTGCAGCGGACGGGCACGCCGTCATGCCAGCTCGAGATGCAGATATTGCAGCCGATGCATTCGCGGATCTCATCCTGGCGCCCGTCGCGGATCTTGGCCGGCAGGAACGGGTCGGCGATCGAGGGCCTGGCGCCGCCGATCAGGTCCAGCACGCCGCGCCGCACCTGGGACACCATCGTGTCGGGCGAGGTGAAACGGCCGACGCCGACGACGGGCTTGGTCGTCAGTTTCTTGACGAAATCGATCACCGGCTCGTGACTGCCCTCAGGCGCGAAGCGCGACGGGGCGCAATCGGTCGGGCTCGAATCCATCTTCACATCGAACAGGTCGGGTGCGTCGGCCAGCAGCGAGACCACCTCGTGCGCCTCGCTCTCGGCCCAGCTGCCCTGCCGCTTGCGAAGCTCTTCCAGGCTGATGCGCAACGCCACGGCGCAGCGCCCCCCCGTCGCTTCGCGCGTCACGTCGATCAATTCGCGCACCAGCCGGACGCGATTCTCGACCGAGCCGCCATAGTCGTCGGTGCGCCGGTTATAGTCGGGCAGCAGGAACTCGTAGGCCAGATAGCCCATGCCGGCATAGACATAGAGTATGTCGAACCCGGCTTTCTCAGCCTTGCGCGCGCCCTCCGCCTGCCAGGCGCGCAGTTGGGCGAGGTCGGCCCGGTCCATGACCCTGGGCCTCAGGTTCGACATGAAGCCCAGATGCGTCGCCATCCAGGGGATGCCCGACGGGGACAGCGGTGGCAGGCGGCTGGTCCGGTTCATGACCGAGGCGCCGCCATGCCAGAGCTCGATTCCGGCCAACGCACCATGACGGTGCACCGCTTCGGTCATCAGCGCATGGGCGCGGATGTCGTCATCATCCCACAGGGTGGCGAAAGGCAGGGGTGAATCGTCTGAGCTTGGATGGACCGAGCAGGCTCCGGTGCAGACAACGCCCCATCCACCCTCGGCCTTGGTCTCGCGGAAGGCGGCGCGTACGCGCGGCAGGGCATTGGTCATGCCGCTCGCATGCGGCACCTGATAGAACCGGTTCGGCGCGGTGACCGGCCCGATCCTGACCGGTTCGAACAGGATATCGAAGCGCGCGTCTCGCGCCATGCGTCGGTTCCCTCACATCCAGCGGTCTTGCAGGATACATCACAAGGCGCGAAACGCCACTCTAATTAAGCGATCGTTCAACAGCGACATATGGCGCGTAGCATAGCCTGCCCGCCGCTGATAAATTCCCAAAAAACAGGTCGGAGGATGGAACGGATGAAGCGGTTTTGCTTGTCGGCCCTGGCGATCGCCTCGGGCTTGGCATGTCTTCCGGCATGGGCCGAGACCTCTCCCAACCTGATCGCCAATGGCGACGGCGAGTTCGGCCGCTGCACCAACGACCGCGCCGCGGCCACGACCATCCCCGGCTGGACGGTCGCCGAGGGCAATCCGGCGCTGCTGTGCCGCGCCGCGGGCAAGGGGATCGCGGGCAAGTCGGCGATCTGGAGCGGCCTCTATGGGTCGGCCCTGACCCAGACGATCGGCCTGCCCCCCTTATCCGGCGAGGTCTCCTACAGCCTGTCGGGCAAGCTCGGCGCGTTCGGCGGCAAGGGTAGGGCCACGTTGAAACTGGACTTCCTCGATGATGCCGGGAAACCGGTCGGGCCGTCGGCCGGGTTGGAGATGAAAAGCACCGGGGCCAACGGTGCGCTGCCGGCCGGGTCACGGGCGATCGTGGTTACGCTGCGCTTCGACGGCAAAGGCGGCTTTGCCGACGACCTCTCGCTGACGGTCGGCGCCCCGGCCGATGCGCCGAAGATCGTCCCGCCGAAATCGGCTGTGCCGGCCTTCGACCATGTCTTCATCATCATGATGGAGAACACCGATTTCGGGCAGATCATCGGCGACACGGCCAATGCGCCCTACACGAACGGGCTGCTGCCGCAGGGTTTCCTGTTGCGCAATTTCCAGGCCACCTACCATCCCAGCGACGAGAACTATCTCGCCGTCGCCGGGGGCGACACCTTCGTCAAGGGCGGCCAGTATTTCCCCAAACTCAAGCTCGCCGTGCCGAACATCGCCGACCGGCTGGAGGCGGCCGGCAAAAGCTGGAAGAGCTACCAGCAGGGGATGGGGCCTCCTTGCGGCACATCGATCAAGTACGACAAGGACTATGAGCCCGACGAGGCGCCGTTCTTCCTGTTCGCCGACATACGGGACGACAAGGCGCGCTGCCGCGCCCATCTCGTCGATATCAAGGAGCTGAACAAGGACCTCGCCGGCGTCGACACCACGCCGGTCTTCGCCTGGATCGCGGCCGACGATTATTTCGACGGCGAGGTGCCGGGGGACGGTGCGCCCAAGAGCCTCCGGGTGCAGGACGGCTGGCTGAAGGAAACGCTGGAGCCGCTCTTTGCCTCGCCCGCCTGGAAGACCCGGCGCTCGCTGCTGATCCTGACCTGGGACGAGTCGTCTACCGAGGCCAACAATCACATCGCCACGATCCTGTTCGCCTCGCCCGGCCTCATTCGGGCGGGTCAGGCGAGCGACGTGCATTACGACCATTACAGCACGGCGCGCACGATGGAGGAGGCTCTGGGCTTGAAACCGCTCACCGCCAACGACGAATATGCGCAGCCGATGAACGACGCCTTTGCACATTGAGACAGTGAATGACCAACGCCGAAGAAGCCCTGTACGATACGCTGCGCCGGCTTGACGTGCCTTTCAGCAGCCTCGAGCATCCGGCGGTGTTCACCGTCGCCGAGAGCGCCGAAATCCACCATGCGATGCCGGGCCTGCACACCAAAAACCTGTTCCTGAAGGACGAGGGCGGCGCCTTCTGGCTGGTCACCGCGCCGGCGGACGCCGCGATCGACATCAAGGCGCTGCGCCATAAGATCGGCTCCAAGCGCCTGTCCTTCGGCAAGGCCGAGGCGATGGCGGAGCTGCTGGGCGTCGAGCCCGGCTCGGTGACGCCGCTTGCGGTCATCAACGATACCGGCGGCGCCGTAACGCTGGTGCTCGACGCCGCGCTGACGGGGGAGGGGACGGTCAACATCCATCCGTTACGCAATACCGCCACGATCGGGCTGAAAGGCACCGATTTGGTGCGGGCGGTGGCGGCTTTCGGCCACCTGCCCAAGGTGGTGGAGACCACCGGCGACTGAGCGGCCTGTGTCTCAGCATCATGCCTGTGTCGTATTCATACAATTCCGCTTGCTGAACTAGGCCTAGCCTTCGCGGCGAATCCCGTCGAGACTTGCCCGCCATGGCGTCCAGAAAGCAGCCCTTCTCAGCCTTCTCCCTGCTGCGGCAGGCGATCGGCGGTCATCGCGGCTGGGGCCGGCAGTGGCGCGCGCCCGAGCCGAAGGCGGCCTATGACGCGGTGATCGTCGGCGCCGGCGGCCATGGCCTCGCGACCGCCTATTACCTGGCGAAAGAGCACGGCCTCACCAATATCGCGGTGCTGGAGAAGGGCTGGCTGGGCGGCGGCAATACCGGCCGCAACACCACCATCATCCGCTCCAATTACCTGTTCGACGAGAGCGCGGCGCTCTACGACCATGCCGTGAAGCTGTGGGAGGGCCTGTCGCAGGAGCTCAACTACAACGTCATGTTTTCCCAGCGCGGCGTGATGATGCTGGCGCACACGGTGCATGATGAGCAGGTGTTCAAGCGCCACGTCCATGCCAACCGCTTGAACGGAATCGACA
>DATBAZ010000424.1:0-4067 GCA_036271255.1 Alphaproteobacteria bacterium
AGGCACTGCAGACGCTCAAGGCTGCCTACCTGGCATAACAACGAAAGTATCTCGGAGTCGTTCTCATGAATCCCTCGACCGACGCGGTCGGCCTGACGGCAAAGCCCGATATCTCTCTCTCGGTTCGGCAGACTTTCGGCATCGACAGCGACATGCAGGTTCCCGCCTATAGCGAGCGGAACGACCACGTGCCCGATGTCGACGAGACCTATCGTTTCGACCGCGACACCACCCTCGCCATCCTCGCCGGCTTCGCCTTCAACCGCCGCGTCATGATCCAGGGCTATCACGGCACCGGAAAATCGACCCATATCGAGCAGGTCGCGGCGCGGCTCAACTGGCCCTGCATCCGCATCAACCTTGACAGCCATATCAGCCGCATCGACCTGATCGGCAAGGACGCGATCGTGCTGCGCGACGGGCTTCAGGTGACCGAATATCGCGAGGGTCTGCTGCCCTGGGCGCTGCAGCATGCCTGCGCCGTGGTGTTCGACGAATACGATGCCGGCCGGCCGGACGTCATGTTCGTGATCCAGCGCGTGCTGGAGGTCGAGGGCAAGCTGACCCTGCTGGACCAGAACAAGGTTATCCACCCGCACCCGTCCTTCCGCCTGTTCTCCACCGCCAACACGGTGGGCCTGGGCGACACGACCGGCCTCTATCACGGCACGCAGCAGATCAACCAGGGCCAGATGGACCGCTGGAACATCGTCGCCACCCTGAACTACCTGCCGCACGCGGCCGAGGTCGAGATCGTGACGGCGAAGCTGAAGATGACGTCGCAGAAGGACCGCGAGCTGGTGAATGCCATGGTCCGGCTCGCCGACCTGACCCGCCAGGGGTTCATGGCCGGGGACATCTCGACCGTCATGTCGCCGCGCACGGTGATCACCTGGGCCGAGAACAAGGCGATCTTCAACGATCTCGCCTTCGCCTTCCGGGTGACCTTCCTCAACAAGTGCGACGAACTGGAACGGCCGATCATCGCCGAATACTATCAGCGCTGCTTCGGCACTGAACTGCCCGAGACCGGCGTCCGCGCGCCCTCGGCCTAAGGGGCCGCGATGTCCGATAACGAGACACCGGTCGAGATCTTCAAGCGCGCCACCGCAGCGACTCTCCGCGCCATGTCGGGGCAGGACGAGGTCGAGGTCAATTTTTCCAACGACGCACCGTCGGTGGTGGGAAAGCGCGTGCGCATTCCCAACCCGGCCCGCGACCTCAACCCGCGCGACGCCTCAATCGCCCGCGGCGCCGCCGACGCGGTGGCGCTGAAGCTGCGTCATCACGACCCCGGCATCCACGCCTATCGCATGCCGAGCTCGACCCAGGCGCGCGCCGCGTTCGAGGCGCTGGAGCAGGCCAGGGTCGAGGCGATCGGCGCCAGGGAAATGGCCGGCGTCGCCGCCAATCTGGGTGCCGCGATCGACGATCGCGCCCGCCGTCAAGGCTTCGACCGCAACACGTCGCGCGAAGACTCGATGCTGCCGGAGGCACTGAAGCTGCTGGCGCGCGAGGCGCTGACCGGCGAGGCCCCGCCGCCCTCGGCCAAGACGATGGTCGATGCCTGGCGGCCCTTCGTCGCCGAGCATATGCCCACCCATTTCGACAGCCTGAACAAGCTGCTGCACGACCAGGACGACTATGCCCGCGAGAGCCGCCGGCTGCTCTCCCAGCTCTCGCTCGATGTCGGGCCCGAGATGGAGGACGAGCAGGCCGGCGATGCCCAAGCCGAGGACAACGACGACGACAACGAAGAGGAGTCGGAGTCCGAGGATCAGGGCGGCCAGAGCGAGCAGCAGCAGGGCGAGATGCGCCCGACCATGGGCGACGGCGAGAGCGACGACGCCGCGCAGATCGAAGTCTCGATGAGCGAGGCGGCGGAGGGCGGCGACGGCGAAGAGGACGAAGACTCCGACGCCACCCCGCAGCGCGGCCCACCCTCCGATTCCACCGACCGCAACGCCTACAAGGCATTCACGACCCAGTTCGATGAGATCGTCGAAGCCGACGAGCTGGCCGACCCGGAGGAGCTGACGCGGCTGCGCCGCCTGCTCGACCAGCAGCTCCAGCACCTGCACGGTGTCGTCGCACGCTTGGCCAACCGGCTGCAGCGCCGCCTGCTGGCAAAGCAGACCCGCGCCTGGAGTTTCGATCTCGAGGAAGGCATCCTGGACACCGCGCGGTTGGCCCGCGTGGTGATCAACCCGGTCCTGCCGCTCTCCTTCAAGCAGGAGAAGCAGACCGATTTCCGCGACACCGTCGTCAGCCTGCTGATCGACAATTCCGGCTCGATGCGCGGCCGGCCGATCACCATCGCCGCGCTGTCGGCCGACATTCTCGCCCACACGCTGGAACGCTGCGGCGTGAAGGTCGAGATCCTGGGCTTTACCACCCGCGCCTGGAAAGGCGGCCAGTCGCGCGAGAAATGGCTCGCCGCCGGCAAGCCGGTCAGCCCCGGCCGCCTCAACGACCTGCGCCACATCGTCTACAAATCCGCCGACGCCCCGTGGCGCCGCGCCCGCAAGAATCTCGGCCTGATGCTGCGCGAGGGTCTGCTGAAGGAGAATATCGACGGCGAGGCTCTACTATGGGCCTATAACCGCCTAATGGGCCGGCCCGAGCAGCGCCGCATCCTGATGGTGATCTCCGACGGCGCGCCGGTGGACGATTCCACCCTGTCGATCAACAGCGGCAACTATCTCGAGCAGCATCTGCGCGAGGTCATCAAGCAGATCGAGACCGGCGGCGCGGTCGAGCTGATCGCCATCGGCATCGGCCACGACGTCACCCGTTACTATCGCCGCGCCGTCACCCTGGTCGACGCCGAGCAACTCGGCGGCACGATGCTGAACAAGCTGTCCGAACTGTTCGAATCCGAAGGCTCGGGCGGACGGCGCAGGGCGGCTTAACTCATCGTAGGGTGGAAGAGCGAAGCGTATTCCACCGTTCGCTTTAGACACGAGCACGGAATGCCGCGCGTCGCGCGGCTGGTGGGATACGCTTCGCTTTCCCACCCTACAATTCACACGCCCAGCAGCTGCGGCAGCCAGGTCGGCGCCTTCGTTGCGCAACTGGCGACAGTGCGCTTCCCGTTCAGCACCAGCACATCCTTCTTCGCATCGGGATAAAGCTGCTTCGCCGTCGGCAAGGTCGGCGCGATCGGCGTCTGGGTGAAGTCGAAGGCCTTGGCCAGATGGTTCAGGGTTCGGCGGTGCGGGTGGATCGTCGGCAGATGGAGCGGTTTCGCCCTGGTCGTGAAGGTGTCCTCGACGAATTGCAGGATCGAGGTATGGTCCATGACCTCCTTGAAGATCGTGCGCCGCCTGGCATAGGGCGACACGACGAACAGCGGCACGCGGAAGGCGGGCCCGACCGCCTCCCCGGCATGCGGCAGCTTGTGCGGAACCCGCTCCAGGATGGCCGGCGGCACGCTTTCGAAGAATCCGCCGCCCTCGTCATAGGTGATGAACAAAGCGGTCGATTCCCAGGCGCTGGAATTCATAAGCTCCTGCACCACCCGCGCCGCGAACAGCTGGCCCATATCCGGCGGCGCCGGAGGATGCTCGCAGACCGCGGCTTCGGTGACGATCCATGAGACGGCGGGCAAGGTGCCGGCCTTGAGATCGGTGAAGAACTCGGCGAATTCCGCCGTGGCGTTCGCCAGCTTCACAGGGTTCTTCTGGATCCGCGGAAAGAAGATCAGCGGATTGAACGCGCCGATCGCCGACGGCACCGACCCGTCCATCACCGAATAGCATTTCCACGGCAGGCCGGCCTGATCGAGAACATCGGCCATGGTCGGCCAGGGCAGCTCGGGCGGCGGCGCCGTCAGCGACGGGTTGTTGAAGGGCAGGCTGTCGTCCGTCGAGGTCGGCGTGAGGTGTCCCCACCCGCTGGTTCCGCTCCACAGATAGAGGCGGTTGGGCAAGGTCGGCCCGATCTGGGCGCAGAAATAGTGATCCGCCAGGGTGAAAGCGTTGGCCAGCTGGACGTGATAAATGTGATCGGCGGGTTCGAAATAGCCGATGGCGCGCGTGCTGCCGCCCTCGGCCCTCACCCAGCCG